>JBJEQU010000098.1:0-4406 GCA_051881935.1 Porcipelethomonas sp. | reverse complement strand
ATACTGAGACACCTACATCGGCAAATACCGCCGCCCACATATTTGCAAAACCTAAAGAACCCAGTATAAGTACAGCCGCTTTTATCGAGAGGGCAAAAACTATATTCTGGTGCGCGATCCTGAGGGTTCTCTTTGAAATTTTAATTGCAAGAGCAATTTTTGACGGTTTATCATCCATAAGGACAATATCCGCCGCTTCGATGGCAGCATCTGAACCGGAAACACCCATTGCAATTCCTATATCTGCTCTCGAAATAACCGGTGCATCGTTTATGCCATCACCTACAAACACAAGCTTACCTGTACCGTTATTCTCACTGATAAGTCTTTCAACCATCTCAACCTTGCCGTCCGGCAAAAGCTGACAGTAAGCTTTATCAATACCAAGCGCAGCAGCAATTCCTTCGCCGACCTCTTTGCTGTCACCAGTAAGCATGACAGTCTTCCTGATTCCCTCAGCTTTAAGCATTCTGACCGCCTGCTCCGAATCAGACTTTATCTCGTCAGAGATAATAATGTGTCCTGCATACTCACCGTCAACGGAAATGTGTACCGTAGTTCCGATATGGTGACACTGACGCCATTTTACATTAATGTCATCCATGAGTTTGCCGCTGCCAGCGCAGACCTGTTTTCCGTCAATAGTACACTTTATTCCATGACCGGATATTTCCGAGTAATCGGTTACTCTTGAGGTGTCGATCTCTCCGCAGTATTCCTCAAGAATTGACAGCGCTATAGGATGAGTTGAAAAGCATTCTGCGTAGGCTGCATATTCTATAAGTTCCTCCTCGGATACTATGTCGGGGTGAACTGCAGTTACTTTGAAAGTACCTTTTGTAAGCGTTCCAGTCTTGTCAAATACTATGGTTTCAGCCTTTGACAAAGTCTCAAGATAGTTTCCGCCCTTTATAAGAATACCTGATTTTGAGGCTCCTCCGATCCCGCCGAAAAAGCTGAGAGGTACAGAAATGACAAGAGCGCAGGGACAGGAAATTACAAGGAAGATCAGCGCTCTGTTCACCCATACTACCCAGTCACCAGTGATAATTGAGGGTATGATACCCAAAGCAATTGCTGCAAAAACCACAAACGGAGTATAATATTTTGCGAATTTAGTTATAAAATTTTCAGCCTTTGATTTTTTGCTGCCGGAACTTTCAACGAGTTCGAGTATCTTTGATACTGTAGATTTCCCGAATTCCTTTTCAGTGCGAACCTTTATAAGTCCGCTGAGATTTACGCATCCGCTTATGACTTCGTCACCGACACCGGAATTTCTGGGAACAGATTCGCCTGTAATTGCGGATGTATCAATACTTGTGCTTCCGCTTTCAATTATTCCGTCAATGGGTATCCTTTCCCCCGGCTTAACGATTATTATACTGCCGATCCCGACATCTTCCGGCGAAACTGTTTTCACGCTTCCGTCAGCAAGCTCAAGATTTGCACTGTCCGGACGGATATCCATAAGTGACGCTATTGATTTTCTTGAGTTTTTTACTGCAACGCTCTGGAAAAGTTCTCCGACCTGATAAAAAAGCATTACCGCAGTACCTTCGGAATAGTCACCGCTTCCGCTGAAAAATCCGGAAAGAAAGGAACCAACAGCTGCAATTGTCATAAGAAAATTTTCGTCAAATATCTGTCCGTGGGCGATATTTCTAAAGGATTTAAAAACCACATCCCAGCCGATAACAGCAAATGGAATGAGTCCCGCACCAAGCTTTACATACTTATTTTGGGTGGGCATAACAAAATAAAAGACAAACAGCACTGCGGCAATAATTATTCTCAATAAAATTTTTTTCTGCTTTCTGCTCATAGTCCTCTCCTTTCTGTATTTTAAAATTTACATAACAATACGGCAGTCCGGCTCAATCTTTCTTATGATTTTTGAAGCCTTCTTTACAATATCGTCCATCATATCCTCTTGTGCACATATCGTAAGCTTCTGCGTCATAAAGCTTACATTTGCAGATTCCACACCATCAATTTTACTGATGCCTGCTTCCATTTTTGCAGCGCAGCATGCACATTCAAGATCTTCGAGTTTAAATACTTTTTTCATACAATCGTCCCCTTATTCTTCAATATGTTCGATTCCCATATTTATAATACTGTATACATGATCATCAGCAAGGGAATAAAATACATTTTTTCCGTCCTTGCGGCTTTTGACGAGCTTACTTGTTTTAAGAACTCTTAGCTGATGGGAAACAGCTGTCTGACTTACATTAAGAAGCTGTGAAATATCATATACACAAAGCTCAGAAGTAAACAATGCATAGAGAATCTTTACTCTTGTGGAGTCGCCGAAAACCTTAAAAAGCTCCGCAAGGTCATACAGAGTTTCATCGCCTGGAATACTGTCCTTTACCTTTTTTATACTTTCCTCATGAACATGAAGAAATTCAGTTTTGTCAGCCATATTTATCAAAACATCCTTTCATATGAATATCTGTTCATATGATAACACATATTTTTATACTTGTCAACCATTTTTTATAAAATAATGCCGCAAAATGAAATAATTCACATAAACACTTGACATTTGTTGTTTTTTAATGTATAATATTATCATTAGGTGTGAAGAGATGACCATTAAATATTATTATGAGGAGGATCACTAAAATGAACCTAAAAAAGAAAATAGCCGCTCTTCTTACTTCGGCTGCATGTGCTGCGTCGTGGGTAAGCTTCAGTGGGACAGATCTTGATAGTGTGTTTGCTGTTGGGCTGAGCGGAAAAACCGCATTTGAGATCACATCTGAAATGACAGTGGGCTGGAATCTCGGTAATACTCTTGACTGCAACAATACCGGAGCTACGTACTCCACGCCGCCTAAACTTTCAGTTACAAAGTGGGGTCAGCCTGAACCTACACAGGAGCTTTTCGATGCGGTAAAGGCAGGCGGATTCAACACTGTAAGAATCCCGACAACATGGTACGAACATATTCAGCAGAATTCATCCGGTGACTGGGAGATCAGCCCTGAATGGATGGCATATGTAAAGAAAACTGTTGATTATGCCTACAAGAATGATATGTTTGTAATTTTAAATATTCATCACGAGGACTTTATTAATGTTAGTCAGTTTACTGATGCAACAAAGGCTGCTGCTTCCGAAAAGCTTGCTGACATCTGGTCGCAGATTGCGGAAGAATTCAAGGACTATGATCAGCATCTTATTTTCGAAGGCATGAACGAACCTCGTCAGACATATGACCCGTCAGTTGAATGGGGCGGAGGAGATACTGAGTCGTGGCAATATGTAAATGATCTGAACAAAGTATTTATTGATACTGTAAGAGGACAGGGTTCTTCTGAAAACAGTGAACGTGTTCTCATGCTGCCTGGATACGGCGCAAACTGCGGCATAAATACTGTAAGGTCAATTGATGTTCCCGAGGGTTCAGGAAATGTTGCGCTTTCCGTTCACGCATATCTCCCATACTTCTTCGCAATGGATACGAGCACGATGAGTAACCATACATATCCCGGACAGAGCGGATACGGCGGTGATTATACTGCCGAGATCAAGGAATTCTTCAGCAATATGAAGTCTGTAATCAATGAGAAGAATGTTCCGATTATTATCGGTGAGTTCAGTGCTTCCGACTTCAGCAATACTGATTCGAGAGTTGCATGGGCAACCGATTATCTTACAGAAGCTGAAAGTGCCGGCATTCCATGCGTTGTGTGGGACAACAATGTTGTTGATACTGAGGGTTCCACACCGTCTGGTGAAAAGCACGGCTATATCAACAGAAAAACAAATACATGGTATGAAAATTCAGCTCCGGTAGTGGAAGCAATGATGAAGGCTGTCGGTGTTACAAATTACAGTCTCCCAGTATATTCTGCTCAGGATTTCTCGTGGAGCAATATCAGCATAGGTTCTGACTGGGTTGAGCTTTTCAGAAGCGAAAACGGTGAAACTCCAACGGATGAAAACGGAAATCCTGGTGAATGGGCAAATATAGACATTCCTGGTTTCCAGAACTATATAAATTCAAATTATAAAATAGTTCTCATTGCAGATTCAGCAGCAGATCCGGCAATGGTTCTTATGACATCAAAGATAGGCGTCGTTGACGGAATGGGCTGGAACTATATCATGCAGGACGGCACAAGCACTCAGGATTATGTTTACAACTTCAACTATGAAGATATGGTAGCTACCGTTGAAGCAACCGGCGACAGCATGTCAAATGTAACTAACCTCTTTGCAAGTGCTCACGGTGCAATTGTTAAGGTTTACGGTGTATATGCTGTACCTGTTGACTCACAGGAACCTTCTACTGAGCCAACAACAGAACCTGCAACTGAGCCGATTACAACAGAACCTGCTACCGAACCCACTACAGAGGAAACTACATCTGCAACGACAGTATCAGATAT
>JBJEQU010000097.1:0-19657 GCA_051881935.1 Porcipelethomonas sp. | reverse complement strand
GCCTGTGCGGTTGAATTTTCATAGCCGTAGATTGTGCCGTTGAAATAGGCTTCATATTCCGCGCCATAAACATTAGAAATTGTACTTGCATCATCATAAATTTCACATTCTGGGTCTTCTATTGTTATGCTTTCAAGGCTTGTACATTTGTAAAATGCATCTTGTCCTATACTTGTCACGCTGTCCGGGATTATTATGCTTTCAAGGCTTGTACATTCCCCAAATGCACTGTTTCCTATACTCGTTACACTGTCAGGGATCGTTATATTTTCAAGGCTTGCACATTCCAAAAATGCACCGTTTTCTATACTCGTTACGCTGTCAGGAATATTATATTCCGTTCTTTCATTTCCTATCGGATATTGTATAAGTTCTGTTTTATCCTTATTGAACAGTACTCCATCTATACTGCAATAATTCATATTTTTTTCTGAGACATATATACTTGCAAGACTTGAACAGCGCCAAAATGCACCATATCCTATACTCGTCACACTGTCGGGAATCGTTATACTTGCAAGGCTTGTACATTCCCCAAATGCACTGTTTCCTATACTCGTTACACTGTCAGGGATCGTTATATTTTCAAGGCTTGCACATTCCAAAAATGCACCGTTTTCTATACTCGTTACGCTGTCAGGAATATTATATTCCGTTCTTTCATTTCCTATCGGATATTGTATAAGTTCTGTTTTATCCTTATTGAACAGTACTCCATCTATACTGCAATAATTCATATTTTTTTCTGAGACATATATACTTGCAAGGCTTGAACAGCGCCAAAATGCACCATATTCTATACTCGTCACACCACTACCAATTTTTATATTTTTCAAACCGGAACAATATATAAATGCATAATACTCTATACTTGCTACGCTATCCGGTATGGTTATGCTTTCAAGGTTTGTGGAAAATGCATAATCTCCAATACTTGTCACTGGCAAACCGTCAATCTCGTCCGGGATTTCAATCTCTGTTACTGATTCATCACAATCGGTAATTTCAACATAATCATACGTTCCGTCTTCATCTTCATCTACCTGTTGATAGAAAAGATAATCTCCGTACTGCAATTCATCGCTGCAGCTTTCAGCCGATGCGATTAGAGGTTGTACCCCCCCCCCGTTGTGCAAATTGCACAAGTTATTGCTGTAAGAATGCTTGTTATTTGTTTCTTCATACAAATAACCTCCTATTAAAAAAATTTGACACCTTCATTCTATCACATTTTCCATAAAATGTCAAATATAATATATTCAGAATATCTCTATAATTTTATCGGTACAGGCTTTGTAATTTCCAGTGTATCCGGCGTTACAGCGCACTCATACGCCAGAACATTAACACCGCTGAGCCGGGCATGACGCAGTGCCTCACCAAAAGCCCTGTGAGTTTCATCATTGGGAGTAAAAAGCGTCATTCCCGACATCTGTATCACAAACAGCACATAGGCATTACAGCCTTCATTCTTCGCCTTTGCCAGTTCATCGAGATGCTTTATGCCCCTTTCGGTCGGAGCGTCCGGAAAGGACGCAACGCCGTTATTTTCAAGGGTAACCCCCTTTACCTCCAAAAAACCTTCCCTGCCGTTTATATCCTTGACATAAAAATCAAAACGTGAATCACCATAGACTTTTTCAGCCTTTATAAAGGACAGCTCTGCCATATCGGGGAGATGTACAGTACCGTTTTCCAGCGCTTCCTTCACCACCTTGTTCGGTGCCTGTGAATCCATGTTTATCAGCAGGCTCCCCTTCTCCACAGCCACAATGTCATACAGCAGCTTGCGTTTGCCCTGACGGTATGTAAAATCTTCAAGATATATAACCGCCCCCGGAACGAGCAGCTCCCTGCATCTCCCGGTATTTTTTACATGGACGGGAATCTCTCTTCCGTCCAGCTCCGCCTGAGCTACAAAACGGTTCGGACGGGAAATAAATTTTGCCGGAATAACTTTTTCGTATTTCATATAATCTCCAGTATCTTATAAATAATGTATATTTATTATATCATAAAATCGTAGATTTTTGATATAATTGCCCGATATGCAGGAAGCAAATCTCTGATTTGCGTATCTGCAAGGGCATTAAAATAAATTATAATAAATGTTTTGCATTTATTATATCATAAAATCGTAGATTTTTGATATAATTACCCGATATGCAGGAAGCAAATCTCTGATTTGCGTATCTGCAAGGGCATTAAAATAAATTATAATAAATGTTTTGCATTTATTATATCATAAAATCGTAGATTTTTGATATAATTGCCCGATATGCAGGGAGCAAATCTCTGATTTGCGTATCTGCAAGGGCATTAAAATAATTATAATAAATGTTTTGCATTTATTATATCATATCACGTCCGGAAAAACAATCGTTTCGCAGTTTCATTTTCCCGTCACAGGCATTATCCAGTACCTGTTTATATATTTTTGTGCTTAACTTACAAAATAAGTGTAATCCCACTTGCATTTTATTCAGATATATGATACAATGTACTAAAATAATCCAATTCAGCAGCTAACTGTAAAAGGCTGTGCTGCCTTAAAAGGGACGGGGATCTATGAAGAATACGTTATCAACAGGGTATAAAAAATTTTTGCTGCTCTGGTCGGGGGAATTTATCTCTGCTGTAGGCGGAGGTCTCTCAAGCTTCGGACTGAGCGTATACGTGTTTCAGCAGACAGGCAGTGCGGCAAGCACAGCTCTGGTCGCCCTGCTTGCATTTTTGCCGTCGCTTCTCCTCGGAGTGCCGGCGGGGGTTCTTGCTGACCGCTTTGACCGGAGAGCTCTCATGATGATAGGCGACGGCTGTTCGGCACTGGGACTTGTGTACATACTTATTTGCATGATGGACGGAAACGCTGCCCTGTGGCAGATATGCACAGGTGTTGTGATAAGTTCCGTATTTTCCTCACTGCTTGAACCGGCATATAAGGCTACCGTGACCGACCTTCTGACAAAAGACGAATATACAAAAGCCAGCGGACTTGTGGGACTTGCAGGCAGTGCGAGATACCTTGTGTCGCCTGTACTGGCAGGGATTTTGCTTGCCGTATCAGACATCCGGCTGCTGCTGGTCATTGACATTGCCACATTTGTTTTTACTGTGGCAGTGACCGGAATCGTCAGAAAAGGACTTGAGGCAAAGAAAGATGCGGAAAAGCATTCCTTTGCACAGGATATCCGGGACGGTTGGAATGCAGTTACTGAAAACAAGGGTGTCCTTACGCTTATTATCATGACATCCTTTATGACCTTTGCCATGGGAGTTATCCAGACCCTGTCAGAGCCTATGATACTGGGATTTGCAGACAGCTCTACCCTCGGTATCGCCGAAACTGTATGTGCATGCGGCATGCTTGTGTCAAGTCTTGTCCTGGGCATTTTCGGAATGAAGAAAAACTACGTGACAATGCTGTGCCTGTCACTGTTTGCGTCAGGACTTTGCATGATATTATTCGGCTGGAAGGAAAATATAATACTTATCTGCATTTTCGGTTTTTTATTCTTTGCAATGCTCCCGTTTGCAAACGGCGCACTTGATTACCTGATACGTACAAATATTTCCGAGGAGCTTCAGGGACGTGCCTGGGGTCTCATCGGACTGATATCGCAGATAGGATATGTTTTTGCATACGGTTTATCCGGTATGGCGGCGGACAGTACTGCAAAAGTAATGCAGTCAAGCGTCGGACGAGGTGCCGGACTTATTATCTCAGCGGCAGGTGTGCTGCTGCTGATACTGACCGTTCTGCTGTATTTTATGAAAAATGTCAGGAAACTGGAATCATGAAGCTGCATTATATTACTGCATATTAACCGGCATTGACTGATCCTGATACTGGCGGATATACTGCACAGTACTCAGGCATACGTCCTGCGGATCAGCCTGTGTCAGTCAATATTAATAAAATATCAATAAAGAATATGGAGGTAAAAATCATGAAGTACAAATGTAAATTATGCGGAGAAGTCTTTGAGGTAAAGAACGGTGAAACTCCTGTCTGCCCGCGCTGCGGAGCAAAGGGTGATAAGCTTGAAATAATTTCCGGAAACAAATACGCCGGAACACAGACTGAAAAAAATCTGCATGCTGCCTTTGACGGTGAATCGGGCGCAAGAAACAAATATACTTATTTTGCATCTGTGGCTAAGAAGGAAGGCTATGAGCAGATCTCTGCACTGTTCCTGAAAACCGCTGAAAACGAACGTGAACACGCAAAAATGTGGCTCAAAGAGTTAAACGGCATTGGTGACACCACTGCTAATCTTGCCGCAGCTGCTGACGGCGAAAACTATGAATGGACGGATATGTATGAAGGCTTTGCAAAGACTGCCGAACAGGAAGGTTTCCCTGAGCTTGCTGCTAAGTTCCGTATGGTAGGAGAAATCGAAAAGCACCACGAAGAGCGCTATCGTGCACTCCTCAAGAACGTGGAAACTGCAGCTGTTTTTGAAAAGAGCGAAGTAAAGGTATGGGAGTGCCGTAACTGCGGTCATATCGTTGTAGGCACAAAGGCACCGGAGGTATGTCCTGTATGTGCTCATCCACAGAGCTATTTTGAGATCAGCGAGAAAAATTATTAATTTATCTGATGTTTTAAAGTCAGGAATACTGATAAATATATCTGCAATGCGTATTCAAGTCGTGTAGTTTTATACTATGCGGCTTTCTTTTTTACGAAATTATAACAAAAGTATAATAAGATCAGATGGGGAGTAAATTGCAAATTTAAGATACTTTAAAGTATTTACAGAATATATCTATAGCAAGTTGAGAACAATTTTAGTAACGGGTATTATAATACTTATAGATACGGAGGTGTTCTCAATGAATAATATGGTCGGAGAAAGGATAAGATATTTTCGCACATGCCAGGGACTGAGTCAGGAAAAGCTTGCACTCAGCGCAGGTATTAATCCTGCATTTCTTGGGCATCTGGAACGGGGGCTGAAAAGTCCGACAATGACAACCCTGGATAAGATAATTGAGGCACTGAATATTACCTACAGCGAGTTTTTTGATGACAGTATCGATATTCAGAATACCGAGGGCAGACAGCTTTACATTGATATAATTAACAGCTGTGTAAAACGCCTGTCAGAGAATCAGCTTAAAACTGTTGCGGATATAATGCTTAAAATACTTGAACTGACAGAAAAATAAAAATGCACTCTCCTGCCCATGCCCTGGCAGGAGATTTTTGTATAAAATAAAGATACTAAAAGGTATTGACAAATAATATCTTACAGTATATAATATAATTACATTTATAATCTAAATAAAGGTGGGATTTGGATGTTTTGTCAAAACTGCGGAACTTATAACAATGACAGTGATAAATTCTGCTGTGAATGCGGAGCAAAAATAAACAGCAACAGCAGCAATCAGCAGAATACCGGGATGAACTGCATTAACAACGGCAATATAAACCCGGGGATAAACTGCCAGAACCAGAATAAAGGCTATGCAAATATTGCAATGGTTTTAGCAATTCTCAGTATAATAATATGCTGCGCATGGCCTTTTTTCGGTCTTCCGGCAATGATATTCGGTATTATATCGCTGAATAAAAATGAACCCGAAACTGGCAAGGCATGGTTTGGGATAATTGTTGGAATTATCGGACTGATTATCACTGTAATAGGACTTGCCCAGAGATAAAGCAAAATTAAGGAGGTTTTTTATGTATTGCGGAAATTGCGGAAGCAGAAACGAAGACAATGCTGAATACTGCGGAGAATGCGGAGTTCATCTCAATTCCCCTCGTAAAAATCCCGTGGAAGAACGGAAAGAGGAAGAGGAGAAAAGAAGCGTGATCGGTAAAATATACCGTTTTAAGCGAAATATCTTTTCGTATATATACAGATGGGTGAATGTTGAATTCGGAGAATCAGCTCTGATAGTCAATTATCAATCTATACCCTATGACAGCATTGTCGGCTTTTACGAGGAAGAAAAGGTAAACTTTGGTGAAGTGTACTGGTTGATCGCATGCTTGATATGCGCAATAGTCTTATTCTGCGCTGCTGATACAGAACCTGACCTTATGTTTGAAGGATTCATTGCCATAATTCTTGGCATTGCATCGATTCCTTACTTAAAAAATTCGGTTATACATATTTCTGTCAGATCCGGAATGCAGCACAAAATAAAAATGAGAGCAAGAGATAAAAATAAATTTTATTTTCTCAGTGATCTTGAAATCATGACAAAATCCTGAAGGAGACATAAAAAATGTTTTGTTCAAAATGCGGAGCTGAAAACACAGACAATGATAAATTCTGCCGTGAATGCGGAGCAGCCTTAAGCTCCCCTTCTTCCGGCAGGTCTTCCGATTATGCATGCGAAGAATATATACTGACCTACTCGATCTCCGATGATGAGGATAAGCTTGACGGAAAAAACACCGCTGCGAAATTTTATGACACCCATTTTACACTTCAGAGTATCAAACAAAACGGCGGATTTAACTGCTCACTGAACTATACCGACATTAATTCTGCATCGGTTAACAGGAAATTCAGTCCGCAGTCTCTGTTAGGCGGTATTGTTCTTTTTATTGTTGGTTTATGGCTCATTTCACAAATAGAATCTGACTGGGCATGGTACGCAAAAATATTTGTATGGCTCCTGCCCCTGTCAGCGCTGGGAATATTAGCAAGTGACGTGAATAAAGTTGAGATCAGTATTGTTTGTAAAAACGGACAGAATATAAGCTTTGTGACAAATAATAAAAAGGCGGCTTATAATTTTATTGCAAGAATCAATAAGATGATATGAAACAGACCTGTACGAGCAATTATCCATGACGGAGAAACAAAAATAATATGGATAACCGTAAATATTATGATTCAGGGGAGAAATACGATATGAGATGTAACAAATGCAATGCCGAGATACGACCCGGCGTAAAGTTCTGCACAAACTGCGGAGCCAAAAGCCCGTCCGTCAGCGGCAGTCCGGATAACGCCGGAGCCAACAGCGGCGGAAAGATCACCTGCCCCGGCTGCGGTGCAGTAATGGTAAATAAAAAATTCTGTACCAGCTGCGGTATAAAACTTCCTGAAACGGTATCAGGAACACAAAGCGATGCAAAATCAAGGAACACTGCTGCCGACATTAAAATTGATGACAGCATAGATATTGACACCCTTTATAAAAGAGCATTTATGTACCTTGAAGACGGCTGCAAAGATGAAGCGGCTGCATATTTTGAGCATTTTCTTGATAGAAATCCGGAGGATCCAAGAGCATTTTTCGGCAGGCTAATGCTGGATCTCGGCTTTGACAGCGAAGAAAATTTCAAAAAGCTTGACAAGGATATCCGGAACAATAAAAATTTCAAAAGAGCCTATAAATACGGCAATGATGAGATGAAGAAAAAGCTTGATGATTATATTACCGGATTTTATAAGAGGTCATTCAGCAGCGCGCAGGACATGAGCATGCTCAATAATATAAAAAATATCCTTATAAAAGAAAATGATGAGGATACTGATAAAATTAACGGCATGTTCTCAGAGAGAAAAAATGAGATACTCCAGAAAAAATACGATGAAATTCTGGCGGCGGCAAATAAGGCTTCTACTGTCTCAGAGCTGAAAGATGTACTGAACGAGTTGAAAAAGCTCGATGATTTCAAGGATGCAAAGGAGCTTGTGACTAAATATGAAGAAAAGCTTCAGTGTGCCGTTAAGGATCAGAAGTATGCAGAAGCCTGTGCATCTATGAAGAAAAATAATATTGACAGTATACGAAATGCAATGACCCAGTTCAAAGATCTTTCAGGATGGAAGGATTCTGAAAGGAACATTGAAAAATGCCGGGATATTCTCAATGAGATAGATAAACTTGAGAAAGAAAAGCAGGAAGAAGAACTGCAAAAACAGATAGCTGCCGCAAAGGAAAAGTCGGCAAAAAGAAGGAAAACTATCAAGATCCTGTTAATTGCAGACGGAGCACTGGCTGTCGTACTTATGATAATAATGCTGATAGTACTGGTCATTATTCCGGCAGTTGATTACAGTAATGCCATGGAGCTTGTGGAGGAAGGAAAATACACAGAGGCTGTAAACGAATTTAAAGAGCTGGGAGAATACAAGGATTCTGTTCAGATGAAAGAAAACTGTGAGTACTATATACGGGCAGTTGATTTAATGGAGTCCGGCAGCTATAGCTCGGCAATCAATAATTTTAACCGTATTCCTGATTTTAAGGATTCAAAGGATAAAATTGAAGAATGTAATCAGATGATAAATCAGGGAAAATACGAAAGTGCCATTGACCTTATGGAACAGGGAGAATATGCCCAGGCTATTGAAATATTTGAAAGCCTTGGTGAATATCAGCAGTCGAAGGAAAAAATCCAAAAATGCAACGAATTAGCAAAAAACAAGTATGATATCGCTCAGGAACGTCTTGAAAACGAAGAATACGAAGAAGCTCTTGGAATATATAGTACAATTGAGTTTTATAAGGACTCAAAGGAGAAAATTGCGAAATGCAGCAGCGAAATAGAGAAAATCCGGAAAGAGCAGGAAAAGGCTCAGCAGGAGGAAGAAGAAAAGGATGCAAAAGAAAAGAATAAATATGCTGTTAACTACCTTGGTAAGACTTTAGGGGAAATCAAGAACGGGCTTGGTCAGCCGGATGATATATCGGATGAATCATGGGGACTTGACGGCGGTTATTTTTATATTGCATATAGTTTTGGTGATATATCCTATGGCATTGCCCGATATGGAATTTTAAGCGGAGGTTATGGCGTTCGTGCTTCACTGGAGGCATATATTAAATGGATATCTGATAAGTCGAAAATGGCAACTGCATTCCTGACCGGTAACGGCGTATTCAATGAGGACATAAGATGCGGCATGACCTATGAAGAACTATGTAATATCAGTTATCTTGATTTATCAGAAATCAATTATGCATATTCTGACAGATCATACGGTGTTTATGGCGAAATGACAATAAACTCAAAAGAATATAACCTATTATTTGAATTCTATTCAGAGAATGACCGGAGAATAAAAACGATCCGTGCAGGATGTGTAATCAACGGTGAAGCATTTGTTGAGAATGTTTCCACTGCAGTTGTAAAACTGGATGATGGTTATCTTAACGTCCGTCAGAAGCCGGACGGCGAAATAATAGGAAAACTGTATAACGGGGACCGCATTGAGCTTATCTATGATGACGGAAAATGGTCTCTGATAAGAGATAGTTCTTCTTTCTATGGTTATGTTGCTTCGGAATTTCTGAGGATCGAAAATTAACCGCACATCTGCTGCTTCTGACGAAACTCCGCATAGAATGGATTCCCGAAAAGTCCGGTGTACATTTTGAAAACGGGGACGCTTTGCAAGTGAAAGCGTCCCCTATTTATATTTTCCTACAGTCTGAAACGCTCTGAATTTATTTATTGTTATATTGCTCCCCCAATTAACTATTGAACTTTCTGCTTGTTCTAAAGCTGAATCCTGTCGTCAGAAAAACTTGCAATACGACAGTATTCCTGCGTTTTTCTTCCTAAGCCTTCATCTTTATCTCTGCGCATAAATATTCAAAAGTTAATTGGCGGAGCAATAGATTAAAGGTAATAGTAAAATACAAAAAATAATATAAAATCCCCATAAAACCCAGAATCAGATTGTCTACTGAGTAAGTGCAAAAATGTCAGAAAGGACCATTAAATAAGCATATTTTATTTGACAAAAAGGATATTTAATTTATAATATATAGTACAAAATGTAAAAAGGGAGATTTGAATATTGACGGAATTGGAAGAATTAGTCGCAAAGGCTGCTAACGGGGATTCAGCTGCATATACGCAGCTGTACAAGATGTCCCGCAGGCAGGTATATTTTACCTGTCTTGGATTTGTAAAAAACGAAACAGATGCAGAGGATCTGATGCAGGAAACCTTTTTCACAGTTCTGATGAAGCTGCAGACTCTCAGCGACGGAAATAATTTTCAGGCGTGGGTAAATCGTATTGCCATAAACAAATGCAAGAATTTTCTTGCCAGAAGATCGGCGGTTCCCTATGAGGAAGAACCTGTGGAAGATGGGAATGATCCGGCTGACGAGGAAATCACTCTGCCGGATGAATATGTTGTCAATGAGGAAAAGCGTAAAATAATAATGGATATTATTATGACAAAGCTTTCCGATGTTCAGCGTCAGACTGTAATAATGTATTACTACGATGAAATGACAGCAGCAGAAATTTCTCAGGAGATGGGATGCCCCATAGGCACAGTGACATATCTTCTCAGTGCTGCAAGGAAAGCCATGGAAAAGGAAATACTCAGGTATGAGAAGATAAGCGGAGACCGTCTGCATTCTGTTTTGCCTGTCCCTTTCCTCACTTCCCTCCTCCGTGCAGAAGCTGAAAAATTACATATTCCGAATACGGATTTTTCACCGTTTATTTCCTCCGCCGCAAATATTTCAGCAGCTGCGGCATCCTCTGGGGAAACTATCCATTCAATAGGCTCAAAGATAGTCGCCGCAGCAACAGCAATAGTATTCAGCGGCAGTGCCGCAGTCTATTATGTAAACCGGCATGAATACGACATCGACACATCTCCGGGATATGAGTATTATGAGCTGCTTAATGAGGAGTATGAAAAGAGCAGCTGTGTAAACAATTCCTCTGTATGCTGGTATGATGAAGATGTTTATTTTACCAACTCTGACACCGATGATTTTTTCCGTTATGATCCGGAAGAGAATGCTCTTGATCTGATAATTCCGTCAAGCTGTGATGTAAGCCTTGAAATTGACGGCAAAATGACCGACTGCACTGTGGATACATGGAGCAGAAAATACTGCTATGACGGGAATATTTTCTGCATTGGATATCTGACATATGATGATACCCGGTCACAGGAAGAATGTGCGCTGATAAAATATGATATGGACGGCAATATTGAGGACAATATTATACTTGAAGATTTCTATCATGGCTATGACACTTTCGAAGCATGTGAGGAAACCGAAATAGATGTCATCACAGATGATGGCATGATTTATTTTTCCTGCGTGGAGATACGGTTCACCAATGCCTATACGCCGGGTACGATTACCAGGATGACATACTGCCGGATAAATACGGATTTTAAAGACCTTGAAAAAAATCTGGATCTTACAAACAATAATGATGATTACTATTGCAGCAGTCTTGATTATTGCAGCGGCAGACTATACGCGTCATGCAATAAGAAGGGTGATTATATGTTTACGCAAGAGGATTTTCTGACAAAAACAGTCTGTTATGCGTATGATGAAGAAACATTGGAACTCATTGAGGATGACTTTTTTACAAGCAATGACATTAAACCAATATATTCAATCGGCAAATACATGGTAACGGCTGACGCAGTCTATGATACCGATACTAATGAAATACTGGTTAATATCCCCATGTATCCCGTTGATGGGAATGCCCTGTTCTACTATGGCGGAGGATATCATTTTTATTTTTGTGATTCAGAGGAAAGAAATTTTGAAATAAGAAGAGTAAGACTGCCAGGCAATATCAGCTATGAAAATGCAAAGGAAACAGTAGATTCGCTGGAATACGAGGAAGTTATTATAAATAATAATCAGTCACGGAACTTTGAGATACTGGACAGTGATACATATCTTATCTATGAGCTTGAAGGGACATATTTCTGCCGTATTTCAGCCGGAGAGAGAACAAAGCTTCAGTTCCCATGGTCGGAACAGAGCGAAACATAGGGTAATGTCCGATTTGATTAAGAGAGTCGTATTGCCTGCCATCCGGGATAACCTGAAATGCAGCAAATATTATACAAACGTGTAACCGAAAAAATAAAAAGCGGCTCACCCGAGCCGCCTTTTGTTATATCAATTTTAAATTACGCACCGAATTTTGCTGTTGAAACAGGAACGCCAACGCCCATTGTAGAAGTAACTGTACATGACTTGATGTAAGTACCCTTTGCAGCTGCCGGCTTAGCCTTGACTACTGCTTCCATAAGAGTTGAGAAGTTTTCTTCAAGCTTATCCTTACCGAATGAAGCCTTGCCGATCGGGCAGTGAATGATATTTGTCTTGTCAAGACGATATTCGATCTTACCTGCCTTAGCTTCTGTAACTGCCTTTGCAACATCAGGTGTTACAGTACCAGCCTTCGGGTTCGGCATAAGTCCTCTTGGACCTAAAACCTTACCAAGACGGCCTACAAGACCCATCATGTCAGGGGATGCAACTACAACGTCGAAGTCCATCCAGTTTTCCTTTGTGATCTTGTCAACGAGATCCATACCGCCGACATATTCAGCACCTGCTGCCTTTGCAGCTTCATACTTGTCTTCCTTGCAGAATACGCATACTCTGACGTTCTTACCTGTACCGTTAGGAAGAACAACAGCGCCTCTTACCTGCTGGTCAGCATGTCTTGAGTCAACACCCAGACGGATGTGAGCTTCAATAGTTTCATCAAATTTAGCCTTTGCATTCTTGCAAACTAGATCAAGAGCCTCAGCAGAATCATACTGCTTTGAGCTGTCAACAGCCTTGCGGCTGTCCATATATTTCTTGCCGTGTTTCATTATATATCCTCCATTTAAAGTGGTAATACCAGGCTGCTTTAATCGCAGACAAGGTTAGCGGAAACTTCCTCCCACCATTTTTAGACTGCGGATAACAAGTATCCCTCAAATATTAATCAACTACTACAATACCCATTGAACGAGCTGTTCCGGCGATCATGCTCATAGCAGCCTCCAGAGAGCCGGCGTTTAAGTCAGGCATTTTCTGTTCAGCGATCTTCTGAACCTGTTCCTTGGTAATGTTAGCAACCTTATTCTTGTTAGGTTCGCCTGAAGCTGTATCGATACCGCAAGCCTTCTTGATAAGAACTGCTGCCGGCGGAGTCTTTGTAATGAATGAGAATGAACGGTCTGCATAAACTGTAATAACAACAGGGATTATCATACCGATATCATTCTTTGTTCTTTCGTTAAATTCCTTTGTAAAAGCCATGATGTTTACACCATGCTGACCCAGTGCAGGACCAACCGGTGGTGCAGGTGTAGCCTTACCTGCTGCGATCTGAAGCTTAATATAGCCTACTACTTTCTGTGCCATGCTGTTCGCACCTCCATAATTGTGGTAACACCGAGATAATTCAGAATTTTATCTCTCCCACTTTTAAGCAATTGCTTTATAATTTTTAATTAGTCCTCAAGCCTTTTTACCTGATTAAGTGCCAGGGTTGCCTGAGTATCACGACCGAACATTGAAACGAGAACGTCAACTGTTCCGTCGTCAAGATTGATTTTCTGGACTATTCCGACAAATCCGTCCATAGCAGTTCCGCATACCTGTACCTGATCTCCCTCGCTGAAGTTCACCTGAACCGCAGAGGAAAGTTCAACGCCGAGAGCCTTTACCTCTTCTTCTGAAAGCGGAGTCGGCTCAGAGCCCGGACCCACAAAGCCCGTGACACCTCTGGTATTTCTTACAACATACCATGAATCGTCGGTATAAACCATTTTCAGCAAAACATAACCCGGATATACTTTTCTTTCAACTTCCTTCGTTTTGCCGTCTGTAATTTCAGTTACCTTTTCGGTAGGAACTCTTACTTCAAGGATAAGATCATGAAGCTTTCTGTTTTCCACAACTCTTTCGATATTCTGCGCCACTTTGTTTTCATAGCCCGAATATGTGTGAATTACATACCATCTTGCTGCTTCTGACATTTTAAATCCTCCTTAAAAGTTCAGGTTCATCCGTTCAGACCGAGAATATAGCTGAAAAGCTTTAGCAAACCGAAGTCAAGCGCTCCAACGAATACGCTTGAAAGAATCATTGTCACCAGAACTACGGATGTATTATTGAAAACCTTCTTTTTTGAAGGCCATACAACCTTTTTGAATTCGCTTCTGAGTTCCTTGAACCATTTAACTATTCTGTTCGGTTTTTTCTTCTTGGGCTTGTCCGAGGTCTTTGTTGATTTAGTCTTTTCTTCTTTTGACACTGCCATAACAGACCTCCGTTACTTTGTCTCTCTGTGAAGAGTGTGCTTCTTACAGAACTTGCAATGCTTGTTCATTTCAAGTCTGTCAGGATCATTCTTCTTATTCTTCTTCGTACAATAATTGCGCTGCTTGCATTCTGTACAAGCTAATGTAACCTTTACTCGCATACCGGCACCTCCTGACGATTTTCTCCCGTTTTATACGGGATAATAATTAGTTTGCCTCCCTCAGGTTAGGGAAATATTCCATAGCAAAAAAATAAACCCCTAAAAGAGGTAGCTTTATTATACCACGTTTCCCCGGAAAAGTCAAGTCCCCCGACGATTTTTTATAAAAAATTTTTTTCACAGACCCCGGGACTGTTCAGCAGGAAAATCTCAGAACCTGTCCACATAGGAAATGTATGCGGATTTTCGAGCATAATTTTGTTGCTTGACAAGGCAAAAATGTGCAGGCATACTTGACGTATGGCAAACATTTTTAACGCAGTAAGCGACAAAATTTGCCGAAAAGACGCGTGCAGATGCCTATGTGGACAGGTTCTTATTTATCACTTCCGGATCCTTTCGCATACAATAATATTATATCATGTTACATCAGCAAAAGCAAGCTTTTATACTATCAGCGGAGGCAGAAATGAAAGAGATCCTAAATAAGCTCCTTACAGTAAAGAGCATCATAACCATTATGCTGTCTGTTGTATTCTCCGTTCTTGCCGTTGACGGCAGAATTACCGGAGAGCAGTTTCTCATGATCTTTACGACTATAATAGCCTTTTATTTCGGGACACAGCATGACAAAAAGGGGGATAAATAGTATGGCTGCCATTGACGGAAAAATCATTTTCACCCGGTCCGACTGCTATAAGGCGGCTAAAAAAATGACGCCTGCCGGAATAGTCGTCCATTCAACAGGGGCGAATAATCCCTATCTGAGCCGGTATGTACAGCCGGATGACGGAAAGATCGGTGACAACAAATATGACAATGATTTCAATAATCCCGGAGTGGACGTATGTGTTCACGCTTTTATCGGAAAGGATAAAGATGGGAACGTGAAATGCTACCAGACGCTGCCCTTCGACTATTGCTGCTGGGGGGTCGGTTCCGGAAATCTCGGCAGCTATAATTACGATCCGGCATACATCCAGTTTGAGATGTGTGAGGACGGACTGACTGACAAAACTTACTGTAAAAGCTGTTATGACAAGGCAGTGGAGTTCTGTGCATACATCTGTACCCGGTATAAGATACCCGTAAAAAATATTGTTTCCCACCATGAAGCCTATGAAAAAGGCATGGGTTCAAACCATATTGACCCGGATAACTGGTGGGGAAAATCCGGATATACAATGACCGGCTTCAGAAACGCCGTAACCGAAAAAATAAATGAAAAGCCGGTAATGGATAAGGACGGATACAAGGAAGGCAGCAGCACTATCGGCGTTCTGTCCCTGAAAGAGCTTCTGCTTATTGCAAAAAAGCTCGGGATAAACAAGTACGGCATGGATAAAAACAGGATCTTCGGAAAGGGCACTCTCAATGCTGTAAATTATCTGCTGGATAAATGGGGTTATAAGCAGAACGGAGTAGCTGGAGAAAATTTCATCAGCAGGCTTCATACGGAAATTGACCAAAAGCTCTGATGACCGTTTGACATGAGCCTCAAAAGATGTTAAAATTACACCAGATAAAAATGCTGGAAGGGACGAGGATACTATGGTAAATATAAGGAAAATTGAAAGAAGAGATTACGATAATGTTCTGGAAATGATGCGGGTGTTTTATGCTTCTCCGGCAGTTCTGTCGGATCCGTCAGAGGATATCCTCAGAAGGGATATAGACGACTGCCTTGGAGATACACCTTTTATTGAAGGCTATGTATTTGAGGAGGAAGGCACCCTTGCAGGCTACGCCATGGCGGCAAAAAGCTATTCCACTGAATTCGGAGGAATGTGCATCTGGATAGAGGACATTTACATTGTTCCGCAGTACAGGCATAAAGGCATAGGTTCACAGTTTCTGCATTTTATCAGAACTGAGTATAAGGGAAAGGCGGTACTGTGCAGGCTTGAGGTCGAGCATGAAAATGAAAATGCCGTTGCAGCATATAAAAAGAGCGGCTTCACCGAGCTGCCCTATGTACAGATGATAAGCGGGATATGATATATATGGGCGGCCGGTATCGCCCGTTTTTTCCGGACAGCAACGCCCATTGTGCATTTTTAACATACATGCGCAAACAGATATTAAAATTATTTAATCGCAGCATTAATTCAGATGATCATTCATATATATCACATAGGAAAAAAGGAATATTACTGCTGTAATTCATGCTGAAAAGTATAAAGATATTTGCAATATATTGTCAAATCGTGTAATTTAAGTATATAATTTCTGATATTTGTTATATGTTTGTTAATATTGTGTAAAATGCACAAAAAAATATGTTTTTGATTAGTTATATAATGTATGGATTTTTTTGTGAAAATATGATAAAATTAGTGGTACGGACAATGTTATAATTTTAACAAGGCTATGCATAAAATGTAAGCTTTATCATATTAAGGAGGTCCAATAATGAGTAAAACTAAAAACACAGTTCCTTTCAGAGGCACTGCCGAACAGGAAGCAGAACTTCTGAAGGTAATTGCCGAAAGGAAGAGTGACAAGGGAGCGCTTATGCCTGTTCTCCAGAAGGCACAGGATATTTACGGCTACCTTCCTATCGAGGTCCAGACTATTATTTCAAATGAGATGAACATCCCGCTTGAAAAGGTTTATGGTGTAGTAACATTCTATTCACAGTTCTCCCTTTATCCGAAGGGCAAGTATCAGATCTCAGTCTGTCTCGGCACAGCCTGCTATGTAAAGGGCTCCGGAGATATTTACGATAAGCTCCAGGAAAAGCTCGGAATTGCAGGCGGTGAATGTACTCCTGACGGAAAGTTCTCACTTGAAGCATGCCGCTGCATAGGTGCCTGCGGACTTGCTCCGGTACTGACTGTCAACGACGAGGTTTACGGACGTCTTACTGTTGACGACGTTGACAGCATTCTTGCAAAATATGCGGATTAATTTCAAATAACAAAACCATTAGGAGGTCAATTTATGAAAACTCTTGAAGAACTCAAGGTTATCAGAGAGGCTATGCAGGGTGAAGTTGCACTGAGATCTCACAGCGAAGCTTCTTCAAAATATGAAAAGCATGTTCTGGTTTGCGGCGGTACAGGCTGTACTTCCTCAAATTCAGGCAAAATTATAGAAAAACTCGAAGAGGAGTTTGCGGCAAAGGGTCTCAAGGACAAGATCCAGGTCGTAAAGACAGGCTGTTTCGGTCTTTGTGCTTTAGGTCCTATCATGATCGTTTATCCGGAGGGAACATTCTACTCAAGAGTAAATGTTGATGAGATCCCGAGAATCGTTGATGAACACCTCATCGGCGGCAATCCGGTGAAGGAATTCCTCTATGACGAAACAGTAGACGGCGACAATATCAAGGCTCTTGACGAAACTGCATTCTACAAAAAGCAGCACAGAGTTGCTCTGAGAAACTGCGGCGTTATCAACCCTGAATGTATTGACGAATATATCGGAAGAGGCGGTTACGAGGCTCTGGGCAAGGTTCTTACAACAATGTCCCAGGACGAAGTAATCCAGACTATCCTCGACAGCGGACTCAGAGGAAGAGGCGGCGGCGGCTTCCCGACAGGTATGAAGTGGAAGCTTGCCAAGAACATTGTTCCTGACGCTGACATGAAGTATGTATGCTGCAACGCCGACGAAGGTGACCCGGGTGCATTTATGGACCGTTCAGTTCTTGAGGGCGACCCTCATGTTGTTCTCGAAGCTATGTCTATCGCGGGCTATGCTATCGGCGCAAAGCAGGGTTATATCTATGTCCGTGCTGAATATCCTATCGCTGTTGACAGACTTAACATTGCCATCAAGCAGGCTCGTGAAAAGGGTCTTTTAGGCGAGAATATTTTCGGTACAGACTTCAGCTTTGATATCGACCTGAGACTTGGTGCCGGTGCTTTCGTGTGCGGTGAGGAAACAGCTCTTATGACATCCATCGAGGGCAACAGAGGTGAGCCGAGACCACGTCCGCCGTTCCCGGCAGAAAAGGGTCTTTTCCAGAAGCCTACTATCCTCAATAACGTTGAAACATACGCAAACATTCCTCAGATCATCTTAAACGGCGCTGAGTGGTTTGCTTCAATGGGTACAGAAAAGTCAAAGGGTACAAAGGTATTCGCTCTCGGCGGCAAGATCAACAATACAGGTCTTGTTGAGGTACCTATGGGTACAACTCTCCGTGAAGTTATCGAGGAGATCGGCGGCGGCATTCCTAACGGAAAGAAATTCAAGGCTGCACAGACAGGCGGTCCTTCCGGCGGATGTATCCCTGCTGAACATATGGATATTGAGATCGACTACGACAACCTTATCAGCATCGGTTCAATGATGGGTTCAGGCGGACTTATCGTAATGGACGAAGACAACTGTATGGTTGATATTGCTAAGTTCTTCCTTGAATTTACGGTTGATGAATCCTGCGGCAAGTGTACACCATGCCGTATCGGTACAAAGAGAATGTACGAAATGCTCGACAAGATCACCAAGGGACAGGGTACTCTTGAGGATATCGACAAGCTTGAAGAGCTTTGCTACTACATAAAGGCTAACTCACTGTGCGGTCTGGGTCAGACAGCTCCGAACCCGGTACTTTCAACTCTTCGTTACTTCAGGGACGAATATGTAGCTCACGTTGTTGACAAGAAATGTCCTGCCGGCGTATGTAAAGACCTTCTCAGCTTTGAAATTGACGCTGAAAAGTGTATCGGCTGCGGCATGTGTGCAAGACAGTGTCCTGCATCAGCAATTTCAAAGACGAACTATACACCTGAAGGTCATAAGCTGCCGTCTATGGCTATCGACACTGAAAAGTGCGTAAAGTGCGGCGCATGTATGTCCCAGTGTAAGTTCAAGGCTATAAGCAAGAAATAAGCGGAGGGTCTCAAATGGAAAATATTAATCTTAAAATAAACGGTATGGAGGTTTCCGTACCAAAGGGCACAACAATTCTTGAAGCTGCCCGTATGGCAAATATTGATATCCCTACACTTTGCTTTTTAAAGGATATCAACGAAATCGGTGCCTGTCGTATATGCGTTGTTGAAGCAAATGAAGGAAGAGGCTTCAGGATCGTTGCGTCATGCGTATACCCTGTAAGCGAGGGAATGGAGGTTCTCACAAACTCTCCTAAGGTTATCGAATCAAGAAAGAAAACTGTTCAGCTCATTCTTTCCAACCACGAAAAGAAATGTCTTTCATGCGTAAGAAGCAACAACTGTGAACTCCAGAAGCTTGCAAGAGATCTGGGCGTTGATGATGAGGACTTCTATGCTGGTGTTAAGAATGAATATGAAATAGATAATTCAGCTGCTCACATGTTCCGTGACAACAACAAGTGTATTCTTTGCAGACGCTGTGTTGCTGTATGTGAAAAGGTTCAGGGCATCGGCGTTATCGGTGCTAATGAGCGTGGCTTCAACACTGTTATCCAGAGCGCATTTGATATGGGTCTGGGCGCGACAAGCAGTGTATCCTGCGGTCAGTGTATTGC
>JBJEQU010000096.1:0-19678 GCA_051881935.1 Porcipelethomonas sp. | reverse complement strand
CCGGTTAATAATATAGTTTCTTCCATGTTACTGATTTTGCTGCATTGCAAGCTTTGCTGCCTGATCGGCAGTAGCAAGAGCGTCCAGCACCTCCTCGAGATTTCCGTTTAATATATCTTCAAGTCTGTAGATAGTAAGGTTTATTCTGTGGTCAGTAAGTCTTCCCTGAGGGAAATTATATGTTCTTATACGTTCTGAGCGGTCGCCTGTACCCACCTGTGTTCTTCTTTCAGAAGCAATTTTGTCGTTCTGCTCCTCTAAAAGTCTGTCATAGAGACGTGAACGCAGTATCTTCATTGCCTTGTCCTTGTTTTTGAACTGACTCCTCTCGTCCTGACATTCAACGACAAGACCGGTCGGCAGATGGGTGATCCTTACAGCCGATTCGGTTTTGTTGATATGCTGTCCGCCGGCACCGCTGGCTCTGAAAACATCTATTTTAAGGTCGGTAGGATTTATATTGAGTTCCACATCGTCTGCCTCGGCAAGGACCGCAACAGTTACCGTTGAGGTATGGATCCTGCCCTGGGACTCTGTTTCCGGAACTCTCTGCACCCTGTGTACACCGCTTTCATATTTAAGCCGTGAATATGCCCCCTCTCCTTCTATGGAAAAGCTTATTTCCTTAAAGCCTCCGAGTTCTGTCGGATGGGCATTCAGAATCTCCTGCTTCCAGCCCTTTGACTCGCCGTACATTGTATACATTCTGTAAAGTGAATTGGCAAAGAGAGCCGCTTCCTCTCCTCCGGCTCCCCCGCGTATCTCGATAATAACGCTTTTGTCATCATTGGGGTCTTTGGGAAGCAGCAGGATTTTAAGCTCTTGTGTGAGTTTTTCCATTTTTTCCTTTGACTGTTCGAATTCAAGCTGAACCATTTCCTTGAACTCCCTGTCCATTCCACCGGCGTCAAGAAGCTCCTTTGCCTCATTGAAGCTGTTTTCAGACTTTTCGTACTCTTTATATTTTTCAACAATAGGAGTAAGATTTTTAAATTCCTTCATAAGCTCTGCAAAAAGCTTCGGGTCATCGGCGATTCCCGGCTCGGAGAGCTTGTTGCTCAGTTCATTATATCTGTGCTCCATGAGCTTAACTTTTTCCATCATTTTATGTGTCTGTCCTTTCGGATTTCGCCGACGGCTGTTCTTCCTGTCTTGAAACCTTTTTTATATTTTTTTCTATTTTATTTCTTGGGATCATAAATTCCCGACCGCATTTTACGCAGCGAAGCTTGAAATCCATTCCCGAACGAATGACATACATTTCGTTTGAACCGCAGGGATGCGGTTTTTTCATAGTAAGTATATCCTTTGGTCTTATATCCATAAAAACTCTCCGCTTTAAAAATAATGGTTGCTGCGTTCCGGAATTGCTGAACGCTATTCCTTATTATTATATCCTATTTTTTTTATTAAGGCAATATTTTCTTATGATATTTTTGTTTTTTTATGCAAAGCTAATAAAAAAGATTGTGGAGGTTAGTATGTTTTCCAAAGTAAAAGGTGAATTTGAAACGGTAGAATTTGCTGAATTTGCCGCAAAGCATATTCGTGAGCATATAGTCCCGCCCCCGAAGATAATGATATATCATAACCGGAACAGGTTTCACGGCAGCTTCAGAAACAACGAATACGGAAATGCAACTCATGGTGAGATATTTTATCTCCTTCCTACAGCAATAAACTCATATAATTATATAACCGGTCAGGTTTCCCGTCCGGTGGACAAATCACAGATAGATGAGCCGCTTCTCGACCGCTCGGTAACTATTGAATTCCGGGTCGGTTCAGACAGTGCAGAAAAAGCATCAGGTATTCTTGCCGCCTTCGGGGGATACAATATCAGCAGCCTTCCGGTTTCGCAATGACAGACAGATAGTCTGCCGCCGCAGGTTCTAAACTTCCTCCGGGGATAATATAAATATTCAAGAGGCAATTCGCTGACCGAAACGGCGGCTGCGCCCGAATTTCAAAAACAACAGATTCAGAACTTGTCCTTACAGGCATAAATCCATATATCCTATAAAGACAAGTTCTTAGTGAATCGGAAAGGCAAGGAATAAATGAAAAATTATATGCCGGAGGGCTGTCTTATCAACACTCCCGAAAACACAAGACTTATTTCAAGCTCATCAGGACTGCACGAAGCAATGGCAGCAGGAAAAATTCTCGAATGCCGGGCTAAACTCTGTGACAACGAGCATAATATACTGGTCGATCTTCCGTGTATGAAAGGGATTATACCCAGAATTGAAGGCGCAATGGGCATCGAAAGCGGAAAAACAAAAGATATTGCCCTGATCTCCAAGGTCAATAAGCCGGTATGTTTCAGAGTAATTTCTATTACAACGGATAATTACGGCAATGAAACCGCAGTTCTGTCAAGGAGAGCTGTACAGGAGGACTGCCGCAGATATTACATAGAAAAGCTTTCGCCGGGGGACATCATCCCTGCAAAGGTCACACATCTGGAACAGTTCGGATGCTTTGTGGATATCGGCTGCGGACTTCCCTCCCTTATACCCATTGATGCGGTTTCAGTGTCCAGAATATCCCACCCCTCTGACCGGTTTGTAGTAGGTCAGGACATTAAGGTCATTATAAAGGAAATTGACCAGGACAGAGTATGGCTTTCCCATAAAGAGCTTCTCGGTACATGGGAGGAAAATGCCGCAATGTTCAGAATGGGAGAAACAGTTTCGGGTATTGTCCGGTCTGTTGAGGATTACGGTATTTTCATCGAGCTTGCCCCTAATCTGGCAGGTCTGGCAGAGCTTGGAAGAGATGCCGAGGTGGGACAGCATGCAAGTGTTTACATCAAGGCTATCATACCGGAAAAAATGAAAATAAAGCTTATTATTGTGGATATATTCGACGCAAAGTATAAGCCCTCTCCGCTGAAATATTTTGTTGACTCAGACCACATTTCAAGCTGGCGTTATCCTCCGGAAAAATCCGGGAAGATAATTGAGACATATTTCTGAAAGCCGGCAAATACGGCATCTGCATAAATATAAACGTATACCGGCAGAGCAAAACCAGTTCCGCCGGTATATATTGCTATTATAAATCGACATCTTCCTTCCTGTCTATAATAAGCCTTACTGCTTTGCTGATATTTTCTATTTCCGAGCAGCGGTATGCTCCGCCGAATTCACCGTCCACTGTCCAGCTTATTTCATCTTCACATTCAAATTTTATTTTTGATGTACGGAATGATTTTATATATCTTGTGTCAAGATCAATGTCAATGTTAAGCAGTGAATGAATTATCCTCTGAAGATCCAGTGGATTGTTGGTTTTTTTAATAAGCGTCACCTCATAAAGACCGTCGTCAGCCAGAAATTCGTTCAGGGAAAGAAGTCCGGCAACAGAGGAAGAGTTTGTAACCATACCGAAAATATAATCTCCCTCTATCTGCCCCTCATCATAGGTTATCTTCATATGGTAGGATTTTATTTTGCTCAAATGTGAAAGACCATTAAGAATGTACGCTACATATCCCAGAATATTTTTTATATGCTGGGAAGTCTGATATGTGACCTCGGTAAATGCGCCGAATGCGGCTATATATGTAAAATATCTTTCGTTGAACCTTCCGACATCACACGGAAACGGCTCTCCGTTTATAACGCCCTCAACAGCAGCCTCAATATCTGTAGGTATCTCCATTCCCCTTGCAAAGTCGTTTGTAGAACCGGATGGAATATATCCTATAGGAAGTCTGTTTTCACACTGCATGACACCATGAATGACTTCATTAAGCGTTCCGTCGCCTCCGGAGCATACTATGATATCAAAATTATTCTCACATGCATGACCGGCAGCCTTGCTTGCATCAAGCCTGTCCTGGGTGGGTCTTACTGTGACCTCATAACCGGATTTTGTAAACATATCAATGACTGTTCCGAGCTTTGAAGATATTTTCGCCTTGCCCGACTGCAGATTAGCTATAAAATACATTTTTTTCATTTTCTATATCACCCTCCAAAAAATTACACATATACTATTATATACCATTATTTAAAAAATTACAATATATTTTTTAAATTCACCCTGAAATAATTTTTCCAAAGTTTTTGAATTTTTTTCAAAAAAGGTATTGACAATTCAGAATATATGTGATATAATATTAAAGCAGTCGGAAATCGGGTGTAAAAAATACTGGGGTGTCGCCAAGTGGTAAGGCAGAGGACTCTGACTCCTCCATTTCGTGGGTTCAAATCCTACCACCCCAACCAATAAAACCTATGAATATGATTCATAGGTTTTATTTTTTTAATATAACTTGTGAAAATTTCTGCAAAAATAAACACCCCGTAAAAACATGTTTGCGAGGTGTCTGTAATACTAATTCCTTTGGGATTAGTACAAAGCTTTATATTTATTCATTTGTTTCTGCTCTCCGGAAGTTCCGGAGAAACAGTATTATTATTCTGCAAGAATCGGAATCAGCGCTGCAATTTCCGCACCCTTTTCTTCAAGCTTTGCCTGCAGATCAAGGGCAGACTTTACTGAAATTTTCTCCGTAACAAATGCATACTGCTTGCCGTCGTCGCATACTGCTTCAACCTTACCGCATACTGCTTCAACTGCCGCAGCCTGAACATTCTTTACACGGAAATACATCTGAGCTTCAAGCTTTGTATGATCTTCAACAAAGCTGTTGTCCTCTGAAGCTTCCCAGAACTGAGAAAAGACAGTTCTGTCGTGCTTTGCAGCTTCAATAACATCTCCCATTACTGCGCTGGCTGTAGGAAGCTTTCCGGCACCTCTGCCGTAGAACATAACCTTGTCAATGCCGTCACCGTTTACCATAACTGCATTGAAAACGTCATTTACACTTGAAAGAAGGCTTTCGTGAGGTACGATCATCGGCATAACGGTAGGGAGAATATTTCCGTTCTCCAGTCTTGTTACTCGTGCAATAAGCTTTATAGCGCCGATCTTATCAACTATCTGTACATCCTCAAGCTTTATATTCGTAATACCCTTTGTGTAAACGCTGTCCGGATAAACGTGCTTGCCGTATACGAGAGACGATATTATACAAATCTTTCTGCATGCGTCATGTCCCTCAACGTCTGCGGCAGGATTTGCCTCTGCATAACCCAGCTGCTGTGCAAGCTTTAAGGCATCGTCAAACTTCATTCCGTCATCGATCATCTTTGTCAGTATAAAGTTTGTAGTACCGTTTAAAATACCCGCAACGGATTCTATATCATTTGCGGCCAGGCATCTGTGAAGCGGTCTGATGATCGGGATAGCACCGCCGACGCTGGCTTCAAAGAAGTAATTGCAGTTGTTTTCCTTTGCAAGCTCAAGAAGTATATCCCCCTTGGCAGCAACAAGCTCCTTGTTTGAGGTACATACACTTATTCCCTTTTCAAGGCACTGCTTAGTAAATGTAAATGCCGGTTCAACACCGCCCATACATTCAGCAACGGTAGTGACCTCTCCGTCATTTACAATGTCATCGATGGACTTTACAAACTTGTCCCTGTAAGGACTATCCGGAAAATCCCTGATATCAAGAATGAACTTGACATCCATTTCATGTCCTGCTTTTTTCTCGATCTTTTCCTTATTCTTGTAGAACAGCTCGACAACGCCCGAGCCGACTACACCGTAACCTAAAACTGCAAACTTTGACATAATTTCCTCCGTTTTTATATTCAGTTTCCGCCCTGCGGAAAATTTATACAGATCTTATTCTCCGGAAAGCAGCTGTATTTCCACTACTCCCCTGAGCTCTGCAATAATCGACTTCATAGCCACCGCTTCCTCAAAACCATCGTTAAGACGCAGAGAGATAGTAACCGTTGCAACTCCGTCAATGGGTATGCTCTGGTTGACTGTCAGTATATTTGCATTGAGGTTATGAAGGGACACCAGCACACTTGAAAGAACCCCCGGCTCATCTTTCAGCAGCACGTAAAGGGTAATGATCTGAGAAGTAAGCTTTTCCTCATAAGAGAAAACACTGTTTCTGTATTTATAATAAGCACTTCTCGAAACGCCGATGCGCTTGCAGGCTGAGGCAGAACTCTTCTCCTCCTTGTTGGCAAGAAGCTTTTTGACTTCCAGAACTTTAAGTATAACCTCCGGAAGAACGTCCGACTCAACTACAATTAACTGTGATTGACTGCTCATAATTTTTCCTCTGCGATCAGATTATTCGGAGCAATAGTCCGTCTATGAAGTACAAATGTACTCATAACATACACTATACCACATTTTTCGCCCTATGTCAAGTTTTTTGCGGCTAAATTTTCATAATTTCTTATGAAAGGATGATAAAAAATGATAAACCATCTCAGGAACATATTTTTCACGGTCACGGCATGCTGCTTATTCCTGACCTGTGGCTGCAGCAGCAAGCAGCAATACAGCGGATACCATAAAATAACGCTGGTTACAGATGCCCAGCCGACAGCCTCTGTCCAAAACAGCCGCAGCACCGAGCCGACAGTCACAGCTGCTGCTGTTTCACAGCCGTCAGAGGAAATGACTGTGTATTACACCAAAACCGGTAAAAAATACCATTATATCAATCCCTGCGGAAGCGGAGAGTATTTTGAATGCACCCTCAGAGAAGCTGAAGAAAAAGGGCTTGAGCCCTGCGGAAAATGTGTAAAATAAATTCACACAAAAGAAGCTGCTGCACTGACAATAGCCAATGCAGCAGCTTACATTTATTTAGTATACCCTATCAGATCACTGATTTTTATTTGCTTCGAGGTCAGCAAGGGCATCCTTTCTGGAAAGGTTTACTCTTCCCTGCTTGTCGATCTCAATGACCTTTACAAGAATTTCATCGCCGATGGAGACAACATCCTCAACCTTTTCAACTCTTGACTTGTCAAGCTTTGAAATGTGAACAAGTCCATCCTTGCCCGGAGCGATTTCCACAAATGCGCCGAAATTCATGATCCTTACGACCTTGCCCTTGTAAATTGCTCCTACCTCAGGTCCGGAAGCGATTGTATTTACAATGGAAATTGCCTTGTTGCAGTTGTCAATATCAATGCCGGAAACAAATACATTTCCGTCATCGCTGATGTCGATCTTAACATCACATTCAGCAGTAATTTTCTGGATGACCTTACCGCCCTGACCGATAACGTCTCTGATCTTGTCCGCATCGATCTTCGTCTGAAGCATTTTGGGGGCGTATTTATTTACAGTTGCTCTCGGTTCAGGAATAGCCTTGAGCATTATCTCGTCAAGAATATAAAGTCTCGCCTTTCTTGTCTTTTCAAAGGCTTCCTTTATAATTGCAGGGGTAAGACCGTCAACCTTGATGTCAACCTGAATAGCTGTGATACCCTTATGAGTACCGCCAACCTTAAAGTCCATATCTCCGAAGAAGTCCTCAAGACCCTGAATATCCACCATTGTCATAAACTCGTCGCTGTCCGGCTTTGTAATAAGACCGCAGGAGATACCTGCAACCGGTGCCTTGATAGGAACTCCGGCATCCATAAGTGCGAGAGTTGAACCGCAGATAGAGCCCTGTGATGTTGAGCCGTTTGAGGACAGTACCTCAGAAACAAGTCTCAGCGCATAGGGGAATTCCTCAACGGAGGGGATCACAGGTTCCAGCGCTCTTTCAGCCAGTGCGCCGTGACCTATCTCACGTCTTCCCGGTCCTCTGCTCGGCTTTGTTTCGCCTACAGAGTACGAAGGGAAATTATAGTGATGCATATATCTCTTGGACTCTTCCTCGTCAAGTCCGTCTATTCTCTGTGCTTCGCTTACAGGACCGAGAGTCGCAATAGTAAGAACCTGAGTCTGTCCTCTTGTGAAAAGACCCGAACCATGAACTCTCGGAAGCAGACCTACCTCAGCAGAAAGGGGTCTTATCTCGTCAATTCCTCTTCCGTCAACACGCTTGCCCTCATAGAGCCAGTTTCTCACGATCTTCTTCTGGAGCTTGTATATACACTCATCGATCATAGCTTCCTGTTCAGGATATGTTTCATCAAACTTTTCGTGAATATCATCCTTGATAGGAGCAAGTCTTTCCTCACGGACATTCTTGTCATTTGTATCGAGAGCAAATTTTACCCTGTCAGAAGCAAAAGCCTCGATAGCGTCAAACATGTCGTGGTCAACTTCCTGAGACTCAAACTCAAACTTTTTCTTGCCTATCTGCGACTGGATGTCACTGATAAAGGCAACCATCTTCTTAATCTCCTCATGACCCTTGAGGATAGCCTCAAGCATAAGATCATCAGGGACTTCCTTTGCCCCCGCCTCGATCATTACGATCTTTTCAGCAGAGCCTGCAACAGTCAGATTAAGTTCTGTTTTTACTCTCTGTTCAAGAGTCGGGTTGAGGATTATTTCACCGTCAACAAGACCTACACTGATACCTGCGATAGGACCATTCCACGGAATATCCGAGATCGAAATTGCAATTGCTGTTGCGATCATGCCGGTGATCTCAGGAGAGCAGTCCGGGTCAACTGCCAGAACTGTCATAACGACTGAAACGTCATTTCTCATATCCTTCGGGAAAAGGGGACGGATAGGTCTGTCCACCATTCTGGATGTAAGGATAGCCTTTTCAGACGGCTTGCCCTCTCTCTTTGTAAATGAGCCGGGGATCTTGCCTACTGAATAAAGTCTTTCCTCGTAGTCAACTGAGAGTGGAAAGAAATCAACGCCCTCTCTCGGCTTCTGGCTTGCCGTAACGTTTGCCATAACGACCGTTTCGCCGTAGCGTACCCAGCATGAGCCGTTGGAAAGCTCGCATGTCTTTCCTGTTTCAACGACTAATTCTCTTCCGGCAAACTGTGTTTTAAATGTTCTGTAATTTTCAAACATAAACTTCCTCCGTTTTTACAGCAGCAGCCTTAGCAATAAACCCTGATTCCCTTAATACCGGGGGTCACGGTTTAATGCTAATACACCACTACTGTAATTTATTCGTATTCTTATAAATGGTTTAAGGCAGGACGGATAAATCCGTACTGCCTTTGTCAGAGACTTACTTACGGATACCGAGCTTTTCGATGATTGCACGATATCTGTTGATATCCTTCTTCTTAAGATAGCCGAGAAGGTTTCTTCTGTGACCAACCATCTTCAGAAGACCTCTTCTTGAATGATGATCCTTCTTGTGAACCTTGAGATGTTCAGTAAGATCATTGATTCTTCTTGTGAGGATAGCGATCTGCACCTCAGGAGAACCTGTGTCATTCTCATGTGTTTTGTTAGCTTCGATAACAGCTGTTTTTTCTTCTTTTAAAAGCATTTTTTTCACCTCTTTGATTATTAATGCCGCAAACTTAGAAAAGGGCAGGTAAACTCCCTTTCGGGCTTGATCCCAGATCCAGGTAAACAGCACGTAATGTATTATAACACATTTTAAAAGTTTTGTAAAGCGATTTTTTAAAATTTTCAGAATTTATAAATATAAAATCAATCTTTACTGCCTGCTGCCAAATATTTTGCAATTGCCGCAGCGTCACGGACATTTATATTTCCGTCACCGTTAAAGTCTGCGGAATCGGGAAGCTCGCCGGACTTGCCCTGCGCAAGCTTTGAAGCTATAAATGCAGCGTCACGGACATTTACAATATCGTCACCGTTGGCGTCGCCCTGCGTGGTATCAGGTTCCCCGTCAAGGGAGACAAATTCACGTCTATATTTTTCTGCATACGCTTGAGCGGTTGAACCGTTATAGCCATAAATAGTGCTATTAAAGTAATTATTATAATTATTGACACTGCTTATTGTAGCGCTATCATCATAAATTTCACATTCAGGATTCATTATTGTTATGCTTCTAAGACTGGAACAGCCGAAAAATGCCTCTCTACCTATACTCATTACGCTGTCGGGGATGGTTATACGTTCAAGACTGTTACAGTATTCAAATGTACCTATTCCTATACTTGTCACACTATCCGGTATCGTTACACTTTCAAGGTTTGTACTGTAAAATGCATGGTCAGCAATACCTTTTGTTCCCTCTTTGATCGCAACTGACGTTACATCTGTATCACAGCCAACTATCCATGTATCTGCATATTTTACACCTGTCTGATTATCAAGTAACGCTGTATCGGAAAAAGCACTACTACCTATACTCGTCACGCTGTCCGGGATCGTTACACTCCCAAGGTTTGTACAATAGTAAAATGCACTCCATCCTATACATTTTACGCTATCAGGTATAGCATATTCCGTGCCTGATTTTCCTTCCGGATATCTTATCAATTCCGTTGCTTCTTTATTGAACAGGACCCCATCCAAGCTTGAATAATTTAAATTTCCTTCTGATACATTAATACTTTCAAGGCTTGCACATCTGCAAAAAGCATCGTCTCCTATATTCGTCACCCTGTCCGGAATCATTATGCATGCAAGACTTTCACAAAATATAAATGCCATTTCACCTATGCTCGTCACACCGTTACCAATTGTAACGCTTTCAAGGCTTGTACAATTGGAAAATGCACTCCATCCTATACTCGTCACGCTGTCGGGGATGCTTATACTTGTAAGGCTTGAACAGTTGTGAAATGCCATATCTCCTATACTCGTTACACTGTGAGGAATTTTTATGCTTGAAAGACTTGTACAGCCGTAAAATGCATAATCTCCTATACTCGTCACGCTGTCCGGAATTGTCATGTTTGAAAGGCTTGTACAGTCCCAAAATGCCCAATCTCCTATACTCGTCACGCTATCCGGTGTAACATATTCCGTGCCTGATTTTCCTGCCGGATATTTTATTAACTCTGTTGCTTCTTTATCAAACAAGACTCCGTCAATGCTTAAATAACTTAAGTTTTCTTCTGATACATTGATACTTTCAAGGCTTGTACAGTCATCAAATACATGATATCCTATACTCATCACTCTGTCCGGGATCGTTATGCTTTCAAGACTTGTACAGAGGTAAAATGTCTCATTTCCTATATTCGTTACCGGCAAACCGGCAACTTCGGATGGGATATCGACCGAAACAGCGGATGTGTTGCAATCGCAAATACAAGCATAATCGTAAGTTCCATCTTCGTCCTCGTCAACCTTCTGAATGGTAAGATAACTGCCGTAGGCTATGTCACTGCTGTAACTTTCTGCCGACCCGGTCATCGGCTTATATAAAAATCCGGTCTTGTCGGTAAAACCGGCTAAGCCGTCGCCGAAAAGGGTGACCGCCATTACGCCGGAAGTGATAAAACTTAATATTTGTTTCCCCTTCATTTACATTTCTCCTATAATATTTTTTATAAATCTATCTTACCATATTATTACAGATAAGTCAACTCATTTTAACATACCAAAAAGGACACTTCCTTACAAAGCGTCCTTTTATGCACTGATATTATTCTGCTTCTGTAGTTTCCTGAGTGTTCTCCTCAGTGCCTGATATGTATGAGCTTACGTCAAACATTGCCCCTGCGTCAGACACGACAGAGGGCATTTTTCCATCCCACTTTTCAACAAATTCCATCATTATAACCTTGTCGGTGAGCTGGGAGTTTTTAAGCTCGTATGCTTCAGCCTCAGCCTTTGCCTTTTCAACAGTCTGTTCCGCCTCGACCTTAATTCTTGCGAGATCCTGTTCAGCCTTTAAAGCTTCCTGCTGGGCAGTCTGCTTTGCCTCGATAGCCTTGTTGAATTCCTCGGAAAAATCAAAGTTTACTATGTTGAAGACTTCAATAGACAGTCCGTATGGATTTATTTTCTTCGAGATAGCATCCTCCATTTCGGTTGAAACGGTGGCACGGTTTGTTATAAGCTGTTCAGCTGTGTATTTCGCCGCAACGGATTTTACACATTCCTGAATTGCCGGGTTTACTATAACATTTGTAAAATCGTTGCCCACATTTTTATAAATATCGGCAGATGATGCCCGGTTAACACGATAGTTTATAGAAACCTTTGAAGAAATATTCTGGAGATCCTTTGAAGCGGCGTTCGATTCTACTTCAGTTTTCATTACACGGTTATCGATCTGGACAATTTCAGAAATGAAAGGTATTTTAAAATGAAGTCCCTCTTCAAGTACTGTGTCCGAGACCTTGCCGAGATTTACGACAACGCCTGTGTGACCGGCACCGACTACTGTAAAGCTGTTAAAAGCGATGATTGCCGCAACTGCAACAATAACCACTGCGATAACAATTTTTTTGATTGATTTGGGACTTGCATTGACAACATTGTTTTTGTTAAATTCCATCTTTTTTCTCCTTTTTGATACTGTTTGAAACCTGATATCTGAAGTACAGATACAAAAACTGTATCGCACTATAAGTCGAATTATATCATATATGGGAGAAAAAGTCAAATAGATTGTAACAGACAGTGCAGAAAAGCCGCCCTGTTTAAAGGGCGGCTCCTTATATTTTATCCTTCGTATGATTTTAATGTTACATCTTTTCCGAGAAGATATTCATTCAGCAGTATCAGGTCGGAAAGGTCAACATGTCCGTCACCGGTAACGTCTTCAGCTGACGCTGCCGGATCTGAAACAAAATCAGCAGCAGGCTCAGTGATATAACGCTTCAGAGCAACCGAGTCGAGTACATTTACCTTGCCGTCATCGTTGATATCACCGGGTGTGAAGCCTGCCGGGTCTGCCGGAGTTGTCGGGTCAACAGGTTCAACAGGCTTGGGGTCTACAGAACCGTCAGAGTCAAGGTTGCTGCCCTCCGATGAAGCGTAGTTCTGGTAGTAGTCGGCAACAGTAATGCCGTTTGCGCCCAGTGCTGTTTCGTGGTCAAGACCTATATATTTTCCAGTTTCATTTGTCTGCCAGAGAGCCTTTTCAAAAAGCTCGTACTTTTCTTCGTTCCAGTCGATGGTCGTACCTGTTCCGGCAGAAAATCCCAGGCTGTCCCAGAGTCCGCCTGTATCGCCGGAATTGGTATTCAGGCACCAGAATGTGTGGTTGATGTGGTTGTCGATCATATAGTCACGGAGCAGCTCCATCCACTTCTGGTTTTCTGCACCGTCCATAAATCCGCCCCATTCACCTATAAGGAGAGGAGCTATGTCCTGGTCGTTAATGTATGCCCAGGTATCATACCAGTAGTCGTCCAGGAGAGTCTGTGTTGTAAAGTCCTTGTTAAACCATGTCTGCGCATAAACAGACGGACCATAATCGTGAGGAGAATAAACGATCTGGCTTGTTCCCGATGCAGGGACTACAGGGTATTCTGCAACACCTCTCAGATTTCCGCCCCACCATGCACCGATATAAGGCGGATCAGATTCTGAGTCAGGCTGCCCCCATGTATAGCTTTCGTTTTTCAGCGACTGCTCAACACCTTCAACGAGAATAAGTGCGTTAGGGTTTACGCTGAGAATGGAATCTGCACACTTTGTCGCAGCGTACTGCCAGTTGTTCTCATCGGTGGAGCCATCCCATTTTGCAGCGGCAGCACCTTCCTGTCCCTTGCCATGGGGTTCATTTTTCAGGTCATAGGCAAGGATCGTATCGTCATTGCTGTACTTTTCTGCAAGCCATGTAAGAGACTCGATCCACAGGTCAGTAGTCACCATAGTGCCGTCAGCAGTCTCCTTGCCGTACCAGAGATTATAATTGTGTCCGGAGTTGTCAGCATGGGGACTGTGAATGTCGACAAATGCTTTCAGACCGTATTTTTTCAGCTTGCTCATCATTATATCAAATATCTGCATGCTGTCCTTTAATGTTTTTCCATCTGCCTCGCAGAAATCAGGGTTGATAGTATAGGCAGGGTCGGTATTCGCCGATACACTGGAAACAGGATTTGGCGTACCGTTCATCCATGAAATAATAAGCTCCGATGAAATAGGAAACCTTATAATATTGATGCCGCGGTCAGCGATCTCACGCAGGCAGTCATCCACGTCCGCACTCCAGAGGTAGTGCGCACAATTTTCACTGCAGTTGAATCCGAACCAGTTTGCACCGGTAAGCCACACCTGATTGCCGTCCTTGTCATAAAGACGGCTTCCCTCAGCGTGAAGCCAGTCATCATTATTTGTGTCTGCCGCAGTTGATACAAGACTTCCTGATACAGCCGAAGCAACGCCAGAAACTGCAACCGCAAGAAACGTTGCAGCTGTTATCAGCTTTTTTTTAAAATTCATAATGATCCTCCTTCTGTTTTATATATAATACTATAGTAACAAAAATAAAGGCAGCACCTGTTTATTAAGATGCTACCTTAATTATAGTCCGAAAACTAAATATTGTCAATAACTGCCATAAAGATTTGTGCAGTTTTTACTCTGTTCCATAGGATTTAAAGGTGACATTTTCTCCTAAAAGGAACCGATTGAGAAGTATCAGGTCGGAAATGTCTGTATACCCGTCACCGGTAACGTCTCCGGCTGATGGGGATTTCAGTATAACGCCGTCATCAGCCCCGGTAACATAACGTTTAAGAGCTACGGAGTCAAAAATATTCACCTTTCCGTCATTATTTACATCACCGCAAATGAGATCGCTTTCTGAGCTGCCTGTGGGGTCTGTTGCCGGAGGCTGAGGGTTTACAGAGCCGTCAGAGTCAAGATTGCTGCCCTCTGAAGAAGCGTAATCACTGTAATATTCAGCCACCGAGATACCTGTACCATTTACGCCGAGAGGCTGTGCATGGTCAAGGCTGATATATTTTCCCGTTTCGCTTGTCTGCCAGAGTGACGGTTCAAAAAGACCGTATTTATCTTCATCCCATACGGTAAAGCTGCTGTCCAGAAGACCGCCGGTATCACCCGAGTTAGGATTGAGACACCAGAATGTATGGTTGATATGGTTGTCTATCATGTAATCTCTCAGGAGAGTCATCCACTTCTGGTTTTCTGCGCCGTCCATGTGACCGCCCCATTCACCTATGAGGAGGGGAGCAATATCCTGATCGTTAATGTATGCCCAGGTATCATACCAGTAGTCGTCAAGGAGGGTCTGTGTTGTAAAGTCCTTGTCAAACCATGTCTGGTTGTACACGGACGGGCCGTAGTCATGAGGTGAATAAACGATCTTGCTGTTAAGAGCGTCAGAGCCAAAATCGATAGGGTAGTCTTTTACACCTCTGAGATTGCCGCCCCACCATGCGCCGTACCACGGGGAAACATCAGCAGATGCCTGCCAGATATCGGCAGTATCATATGTATAACCCTTTTCTGTTTTAGGGTACTGTTCAACGCCCTCAATGAGAATAAGTGCATTGGGGTTTACGCTGAGAATGGATTTGCCGCACTCTGTTGCCGCATAAGCCCAGTTGTTCTGCAGTTCGGAATCATCCCACCTTGCAATGTCCGACGGACATGTCGTTCCGTTATAGCCTCGTTTTCCGTGGGGTTCGTTTTTCAGGTCATAGGCTATAATGGTATCATCATTGCTGTACTTGTCAGCAAGCCATGTTATGGAGTTGATCCAGTCATCATAGGTTATCTGCTCTCCGCTGTAGTATCCCACAGCCATGTTGTCTGCGTCAGCAGCCCCGTCCTGGTAATACCAGAGATTGTAGTTGTGACCTGAGTTGTGGGAAGCCGGGCTGTGAACATCGATAAGAGCCTTGATGCCGTATTTTTTGCACTTTTGCATCAGAACGTCAAAGATCCCCATACTGTCCATGGTGTTGCCGTTTTCATCACAGAAATCCGGGTTGAACATGTAATAAGGGTCATTGGAGGCAGTAAGACCTACCGGTGCGTAAGGCTCTCCGTTCATCCAGGATAAAATAAGTTCTGTTGAGATAGGGAAACGGATAATATTGATACCCCTGTCAGCAACAGATGACAGTATTTCATCAGCGTCAGCACTCCACAGACCGTGAGGAAAATTTTCCGTACAGTTCATGCCGAACCAGTTGGCACCGGTAAGCCATACCTGATTGCCGTTTTCATCATAGAGCCGGCTGCCGACAGCGTGAAGCCAGTCGTCATTGTTTGTGTCCACGGCAGTCGAAACAAGACTCCCCGATACGGCCGATGCGACACTGGAAGCCGCCACAGCAAGGAGCGCTGCAGCAGCTATGATCTTCTTCTTGATTTTCATAGTATACCCCCTGTTTGATTTTTATTTTTCGGAATACCTTTTATAGTGTATCTTTATTGTAAACGAAAAACTAAATATTGTCAATACTCAGGGGGAAAATTGTGCAGATTTGCTGTGTATGAAGCCGGGGATTGCATAAAAACCTGAGCAGCACCGCACAGTCTTTGTGCGTTACTGCCCCGGATGCAAAGCAGGCATGTTCACCCGGCTTTGCATTTCTTTTTATCAAACAGTCCCAACAGCATCACTATCATCACGATCAGCAGCACTGACGGAAGCGGAGAATACCTGCACTGGGACACCACCTGAAAACCTGCTGTGCATGCCGTATCTATATTGAGAAACGGCAGAAGCAGTCTGCCCATGACCGCCGACACAGCAGCGGCAAAAAGTCTTGCCCCTGTAAATTCCATCATGTTAAAGCTTCTGCCGGCAAGGGCGGCTATCTGCAAAATGACGCACACTCCTCCAAATGAAAGCAGAAATGTGATTACAGGAAAAAGACCCGGCTGCATGGACGGAAGTGTTATTATATTGCTTATTTCGAGGAAGGACATTATTATACTTTCAGTATTGTTATGTGGCAGACCGGTTATACTGCTTGTAAATCCGGCAAGAATATCAACAGTCCCCGAAAGCTTCAGAATACAGCATATCCCGCCGAATGCGGCTATCATGATACACATCTGAAGCATTGCCGAGGACGCTGATTTTACCGAGAGTATAAATTTATCTCCGCTTATTTCCCTCTTTGATGAAATGTGCTTTCCTGTCTTCGGGAGCCGCCTGGTCAGAATAAATGCAGTTACAATATTTCCCGCTGTGACAGCAAGGAATATAAGCAGTCCTGCATTTGACTCCGGATAGAGAAAGACAGCCGCAGTCCCGGACATAAAGGCAGGTCCCCCCGAACAGCAAAAGCAGCTCATCGCCCTTGCCTGAGCCGGTGTAATATCTCCCCTGTCAAGACTTTCGGAAACGAGCTTTATCCCTGCCGGATAGCCGGAGATCATGCTCAGAACAAATACCGCAAACCCTTCTTTCGGAATACGGAAGAGCTTTTCCGAGATCACTCTGAAAGGGATGCCGATAAGGCTGTGAAGTCCGGAAGCAGTGATAAAGGAGGTTATGCACAAAAATATAAACATCGACGGAATAATAACGCTCAGGCACCTGTCTACGGCGTTTCTGACGCTGTCCCCGATATTTTCCGGATATACAAGACAAAAATATACCGCTGTGCCCACAAGGAAAATCATGGCGGTATTCTTTATGATTTTTTTCATATTTATCACCAGACCTTAAAATAACTTATGCCGGCTAATTTATGGATATTCGCAGGAACAGATCAATATAATTTATACAAGCGAGGTGGTAGCTTTGAAAAAAATAATCGAAAAGGGGAAACGCTTTGTCAATATGGACAGTCAGATACAAATAACCGGAAACAAGGAGGTCCTTGTAGACGGCTGCCGTAAAATTTTAGAATACAATGACATTTTTGTAAAGGTAAAGACCTGGGATCTGACCGTTCAGATATGGGGAAGCGGACTTGAAGTCAACGACTTCGGTTCAGATGGAATATATATATGCGGAAAAATACAGTCGGTAGAGCTTGAGAAAAACGGGTGAGAATATGCTTGAAAATATACGAGGAGTAATATCTTTTGAAGCAGAAGGAGATAATATTTATAAATTTATAAACGCAGTCAGGGACAGCCATATAGTCTGTACATCCCAGCACTGCAAAAACGGGAAATTCTATGCCCAGATATACAGGCGTGATCTTGCCGGCATTGAGAAAATTGCGGAGGAATGTAGTATAAAGCTTCAGATCATACAGCGCCGGGGGCTTATATTCAAAGCCTTTCGTTACCGCTTCCGCTTCGGCATAATAGCCGGAATACTAATAGTTGCCGGATTTGCTTTTTATCTTTCCAATACTGTCGTTACCATTGAGGTCGTAGGAAACAGCGGAATATCCACACAGCAGATCATCTCTGCCCTTGCGGATACCGGTATTTATAAGGGACGGTATATCCCCGACATTGATTTTCACAGCTGCGAACAGAGACTCAGGCTCATTATCCCCGAAATTGCATGGACTGGAATAAGACATACCGGAAGCCGTATAGTAGTGGATGTAACCGAAGCGGTTGAACCTCCGGAGATGATAAATGATGACATTCCATGCAATATAGTTTCTGCAAGGGATGCACAGATAACATACACGGAGGTTTATGCCGGTCAGCTGCTGAGAAAAAAAGGAGACGGAGTCAAACAGGGAGATATTATTATAAGCGGAACAGTCGATGACGGAAAAGGTCATTTTCTCAAAAAACATGCCATGGGAAAAATCATAGGGATATACAATGAGGAAATTGTCTTCACCCAGCCCTTTGAGGAACCCGGACAGGTGTATACCGGTGAAACAGAAAAAAGAAACTATTTTGAATTTTTCGGGTTCAGAATACCTCTCTTTTTCAGCGGAGTGGAAAGTCAGAGCTATGATTACAGCGAAAGCACCTCTGCGCTGAATATTTTCGGCTGCCGGATGCCCCTTGGTATTGTCCACAGCAGCTACTCCCCTTTCGTTTATGATACGGTTACATATTCAGCCGATGAAGCAGACATAATGCTCCAGCAGCAGACGGCTCTCCACGAAAAAAATTTTTATGACAGCAAGGATATAAAAATTATTGAAAGGAAGATAGAAAAGAAAGTAACCGACACGGAAATGCAGTATAAAATCAGTTATACCCTTGAGGGTGATATCGGAAAAGACTGGGAAATCTATGTGGACTGAGAAATGATTTGTGAATTCTTTGAAAAAAACACGTAAAATTTGAAAAAAATTATAGAATAAGTATTTAAAAATCGGAAAATTTATGTTATAATGTATATGGATAAATCCGGATGCAGGGATCTGAACCGGAAATATTAAATGGAAAGAGTGTGTAAAATGGCAGACAGAATAATTAATGTAAATGACACTGAACAGATCATCAATCTATTCGGACCATATGATGAAAATATAAATATGATCCAGAGACAGTACGGCGTTGTTGTAATCAGCAGAGGAACAGACATAAAAATTTCCGGAAACGAAGAAAATGTAGACAAGGCATGTCAGGCTATTGAGTCGCTTATGAAAATTTCAAATACCGGCGAAAAGCTTACCGGTCAGACCATAAGATATGTAGCGTCTATGGTGTCCGACGGCGAAGCGGATCAGGTAAACGACCTTATCGGCGACGGCATCTGTGTTACAGCCTCCGGAAAGATCGTAAGACCCAGAACTGTCGGTCAGAAAAAGTATACTGACGGCATTAAAAACAACACCATCGTAATGGGAATAGGTCCTGCCGGAACCGGCAAGACTTATCTTGCAGTAGCAATGGCGGCAAAGGCGTTCAAGTCCCATGAGGTAGGCAAGATCATACTGACACGTCCTGCCGTGGAAGCCGGAGAAAAGCTGGGATTTCTGCCGGGCGATCTTCAGGATAAGGTAGACCCGTATCTCAGACCGCTCTATGACGGACTGTTTGAAATGTTCGGGGCTGAGAACTTCACAAAGCTAATGGAAAAGGGCATTATCGAAGTAGCTCCCCTTGCATACATGAGAGGACGTACCCTTGACAATGCCTTTATCATTCTCGACGAGGCACAGAA
>JBJEQU010000095.1:0-4456 GCA_051881935.1 Porcipelethomonas sp. | reverse complement strand
GCCGCAGTAAGCGGAAGAAAAAATTGCACAAGTAAAGAAAGTAAGGAAAAATAAAAAAACTTCAATAACCACTTGAAATTTCTCCAAAAATTGTTTATAATAGATTCATAACACGTTGACTGAGAGAGTAGGATATCATCAGAAAATACAGAAAGAGAGGAACGGCCGCCGGCTGAAAGCCGTTTTGTGTATTGAGATATTCCGAAGTTCACTCACGAGTGGCGGAGCCGAACTAATGATGACCCGAGTCAGTTACTGTAAGCTCTGACGCAGCGCCAGCGTTAAAGGCGGAAGGAGTGTCGGCTCTTTTATTAATGGGTGGTATAAGCAAGCATGTCTTGTCCTGTTAAGGGCAGGGCTTTTTTTATGCTCCGCTGCACAGGCAGCCGGGTCTCTTTGATAAAAAAACAATCAATTTATGAGGTGATTTAATGAAACAGCAACTGGAAAGCATTGAAAGTGCCGCTATGAATGAGGTTTCATCAGGCGACTCTATCAAAGCACTTGACGAACTGAGAATCAGATATCTCGGCAAAAAAGGCGAACTTACTGCAATCTTAAAACAGATGGGCAAGCTTTCAGCCGAGGAAAGACCGGTCATCGGTCAGCTTGCAAACAAGGTAAGACAGGATATTGAAAACGCAATATCCACTAAAATGTCCGCACTGAAAGCAAAGGAGAAGGAACTGAAAATGGCAGCCGAGTCCATTGACATTACCCTCCCCGGCAAGCCCCAGAGTGTGGGAAAGCTTCATCCTCTCAAAATCGTTGAAAATGAAATAAAGGAAATATTCCTCGGAATGGGATTTTCTGTTGCCGACGGTCCGGAAGTAGAATACGACTACTATAACTTTGAAGCCTTAAATCTCCCCCCTGACCACCCGGCAAGAGATACCCAGGACACATTTTACATTACCGATAACATTCTTCTGAGGACTCAGACATCCTCCGTTCAGGTTCATGTCATGGAAAACCAGAAGCCGCCCATCAGAATAATTTCTCCGGGATGCGTTTACCGCTCCGACGCAGTTGACGCTACCCATTCTCCGCTTTTCCACCAGGTAGAAGGACTTGTAGTTGACAAGGGCATTACAATGGCAGACCTTAAGGGAACTCTTGAAACACTGATGAAAAAGCTTTACGGAAACGACTGCAAAATAAGACTTCGCCCCCACCACTTCCCGTTTACAGAACCAAGTGCAGAGGTGGATGTAATGTGCTTTAACTGCCACGGCGAGGGCTGCCGCATCTGCAAGGGCGAGGGTTATATTGAACTCCTCGGCGCCGGCATGGTTCACCCGAAGGTACTGGAAGGCTGCGGCATAGACAGCAGTGTATATTCCGGATTTGCTTTCGGTCTCGGACTGGAAAGAATCGTTATGAGAAGATATAATATCAGCGATATGCGCCTGCTTTTTGAAAATGACGTAAGATTTCTGGAGCAGTTCTGATAAACAGGAGGTAAAATATGGATTTATCAATGAAATGGATCAGCGACTATGTTGATCTGGAAGGTATAGATATAAAACAGTTCTGTCACGGGATGACAATGAGCGGCTCAAAGGTGGAGGGCTTTACTCCGGAGGGAGGAAACATCTCCGGCGTTGTTGCGGGAAAGATACTCTCAAAGGGTCCCCATGAAAATGCCGATGCACTTTTTGTCTGCCAGGTGGACGTGGGAAAGGATTCCCCTGTCCAGATAGTTACAAACGCAAAAAATGTAAAAGAGGGGGATATTGTCCCTGTTGCCCTTGACGGCGCAGTACTGCCGGAGGGAAAAATCAAAAAGGGCAAGCTCAGAGGAGTCGAAAGCTTCGGCATGTTCTGCGGTCTTGAAACACTGGGTCTTACCGCCCATGACTTCCCCTATGCCGACCCGGAGGGTGTATTTGTGATCGAAGAGGAATGCAGTATCGGCGAGGACATCCATTCTGCCATCGGTCTTGATGATACATCAGTTGAATTTGAGATCACTTCAAACCGTCCGGACTGCCTTTCTGTAACAGGTCTTGCAAGAGAAGCCAGCGCAACATTCGGCAGACCGCTGAATATCCCACAGCCGGGATTTAAAGGTATTGACGGTGATATAAACGATATTCTCAAGGTTGACATTGAAAATTCCGCAGGCTGCAAAAGATACTGCGCAGGTATCGTAAAGAATGTAAAAATACAGCCTTCACCGAGATGGCTCAGGGAAAGACTCAGGGCAAGCGGCATAAGACCTATCAATAATTTTGTTGATATTACAAACTATGTTATGCTCGAATACGGTCAGCCGATGCATGCCTTTGATTTAAGATATGTAAAGGACTCTCACATAATAGTAAGAAATGCTCAGAGCGGCGAAAAGATAACCACCCTTGACGGAGTTGAAAGAGAGCTTTCAGATGAAATGCTGGTAATTGCGGACTCGGAAAAGCCTGTTGCAGTAGCCGGAATTATGGGCGGTGAATACAGCGGTATTATGGATGACACAACAACTGTTGTTTTTGAGTCGGCATATTTCGAGCCGGTACAGGTAAGAAGAACCTCCAAAAAGCTGGGACTTCGTTCAGACGCTTCCGCAAGATACGAAAAGGGAGTCGACCCCTACGGCAGCATGACCAGTCTTTTGAGAGCCTTTGAGCTGGTTGAAAAACTGGGTGCAGGAGATGTGGTAAAAACAGTTATCGATAAGGACTGCTTTGAAAACAAGGAGCTTAAAACAGTCGATTTCAGCGCAAAGTGGATAAATGATTTTCTCGGTACTGACATTCCCGAAGCTGACATGATAAAGTATTTGAGTTCCCTTGACTTTAAAGTTGAGAACGGGAAGGTAATCTCTCCAAGCTTCAGAATAGATATTGAATACAAGGCGGATATTGCAGAAGAGATCGCAAGAATTTACGGCTATAATAATATCCCGTCCACTCCTTTCAAGGGTGTTGCAGAAGCGGAATACACAACGGAGCAGAAATTTACAAGAACGATAGAAAACGCCATGACCGCACTGGGATGCTATGAGATCTCCACATTCTCATTTATTTCCCCGAAATATTTTGACAGGATATCACTGCCGGCAGACAGCAGTCTGAGAAAGACTGAAACTATAACCAATCCTCTCGGCGAGGACACAAGCGTTATGAGAACTACAATTCTGCCGTCAATGCTTGAGATACTCTCGAAAAACTACAACAACAGAAATGCTGCCGCAAAGCTTTTCGAGATCGGCAAGGAATATATCCCCACACAGCCGGACAAGCTTCCTCTTGAACCGCTCCGCCTTGCAGTGGGAATGTATGGGGACGGCGTGGATTTCTACGATATAAAGGGTATTGCCGACAAGCTTCTTGAGGTGCTGAGAATAAACGGCTGCGATTATATAAGAGCCTGCGAAAGCGGCGCATTTGACGAAAAGAGCGCATTCCATCCGGGCAGAAGCGCAGTTATTGTAAAGGACGGCAAGGCTCTGGGAATTTTAGGCGAGATCCATCCGGACACTGCTGAAAACTACGGCATTGAAGTCAGGGTATACGCTGCAAAATTCAATATTCCGGAAATGCTTGGGATTTCGGAAAAGGAAGTAAGCTATAAGCCGCTGCCAAAATTCCCTGCAACGACAAGGGATCTGAGCCTTATCTGCGATGACAGTCTTCCTGCCGCAGAAATTGAAAAGGCTATAAAGAAGGCTGCCGGAAAGGTTCTTGAAAAGGTAACCTTGTTTGACGTTTACAGAGGAAAGCAGATCGAGGAGGGAAAGAAGAGTATTTCCTACTCTATCAGCATGCGCTCCCATGACGGTACTCTTACTGATGAACAGGCTGACTCGGTAATGAAAAAGGTGCTTAAAGAGCTTAAAAATATCGGCGCAGACCTGAGAATGTAAAAACAGACATAAGGCGTATTTTATTTTTATTTCCAGCGGACATTGGAACGGGCGGTCACTGACCGCCCGTTACTTTATTGTTTTGAACGATAAAAGTCCGCTGTAATATCAGAAGCCTCAGACTGTAGAAAAAGTTCGTTTTCAAGTATTCGGGCGAGCAATGCTCGCCCCTGAGATGGCGTAAAATACAGGGTTATTTGTAGGGGTCGATACCATAAAATTCCCTTTTATTAAATTCTTATGTAACTTGGGTGATTGGGTTTTAAGTTAATTTTGCAATTATGAGTTTACCCTGTCGCAGTCAGACATGCCCTTTTACTGGGTGAGTGTTAGTTCAGAAGCAATTTCCTGTTATTTTTTCTTTAATCAATTTTTCTTTTCAAAGAAAAATTGTGCATTTCTTTGGTTCGTTTCTTTGTGCATACAAAGAAATGAACAGAAAATCAACTTTATTTTCCCTTACTTTCTTTACTTGTGCAATTTTTTCTTCCGCTTACCGCGGCTAAAACAGGTTTTTCTGCTTTTTCCTGATAATCATACTAAACTATATCAATTTTATTTTTCTCTTCATTTCTTGCTTGTGCAAGAAAC
>JBJEQU010000094.1:0-4457 GCA_051881935.1 Porcipelethomonas sp. | reverse complement strand
CTGGGGAGATTTTCATTTCTATTTGTGCTGACACTCTTAGCGGCAGAATGGAGATTATTATGATCATAGGATTCCTGCGTATTTTTGCCATTTTGTGTACTGCTCTTGCCTGCGGAAGAATAGCTGCAAGGATAAAGCTTCCGGCTATTCTCGGCTGGCTTGTTGCCGGCATTGTTTTCGGTCCGTATCTCGCCGGAGTGGTAACACTTGATATAACAGATTCCCTGTGGTACAGAATTTTTATAAAATTCTTTGAGTGCTTTGCCGGAGTCATGATCGGCAGAGAAATTATATTCAGAAAGATCGCATCCTCCGGAAAGCAGATAGTCGGCATTACCTTTGTCCAGTCCATCGGGACATTTTTATTTGTTTCGGCTGTTTTTATGATTGTCTTTCTCATAGTCGGCGTCCCCGTCTATGCGGCATTTATTTTCGGCGGAATTGCACTGGCAACAGCTCCGGCGCCTGCACTGTCTATCGTAAATGAGTATCATACGAAAGGACCGGTCACCAGAACTCTGATTCCCCTTGCAGCAATAGATGATATAATAGGGGTTATCATTTTCTTTACCGTAATTTCCGTTGTAAGCGGTACACACGGGAGTTCCTCTGCGTCACCTCTTGCCATTGTGGGTATGGTGCTGCTGCCGTTCGTTGTTGGAATACTGATGGGAGCATGCGCCTCCTTTATTATGAACAAATCAGATAACAGCCGGCTTCGTCTTGTGCTTCTGCTGCTTTTCCTCTGTCTGTCAACTGTAAGCGGTCTTCTGATAGATAGATATCTGTTTCATTCCTTCAGCATGAATTACCTCCTTATTGGTATGGCATTCAGCGCAGCAGCAGCAAATATTCTCCCTGAAAAGAAATTTGAGGAAACACTGAAATTGTATAATCCTTTGCTTAATATCGCACTTGTGATCGTAATTGTCAACCTTGGCATGCCGCTGGACTACAGACTTATTGCCGGAGCAGGACTTTTTACGGCTGTCTATATTGTCTCAAGAGCCTGCGGAAAGATCGGCGGAGCTTATCTGGGCGGCAGACTGACAAAGGCTGCACCCACCGTTACAAAATATCTCGGATTTGCTCTCCTGCCCCATTCGGGAGTATCTCTTGTATTTACGGGAATTGCCGTTTCAACGCTGACAGCAATTGACACCTCTGTTGCTGATATTGTTTCAGGGACCATCGTTGCGGCGGCAATAATAAATGAAATAATTGCTGTTATTACTGCAAAATATGCGTTTAAATGGGCAGGTGAGATCGGGAAATAACAGACGATATGTATCAGAAAAGGGCTGCTGCACTTTTATATCAGTGCAGCAGCCCCGGATTTTACTATTATTATTTTATTACTGCTGTTCTTTCAGAGCACAGCATTTTTTATATTTCAGACCTGAGCCGCATGGGCACGGATCATTGTCATCCGGCTTTTTCTTTGCAGTCCTTATACTTCCGGCGTTAGGAGCATCCGGCTTTGCGACCTGTTCCCTTTTTATAGGAGCATTCTTCTGTATTCTTACAGTAAGGAGCATTCTTACTGTGTCTTCACGAATAGTATCAACCATAGCGTCAAACATTTCAAAGCCCTCGTATCTGTATTCAACAACAGGGTTTTTCTGACCGAAGGCTCTGAGACCGATACCCTTTTTAAGCTCAGCCATATCATCAATGTGGTTCATCCACTTAGTATCAACGACCTTGAGGAGAAATACTCTTTCAATCTCACGGAGCATCTGTCCGCCGAACTCTTCTTCCTTGGCTGTGTAGATCTCCTTCATTCTGTCTTCAATGATCTTGGCCACAGACTCTCTTGTAACATCATCAAGCTGATTTTCCTCATAGTCCAGATCCTCATCCCTGAGAACCCATCCCATAAAGTGATCCTTGAGACCGATAAGGTTCCAGAGATCCTTATCCTCATCATCGCCGAGATATTCGTTGGTTCTGTCAACTGCAAGATCATGCATCATTGTAAGGATATATTCATGGAGATCCTCACCGTCAAGAACCTGGGAACGCTGAGTATAAATAATTTCACGCTGCTTGTTAAGTACGTCATCGTAATTGAGGACATTCTTTCTGATGGCGAAGTTTCTTCCCTCAACCTTTTTCTGTGAAGACTCAATGATCTTCGTAAGCATCTTGCTCTCGATCGGCATGTCCTCTTCAACATTAAGGGAGTTCATCATATTTTCAAGTCTGTCGCCGGCAAATATACGCATAAGGTCATCCTCAACTGACAGGAAGAAACGGCTCTCACCCTCGTCACCCTGACGTCCTGAACGTCCTCTGAGCTGATTGTCAATACGTCTTGACTCATGGCGCTCAGTACCGAGAATATAAAGACCTCCGGCAGCCTTGACATCCTTTGCCTTTTCCTTAACCTCTTCATTGAATTTATCATAAAGCTCTTTGTATACTGCTCTTGCAGCGAGTATCTCTTCATCGTCAGTATCAGCAAAGCCTACTGCCTCATTGATGATTTCTTCGTCATACTCTCTCTTGCGCATTTCAGCCTTTGCAAGGAACTCAGCGTTACCGCCGAGCATAATATCAGTACCACGTCCAGCCATATTTGTAGCGATGGTTACTGCGCCCAGCTTGCCTGCCTGTGCAACGATCTCAGCCTCTCTTGCATGCTGCTTTGCATTGAGGACCTCATGCTTTATTCCTTTTCTCTTGAGCATTGCCGAAAGAAGCTCCGACTTCTCGATTGAAATAGTACCGACAAGCACAGGCTGTCCCTTTTCATGACATTTTACGATCTGGTCAATGATCGCCTTGAATTTTCCGGCTTCTGAACGATAAACCTGGTCGTGGTGATCGATACGCTGAACAGGTCTGTTTGTCGGGATAGCAATAACGTCAAGCTTGTAAATTTCTCTGAATTCATCCTCTTCGGTCATCGCTGTACCGGTCATACCTGAAAGCTTCTTGTAAAGACGGAAATAATTCTGGAAGGTAATCGTAGCAAGCGTCTTTGACTCGTGAGCGATCTTAACACCCTCCTTAGCCTCAATAGCCTGGTGGAGTCCGTCGTTAAATCGGCGTCCGAGCATAAGACGTCCTGTAAACTCGTCAACGATAATGACCTCGCCGTCCTTGACAACATAGTCTATATCACTGTGCATTACGCCGTGAGCCTTGAGAGCCTGGTTGATATGGTGAAGAAGTGTCATATTGTCAGGGTCCATAAGGTTGTCCACTGCAAAATATTTCTCAGCTTTTTTTACGCCGCAGCGTGTGATAGTAGCTGTCTTTGCCTTTTCATCTATTATATAGTCAACATTTTCATTTATTTCATCCTGATCCTGCTTGTCATCGATCTCAACTACAGTTGTGGAAGTCAGAGTGCGGACAAACTTGTCTGCAATATCATAAAGCTCAGTGGACTTGTCTCCCCTGCCGGAAATGATAAGCGGAGTTCTCGCCTCATCAATAAGAATAGAGTCGACCTCGTCCACGATGGCAAAGTTCGGTTTTCTCTGAACTCTGTCCTTTGCGTGGATAACCATGTTGTCACGGAGATAGTCAAATCCGAGTTCGTTGTTTGTAGCATATGTAACGTCGCAGTTATACGCTTCACGGCGCTCGTCATTTGTAAGACCATGGAGAATACAGCCGACCGTAAGCCCAAGGTATCTCAATACCTTTCCCATTTCATCCGACTGTGTCTTTGCAAGATAGTCGTTTACAGTTACGACATGAACACCCTTGCCGGAAAGCGCATTGAGATAGGAAGCAACGCAGGCAACGAGGGTTTTACCTTCACCGGTTTTCATTTCGGCAATTCGTCCCTGATGAAGAACTATAGCACCGATGATCTGAACCGGAAACGGCTTTTTGCCAAGCACCCTGAATGCTCCCTCACGAACAGTTGCAAGCGCTTCCGGAAGGATCATGTCCAGAGTCTCACCGGAATCAAGCCTGTCCCTGAACTTCTGAGTCTGAGATTTCAGCTCAGCGTCCGACATCGCCGTATACTTTTCATCAAGAGCCAGAACACTTTCTTTGATTGGTTCGATTCTGGCAAGCTCCTTCGTGCTGTAGGAGCCAAAAATTTTTCCGAAAATACCCATTAACCTAATCCGCCTTTACTATAATTGTATATTTGATTAAAACTGCCCGGCATGACCGTCCTCTGCAATAAGCATGCAGATGCTGTAAAAATGCGGGTGACTGTGCCCCCTGCAAAGAAACAGACACACCAGGATATAATCATACTCATATACTATTGTATAACAATTCAGAGCTTTTGTCAATAGACTTTTATTAAAAAGATTATTGCACTGGTCTTTTACCTGCTGAATTTCCGAAAAAAATTTATCAGCAGGTATTTAATTTGAAATCTATCTTCCGATATGTATTTATAGAGATATGTAGTGTTTCTGTTAGGAAAGAGGCGATACCATGAAAATAAATACCAACGTTTACAAGCAATACGTAAAATC
>JBJEQU010000093.1:0-4484 GCA_051881935.1 Porcipelethomonas sp. | reverse complement strand
CAAATCTCTGATTTGCGTATCTGCAAGGGCATTAAAATAAATTATAATAAATGCATTGCATTTATTATATCATATAATCTCTATCTCTGTGGTAGGAGATATCAGCTTGTCGAAAAAGGAAAAGGAGGGCTTACTGTGATAAATGTTACAGAGCTTGCGGAGGAAATTATAAACGGAAGACGGCTTAAAAGAGGGGAGGAACTTGACTTCTTTTTTACAGCTGATCTGGAAAAACTGTGTGAGGGGGCGGATAAAATAAGAGAAGCTCTCTGCGGCAACAGGGTCGACCTTTGCAGTATAATAAACGGAAGAAGCGGAAAATGCTCGGAAAACTGTAAATTCTGTGCTCAGTCGGCTCATCACTGCACCGGCATTGAAGAATATGGTTTCCTGGATGAGGACAGGATTCTTAAGGAGTGCCGCCATAATGAGGAAAAAGGCGTCCACAGATTTTCCATCGTAACAGCCGGCAGAGTCCTTGACGGGGAAGATTTTGAAAGGGCACTGTCCGCATACCGCCGTATGAATGAGGAATGTCATATCGGTTTGTGTGCGTCCCACGGACTGCTTACGCAGGAGCAGTTCCAGCGTCTCTGGGACAGTGGCGTCAGAATGTACCATTCCAACATAGAAACATCAAAGAGAAATTTCCCCAACGTCTGCACAACCCATTCCTATGACGATAAAATTGCCTGCATCAGGCGTGCGCAGAATACAGGCTTCAGAATATGCTCAGGGGGAATAATCGGTCTGGGAGAAAACTGGGAGGACAGGCTTGACATGGCTGTCAGTCTGTCTGAGCTTGGTGTGGATTCCATTCCCATCAATGCGCTGATGCCTATCAAGGGTACTCCCCTCGAAAATGAACAGCGGCTTTCCGCTGAGGATATCCTCAGGACTATTGCGATGTTCAGGTATATTAATCCGACGGCAGATATCAGGCTTGCTGCCGGAAGAAGTCTTATGGAAAATTCCGGAGAAGCGGCATTCCATTCCGGAGCGAATGCTACAATAACAGGGGACATGCTGACAACCTCGGGAAGCAGCATCCAGTCCGATCTTAAAATGCTGTCGGATATGGGATTTGATATTTCGGTGAAACAGGGGGAGCTATGCTGAATCAGTTTTCAAGAACGGAGCTTTTATTTGGCAGGGAAGGAATGGAGACTCTTTCCGCTGCCCGTGTTGCAGTTTTCGGAGTCGGAGGGGTCGGAGGCTATGCTGTTGAGGCACTGGCACGCAGCGGCGTCGGTACTCTTGACCTTATTGACGATGACAGGATATGTCTTACAAACCTGAACCGCCAGATACATGCAGTACACAGTACAGTCGGAAAGTACAAGGTGGATGCTGCAGAGGAGAGGATCCATGACATCTGTCCTGATATCAGAGTGAATACCTATAAATGCTTTTACATGCCGGAAACAGCGGATAAGTTCGATTTCAGGGAATATGATTATGTTATAGACGCAATCGATACCGTAACCGGCAAGCTTGAGATCATCAAAAGGGCAAAGGCGGCGGATGTACCGGTAATTTCCGCAATGGGGGCCGGAAACAAGCTGGACCCCACGATGTTCCGGGTGGCAGATATTTATGATACAAAGGTCTGTCCTCTTGCAAGAGTTATGCGGTATGAACTGAGGAAGCTGGGCATAAAGAATGTCAAGGTGGTATATTCCGAGGAAAAGCCGCTTAAGCCGGTAGAGGATCTGGAGATCTCATGCCGCAGTAACTGCATCTGTCCTCCGGGTACGGCGAGAAAATGTACTGTCCGCAGGGATATCCCCGGCTCCAATGCCTTTGTTCCGTCTGCGGCAGGACTTATTATTGCCGGAGAAGTTATTAAGGATCTTATAGCCTCTGAATGATTCCGGTCGGGGCATGTATTGAAAAAATCTGATGGAAGCAATAATAAAATTGATTCCATCAGACTGTAGAAAGATCTAATTTTAGGATAAATCAGGGGCAGCCCTCTCTTGCAGGGCATGCCCCTCTTCCAAAACAGTCCACTGGACTGTTTTGGAATTCACCCTGTGCGGAGCGCCTCCAAGGCAAGGAATTTCGCCCTCTGCGGAGGGCGATGAGGGACTCTGTCCCTCAACCCTGCAAGCTTTTGAAAAAGCTTGACCAAAACTTTCAGATTACTTTCCACATGCTAAAAAATACTTTTTCGACAAACCGATGGAAGCAATAATGTAAATTGCTTCCATTTTTTTATGCGGTATTTTCAGGAGTGCGCATAAAATCAGCGGTTATATACTGAATCTATAACGAGCAATCGCTTAATTGAATAACGGGAAATGTTGACAATTGCATAATAGTGTGATATAATCAAAGCATATCAAACATACCGAATTAATAGGAATAATATGAACTTGGTAAGGGGCAGAACCCCGCAATTCAGACACGGCTCCTGGTCGCCGGAAAAGGTGAACCCGGGTCGCAGATAAGAAGGAAAGTGAGCAAAATGAAAACTATGAAAACAATGTTTGTGAAAAACAAAATGATGTGTTGTATGTGTATGATGCATTCTTCTGAGGTCTGCTGTGTAATGCGATGTTCTGTGTCCCGAATGCCGGGCTGTGAAAATTAAAACAGAAGGTCATATGAGCAGATTCCGGAAGCCTTTAAGATACGGCTTCTGTTTTTATTGTTATACACAAAAAATACGAAAGGATTTCCGGTTTTGGAAAATGGTGATAAAAAATGAGAAAGAAAATTTTAGCGGGTGCGATCGCCCTTACATTAAGTACAGCTTTTGTCGGATGCGGCAGCAGTTCAGATTCTTCTGACAGTGTTCAGGAAAACGCATCACTGGAGCAGACAGAATTCAATGTAGGATACCTGAATTCGACTGCACATCTTCTTGCCTTTGTTGCAAAGGAAGAAGGATATTTTGCAGATGAAGGACTGGATGTAACGCTGACGCAGTTCTCCAGCGCTTCAGAGCTTGTAACGGGTCTGGAGTCAAGCAAGCTTGATACGGCATTTATCGGTTCTGTACCGACTATCACATTCCAGAGTCAGGGACATGATGTTACTATCTTCGGCGGTGCAATGTCGAACGGTCACGGTTATGTTATCAAGCCGGAATTTACAGAGGGCGTTGAAAATATCGACATCAATATCCTTAAAGGAAGAAACGTTGCCTCCGTAAAGAACAGCGTTCAGGATGCAGAGCTGCTGATACTGCTCCGTGATGCCGGACTGGAAATAGGCGAAGGTGAAGATCAGGTAAATGTAGTATACTTTGACAGCCAGAAGGACGCTTATGCTGCACTTCAGGGACAGGAAATTGATGCTGCATCAGTTTATTCGCCTTATTCATCCCTTGCACAGGCTGCCGGCTATGAGGTCATATACTACTGCAACGAGGTGGAACAGTTTGAAAATCAGCCATGCTGCCGTCAGGTGGCTTCCACATCTGCATTAAGTGAAAAGCCGAATACATACAATGCTTTTGAACGTGCTCTCATAAAGGCGTACAAATTCTCCCAGGATAATCATGAAGGAACTATCAAGGACGTTCAGCAGTATATCGATATTGAACCGGAATATATAGAGTATGAGGTATACGGCGGTCATGCAGATTCAAATCCGGATCCTGACAAGCAGGCAACAGCTGCCCTCAAGGATGAAATCGTAAACTTCGGTTACACAACAGATTATGATATCGATAACTATTACAATACTGATATCTACAGCAAGGCTCTTGAAAGCCTGATCTCTGAAAATCCTGACGAGGAAGTTTACAAGACTTTACAGGAGCATTTCAATACATACGAGTGATAAAAGGAACGGCGGTGAAATCCATTGAGTACAATTGCAATTCAGAATCTTACTGTAGATTATAAGGAAAAAAATAAAAGCTTTACAGCTCTTGAGGATGTTTCATTTACTGTGAATTCCGGCGAGTTTGTAAGCATAATAGGCTCCAGCGGATGCGGAAAAAGTACCCTCCTGAGCATAGTTGAGGGCATTAACAAGCCTACTAAGGGCTGCATTACCATTGACGGGAAGGAAATTGAGGATACCGGTACCGACAGAGGAGTGGTGTTCCAGCATTATTCACTGTTCCCGTGGATGACTGCAAGAAAGAATATCGCATTCGGTATCAAACAGGTACATAAGGGTCTGAAATCGTCAGAGCGTCTGAGGATAGCAGATGAATTTCTGGATAAGGTAGGACTTTCTGATTTCAAAAATAAATACCCGTGCCAGCTTTCCGGCGGAATGCAGCAGAGAGTTGCTATCGCAAGAGCACTGGCAATGGATACTGATATTTTACTCATGGATGAGCCCTTTGGCGCTATCGACGCCAAAAACCGTACTATTTTGCAGGAACTGCTGCTGAAACTCTGGGAGGGTGACGGCTCAGAGGAAAAGAAAACGGTTATGTTTGTCACTCATGATATAGATGAAGCAATTTTACTGTCTGACCGTATTGTACTGATGTCAGCCCACCCCGGAAGAGTACGTCA
>JBJEQU010000092.1:0-4505 GCA_051881935.1 Porcipelethomonas sp. | reverse complement strand
AAAGGAGTGGGAAGGCTTTCAGCAGGAACTCCTTGCACTGAGAGGTGCGGACGCACAGAAAATCCGCAGATTTTTCTTCAGCGGCGCGACAGAATGTGAAATTGATTCACAGGGAAGGGTGGTTATACCGCCTAATTTCAGAGAGTATGCCGGACTGAAAAAGGAACTGGTTATTTTGGGTGTTTCAAACAGAGCTGAAATCTGGGATAAGGAAAAATGGGACGCTCAGCAGAACAATATGGATATGGCTGCAATGCTCGCTGCAATGCAGCAGCTGGGTATTTAAGGAGCAGCTATGGAATTTTCTCATGTATCGGTTTTGCTTAATGAATGCATCGAAGGGCTTTCAATAAAGCCGGAGGGCATTTATGTTGACTGTACCGTTGGCGGTGCAGGTCATTCTCTTGAGATCGCAAAGCGTCTTGGAAAAGACGGGATGCTTATTGCACTTGACAGAGATCCTGATGCGGTGGAAGCTGCATCAGAGCGGCTTGCTTCGTATAATGCGAAGGTTATAAAAAGCAATTACTCGGAACTTGATAATGTTTTATCTTCTCTGGGAATAAAAGCAGTGGATGGAATACTGATGGATCTTGGCGTTTCATCCCACCAGCTTGACACTCCCGACAGGGGATTTTCATATCACCATAACGCTCCTCTGGATATGCGAATGAGTCAGGAAGGGGTAAGTGCTTACGATATTGTAAATGATTGGTCGGAGGCTGAGCTTTCAAAAATCATTTTTGAATTCGGAGAGGAAAAGTTCTCAAGAAAAATAGCAAAAGGAATTGTTCTTGAGAGACAAAAGCAACCTGTCAGGACGACGCTTGAGCTTGCAGAAATTATCAAAGACAGCGTTCCTGCGGCAGCAAGAAGGGAAAAAAATCCCTGTAAAAAAACCTTTCAGGCAATAAGAATTGCTGTCAACGGCGAATTTGACCATTTATCCTGCGGTCTTGATACCGCATTTAACAGCCTTGCGCCGGGAGGCAGACTGGCTGTTATAACTTTTCATTCATTAGAGGACAGGCTTGTAAAACAGCGTTTTGCGAGCTTGTGTAAGGGTTGTATATGTCCCCCGGATTTTCCGCAGTGCGTGTGCGGCAGGAAGCCTTGCGGCAGTCTTGTCAACAGGAAGCCGATCACAGCATCGGAGGAAGAACTGGAGCATAACAACCGAAGCAGAAGCGCAAAGCTTAGAATCATAGAAAGGAGATAGATACTTTGCTATGGCGGCAGATAATTCAGCCTATGATTATTTCCTGCAGAATAATCCCCACAGACCCGACAATGAAGACAGCAGCAACGCAGCAGAAGAAAGTAAACCTGCCGAAAAACCCGAAGCAGTAAGGGTATCTAACATCACTATGAAGAAGACGCCTCCAAAAAGAGGTTCTGCAGTTAAGGTGTTCTTTGCGGCACTGCTTGCATTGTTTGTACTTTTCGTAGTAATTTACGGAAGAGTGGAAACGAACAGATTATATCGTCAGATTTCAGATCAGAATCAGCTGCTTGAAAACGCACAGAGCGAAAATGTCAGGCTGAAATCGGAGCTTGAAAGTGAGATGACTCTCAAAAATGTTGAGGAATATGCTGAAAAGGTTCTCGGACTTCAGAAGCTTGACAATTCACAGATCAAGTATGTTCAGACGCAGACTGATGATATAGTTGAAATTCCCGATGAAGATAAAAGCCTTTTTACAAAAATCAAGGAAAAGTTTAACGGCTTTTTGGAATATATCTTCGGTTAGGGCATATTATTAATTAGACAGACGAGAAAATAAAAAAAGAACAAAGAACGTCTGGTTAAATAGGACATAGTCTATATAGAGAAGAACGTGTCCCGGATTATATTGGAACAAAAAACGAGTGTACGAAATAGGGTGAAGAGGTGCGGTCACGTCTGCAAGTGACCGCTGCCTTTAACCTGTACAATGGTAATTCCTTGGAGACCGTAAAAGCGGCTGGGAGAAAATTCTGAATGAGTTTTATTTTTAAGGCTTGAAATGTTCAGGCTTTAAAAATGAATACATGCATTCGCCATGGCAGGGGAAATAGAGTTGGTCCCTGCCTTTTTTAGTGTAAGTATGGAGGTCGAAGCTATGGCAGACAAGCCGAATGCACATCTGTCCGATAAACCGACAGTACAAATGAAAAAGCGGGCAAACAGAGGTATTATTATAATTACCGTTGTGGCAGTGGTGCTTCTTATAGGTCAGCTTTTTAATCTTTCGGTAATTGAAAATGATTTTTATCAGCAGAAAGCGAATGAATACCAGTTCGGTGAAATATCGATTTCTGCAAACAGGGGTTCTATTTATGATAAGAATGGGGTAATTCTTGCACAGAGTGCAACAGTTTATAAAATATTTATGGATCCGCAGCTGTTTCGTGAGGAGACAGGTGAGGAGGAAAATGAAGACGGAACAAAAACTCAGGTAACTCCGGATATGGAGGCGCTTCGCAGTGAAGTAGTGTCCTTTCTTGCACAGAAGCTTGAAATATCCGAGGACAAAGTGAAGGATGCAATGCAGAAGAATAATCAGTATGAGGTCCTCAAGGTTCAGGTGGAAAAATCTGTCGCAGATGAGATCATCGCATTCATGGACGAGAAAAACATGAATTCCATACAGGTTGAACAGGATACCAAGAGATATTATCCGCAGGATGAGCTCGCTGCATCAGTCATCGGATTTACCAATGTTGACGGCGACGGGCAGTACGGTATTGAATATCAGTATGACAGCTATCTTTCCGGTACTGACGGAAAGGTCATATCCGCCAAGGACGCATATGGCAATGAAATGCCCTACAGATATGCAAAAACCTATGAGGCTCAGGACGGAGATTCTGTATATCTTACGATTGACAGAACGCTGCAGTATTCCCTTGAGAAAAATCTTGAGGAAACGGTAAGCCAGTTTCAGATCGAGGACAGAGCCTGCGGCATTATTATGAATGCTAAAACAGGGGCAGTACTTGCAATGGCAACTGCTCCCGGCTTTGACCTGAATAATCCCAGCGATGTACCGGACCTGAGCATTGCGCAGATGGCTCAGGATATGGAGCTTTTAAAGGATGTCGAGAAAAATGATATTATTACTGAGGATATGGCAGGACAGCTTGTGGATTCTCTTACCGAGCAGCAGTACAGCGATGCATACCTTGCAGCAAGGGAACAGCAATGGAAGAACAAGGCTATAACAGAGCTTTATATTCCCGGCTCAGTATTTAAGGTTATTACAAGCTCAGCAGCTCTTGAGGAGAAGGCTATCACTGTAGATGACAGCTTCAACTGTGTGGGTGAGGTAGTCGTGGTTGAGGGAACTCCTCCGATACATTGCTGGAAGCTGGAAGGACACGGACTTCAGACTTTCGTGGAGGCTATTACAAATTCCTGTAACCCTGCTTTTATGGAAATAGGCAAACGCCTCGGCGCAGAAAGCTTTTTTAACTATTTCAAGTCCTATGGTCTTACAGAGAGAACAGGTATTGATCTGCCGGCAGAGGCTACCAGCTATTATCAGAGTCTTAACGGCATGGGAGCAATTGAGCTTGCTTCCTGTTCATTTGGTCAGACAAATAAGGTGACCCCTATTGAAATGATAACCTCCTTTGCGGCTGTAATCAACGGCGGCGAACTTGTGACCCCTTACGTGGTCAGCAAAATCGTGGACAATGACGGCAACGTAGTCCTTACAAATGAGAAAAAGGTAAAAAGACAGGTCATATCTGCGGACACATCAAAGATCATGTGCGAGACTCTTGAAACTGTTGCTGTTAAAAACGGTGCTTATATCAAGGGATATCATGTAGGCGGCAAGAGCGGTACCTCTGAAAAGCTTGATGAATATGCAGGTACTGATGAGGATCCTATGAGATATGTAGCGTCCTACTGCTGCTTTGCACCGGCGGATGATCCGGAGATAATCCTTCTTATTATGGCTGATGAACCTATGTCAGGAGAATATTACGGAAGCCAGATCGCAGTTCCGTGCTGCCGTAAGGTAATGGAGGAAATTCTTCCGTATCTTGGTTACTATCCTGAATATACAGCGGAAGAAGCCGAGAATCTTGACGTAGTAGTTCCGCTTGTTGAGGATCTGTCTGTCGAGGAGGCAAAGACGCTGGTTGAAAACAAGGGACTTACATGCGAGATCCAGGGCAGCGGAGATACAGTTATCGGACAGATGCCTGTAACGGGAAGCACTGTTTCGCCGGATGGTATCGTGGTACTCTACACGGAAAATAATTATACTCCCGAATATGTTGAGGTACCGGATATGACAGGATATACTGTAGGAGACGCCAATCTTATTCTGACCGGCTGCGGACTGAATCTTGTAGCCGAGGGTGCTTCGACTGATACGGGAAGCGCAGTTGTTACCGCTCAGTCAGAAACAGTCGGAACAAGAGTGCCAAGGGGTACTGTAATAAGGCTTACCTTCGGCGTAAATGACCAGTCAGGCTGATAAACAGATATGGCTTTGCCGGCTGTAAGAAAT
>JBJEQU010000091.1:0-4522 GCA_051881935.1 Porcipelethomonas sp. | reverse complement strand
TATTTGTCAGTGCGTTAAAGAAAAAAGGATATGTACCTTGCGACGAGGACAGCGCAGCGCTAAGCTACACGCTTGTTTTTCCGAAAGACCGAAAGTGGGTCAGCGTGCTGAACTCCGAGTATGAACCGGGTGGGGGAGAGGCTTTAATGGAAGCAGGCTTTTTTGCCGAAGCCCTTAAAACAAACGTTGTTTCGGTAGGTCTTGTCGACAGCGATTTTGCTGAGCTTAAGCTGTTTGACAGTTCGGGTAAGCTTGCGGACACTTTGATATTAGGCGAGAGCTATATGGACGAGCCTTCTCCGACGGTGAAAGAGGATTTTTGGAAGCCGCTTCTGACGGAGAACAGTACATGGGAGCAGGTCACGGAAATTCAGAACGGAAGCTATACTTTTGCCGAGGAAGCACTTGCGGAATTTGCACAGCTTATCGGTATGGACAGCGAACAGATACTGCTTGATAATGAAGACGCCGACGACAGTGCGACGGTTATGTATTTTAGAAAAGCGGGCGAAAAAAAGCTTACATTGAATGCGGCTTTTAAACAGGTGTTTGGCGAGGCTCTCGAGCCGTTGGGGTTTGTTAATATAAAAGGTTTAAATAAATATTTTTTTAGAGTTATTAATGATCAAATCATACAGATAATTACTATAATTAATGAAAAATCCAAAACAGCAAATTTCAAATCATTTTCTGTTTTTGCAGGAATTGCAACGGTTTATAGACCGGATATTGATTTCAAAAAATATTCCTCTTTTAATACAAATTGGCTTAAAAATATTTGTGAATATTATAGTTGTATTTTTCCTGAGAAGCATGGGGATGATATATGGAATAAATTATATCAGATCCCATATGAGCCTGACAATAAATCTGATATAATAAAGGCTGTAAAATATGCTTTAAAGATGACTGAGCAAATTGTGATTCCTGAATTTGACAATGTGGTGGATCTTGAATCTTGTTTAATGTTCTTAAGAAAATTTGGCGGATGGTTAAATATATTTAATGATGAAGATAATTTTGGAAGTGATAATATTGATAACCATTATAATGAAGGTATGTTATATATAAAAACAAATTATCAAGGAAATTTTATGGAGCTTATTAAAAGCAAAGAAGAATATAATAGAATTTCCGATATTTTAAAGTCAAGGAATATTAACGGATACACAGAAAACTATAATGAATATTACAGTCGAGAATTAAAATATGCATTTGAAAGACGGAGATTATTGGATAAAATTCTGGATAATCCACAGATTTATTCAAATGCGATTGCGGAACTTGAAAGACGCAAAAAAGCTAATATTGAAAGGCTTAGAGCTTACGGGATTATAATGTAAGTTCAAACATTTTTTTATAAATAATTGACAACACAGCAAATTTATGGTATTATTACTTTATAAATTCTAATTCAAGGAAGATAAAAATGTCTGAAGAAAACAAAAAATATATTTTACGATTAATTGTTTGTATCCTGCTGGTATCTGTTATGACTTGTACTGCTGAAATTTCAGGTGAAAAAGAAATAATATTTCCTGAAATAGCAGCTTTAACTGTAGGTGCAATAGCTTCACCCTTGCAGTCATGGAAAATAAGCCGATCGAGAATGATTTTAATGATTGCAATATGTTCAGTTTTTGGAATTTTTGTAGTAAATTTCAGTCCTTTTTGTAAAACCATAAATCTGATATTTACATTTTTTACAGCACAAATTCTTTTTAATTTCTCAAAAACAACCTTTGCACCTATGATTTCAGCAGCAGCTTTGCCTGTATTAATGGGGACAAAATCAATTATTTATCCTGTTTCTGCTGTTACAATGACAGCTTTAACTGTATTTGCACAGTATATTCTTGAAAAAAATAAACTGTATGAAAATGAGAAACGTATACCCTGCAAAAGACCTCAGAAATCTGATATAGCAAAAACATTTTTAAGAACATTCTTTGCTGCGATTATTTCAATACCGACTATAAAATTCAATCTGAATTTCTGTGTTGCACCGCCTTTGTTAGTTGCTTTTACCGAATTTTCAAATCCAAAAAGTAAAGCGAGAAAAAAGCCCGTAAAAACTTTTTTTATTATTTTCAGCTGTGCATTTTTCGGGGCAATTTCAAGAATTGTATTTTGTGAAATACTTTCTCTACCTCTTACATTTGCCGCAGTTTTCAGCATTGCATTTGCATTGATTATAATGAAATCAGCAAAACAATTTATTCCGCCTGCCGCAGCACTTGGAATTCTGCCGCTGATTATACATAAAAAATACTTGTACATTTATCCCGTTGAAATTGCTGTAGGTTGTATTTTTTTTATGCTTTCGGCAATGTGTTTTCGTGAAAATCAAACTGATAATACTTCAGAAAAAAATAGAAATTAGCAGGAGGATTATATGCACTATAAATACTGTCCGCAGTGCGGAACAAAATTATCTGATAAAATTGCAGGCGATGACGGTTTTATTCCGTTCTGCGAAAAATGCGAAAAATACTGGTTTGACACTTTTGCAAGCTGCGTAATTGTTCTTGTTGCAAATGAATTCAACGAAATTGCTCTGCTTAATCAGAATTATATTTCTGAAAAACATGCAAATTTTGTGTCAGGATACATTGTCCCCGGTGAAAATGCAGAAGAAACAGCAATCAGAGAAGTTAAGGAAGAAATAGGTATTACTCTTGAAAAGCTTGAATATGCAGGCACATACTGGTTCGAAAAAAAGGATATGCTTATGCACGGTTTTATCGGCTATGCAAAAAAGACTGATTTTATTTTGTCCTCCGAAGTTGACTCGGCTGAATGGGTAAAGGCTTTAAAAGCACCCGAAAAAATGTTTCCCGACAGACCGGGAAATGTTATGCACCCTCTTTATAGGAAATATCTTAATGAAATAAAAGTGTATTGAAATATGATATTTAAAACTATATTCAAAATCATACCAAATAAGGAAAAAGGCTGTATAACTTTATGGGTTTACAGTCTTTTTCCGGTTTTTTATAGTCTTATTTTTGCTGTTCTTTATCCTTTAATGTAAAGGAATAAATTACGGGGACAATTGACATCAGCAGTAACGCTGCCATAGCAAATACATATTTTTCAAAAATGGCTAGGGCAATAAGCAAAATTCCTCCAAGTGTCCATATCCAGCCGGCAAGTCTGTGGGTTTTATCCCATACATAGTCGCTTTTCAGGGTGTTAGGCAGCTTAATTCCTATATGTGAATTTCTTCTGCATTTGGGAATGTAATTTCCGATAAGTACAAACATCAAACCAATAACACTTATAATTATTACACCTATATTTTTGTAAATTCCCAGAGTAAACATTACCGTAGCTGTTTCAATTACAATGCACAATGTTGGCACAAACATTTTAAATACAGCTTGCATTTTTTTAGGAACTTTTCCTTTTTTTATATGTTTATTAGTGGTTATATTTGCCAGAAAACAAATAAGAATTTGCAGACATAACATAATAACAGGAAGCAAAAAAACAACTACCTCTTTAGGAGCATAATTATCAGGAGTCATTTTAATATTAAAATGAACAGGTACTTTTTCGGGTAATTTGTTATAAGTTACCGCCCCGGGAATTATTCCGCACAAGCACAAAATTACAGTGATTATATCTCCTTTTGTAATCTTTTTCATAAAAATACCTCCCGTTATCTATTTTCCCGAGTTGTTGTCACTGTCTTTTTCAGTTTTATCGGAGCTGTTTGTAAACTGTGAAATCCACATCATAATTTCTTCAAACACCGAAATATTAAGGCTGTAAAACACAAAATTTTTTTCTTTTTCCTCATACACAAGCCCTGCTTTTTTCAGCTGACTCAGATGATAAGATACTGTTGCGTTTGTCATATCAAAATGAGAAGCAATTTCTCCAGCAGATTTTCTGCCGCTTTTTAACATAGTAAGTATTTCACGCCTTACTGGGTCAGAAAGGGCTTTGAATGTTTCGGGAAAACCCATTATTAATCCACCTTTCTATAACTGCTTTTTTTGTGATAAAGGCAGTGAGCAAAGTAATGTCAGCACAGATAAGGAGAAAGTAATAAATATTGCTACTGTATAGTCACTGGGTTTGCTTTTTGCCGTCATTATTGATGAACTATCAAGAATATAAGTCGGAAGAAATTCTTTGATTTTGCCAATCATTCCCATTATATACATAATCACATAGATTATGCCAGTGCCCACCATAACCTGCGGAGCAGTATTTGCAAAAGATGAAAAAAACGTAAGAATGCAAATCAAAAAAATACCCATAAGCCACCAGCAAAATGCCATAAATCCAATGTTTTTCACTGCTGAAATATCCCAGTAAAAAGCTGTATATCCGTAGGTTATTCCGAAACTCAGCCAGAAACATGCACTCCAGACCATAAACATTGCTACCGTTTTTGAAATTACAACGTTTTTTCGTGAAAGACCTTTTGTTAAAATGGGTATAAGTGTTCCTTTGGAATATTCCTTTGTAAATATTCCGCTGAACATCACAAGTAAAATAATCAGAGCAA
>JBJEQU010000090.1:0-4540 GCA_051881935.1 Porcipelethomonas sp. | reverse complement strand
GATTTTTTGATGAAATTGTAAGTTGGGGAGATGCTGTAAGTTATCCCTCACAAAAATAAGGAGATGTAATTTATACAGGATTGCAAGTGGCTTGAATCAAAGAAAAATATGGTCAATTTTCAGAAACAGAGAGTATTTATTTTTACAATTCCAATATTTGTAATGCCTTGTTTATGTCTGATGTATAAAAATAATCTGACAAAATTATTTATACTTGGTACGGTAATAATAACTACATTTGCTATTTTAACGGAATTGAAAAATTGTAACAATTTACAGATTATTCACAAAGGCACATTTATGAATAAAAAAGGAGTATAACTTTCGCTTTAAAAGCTTTGTTATACTCCTTATATTTTATAACTGTTTATTTCTTTTCCTTATAAAGTTCCGGTGCGATTTTGATAACAAATGCTTCCATACCGTTTTTTGTTTCAAAATAAACATAAGTATATCCGCCCGGATATATTATTTTATCAACAGGTCTTGCTGAATTGTCAGTTTTAAAGCAAAGCTGATCTGTAATCTTATTATGATTTTCATCATAAATATAACCGCCAAAATCATTGAAAACAACATAAAAGCCATTTGAAACACTTGATATATATTGACCTTCATACTCTGCCACAGATTTTCCATTCTTATCAAGGAGTCCGGAAACTATTTTGTTGACATTATCTTCAGTATCGATTGACTTAGTATACGGCAGAAATCCGTTCTGGTATCTACCGTATGAAATATCATTCGTATAACCCTCAATTTCATTATAGCCCAAATTTTCAAGTGAAATATTTAGTTTTGATTTCAGCGGATAATCTTTAAAATATGTACTTATATCCAGTTCATTAAGTGTTTCATTTACTATATGTACTTTGTTATCATCATTTATATCATTATATTTAATGTAATCAGCACCTACCCATGATACATACATCTTTTTTTGATCGGTAATAAAGCTTCCGTCAGTTTTTATAGCAATTCCAGGACTAACTATTTCGGCACCGGAATCATTAACGCCTCCCGACATATGTACAATTGCAAATTTATTATCTGCAAATTCTGACGCCGAACAAAACTTAGGTTCAATTTTTACATCGCCCATTAAATTTTTATAACCGCACAAATTGGTTTTTTCATCACGAAACGGTACAAGAATATCTTTCATATAATCGGGAATATCTTTTTTATCCTTTATAATTACATAACCGTTGCCTGCTATGTTTTCCTTATTAGCAAGCAGTTCTTCTGTGGATTTGTACTTGTAATCAGTCTTATCCTCTTCAAATGAAAATTCAGCTAATGAACTTTGAGCTGTATTTGTTTCTGAGCTATTATCCGATGAAAAAGCACAAGCAGTTAGCATAGAACTGCACATTATTAACACTGCAGCTATTTTTATTCTAAGTTTCCATAAATTTTTATTTTTTAAAGGTTTCATATTCTGTAAATCTTCCTCCCACAATATCACTATCGATATTGTATTTTCATATCTTTTTGTCAATAAAATTATCTTATTTATATACAATTATATCACTTTTACAATTAATTGTCAACAAAGAAACAAATGTCTGTCTTCCTTTGTCATTACTTTTGGATTTATCTAATTATTTTGACAAAAACTATTGAAAATTCATCTATTATATGATATAATTTTATATAGTTTACAATTTGTCTGTAAAATGAAAATTCCTGATTACATTCTCAGTTAAACGGCGGAAATTATCTGCCTATCATATCTACTTTTTCTAAACAAAATATCTCATCTCGGACAATCCTAATGCGAAAGGCGATAGATATTAATGATAAGAATTAAACCAAATTTGTGCGTGGGATGTAACGCCTGCGTAAGAGCCTGTCCTTTGAATGAGGCTAACGTATCTAAGAAAATAAGCGAAAAAACAATTATTTCCATAAATGAAACCAACTGTATTCACTGCGGTGCTTGCACAAAGGCTTGTTCTCATCATGCAAGATACTATGACGACGATACAGGAGCATTTTTTCGTGACCTTGCCAATGGAGAAAGAATAACTGTTATGGTTGCTCCCTCCGTTAAGGTTGCCTTTGAAAATAACTGGAGGCAGGTGCTTTCATTTATCAGAGAATGCGGTGCAGACAAAATCTACGACGTTTCATTCGGGGCGGATATATGCACCTATATGCACCTTAAAGCTTTTGCTGAAAAAAGAGTGGACAAAATAATTTCACAGCCCTGTGCCGCTATTACCGACTACATTCTCAAATATAAGCACGAACTTATTCCTTATCTTTCGCCTGTTCACAGTCCTATACTGTGCGGAGCAATATATATAAGAAAATATATTGAAGATACCAATCCAATCGCTGTACTTTCACCTTGTATTGCCAAAAAAACCGAATTTGTGGATACGGGACTTGTGAAGTATAACATAACTTTTGCAGAACTTGAAAAATATATAAAAAATAACAGAATAAATCTTCCCGAAAACAGCTTTGAATTTGACGGCCTGCCTGCGTACAGCGGTGCTATATATCCAATTCCCGGTGGACTTAAAGAGTGTCTGCATGCCATGAATCCTGATCTCACCATTATAAGTTCCGAGGGTATTCCAAAAGTTTACAGAGAGCTTGACGAATATCTCAACACTCCCGAAGAATTCAGACCGGACGTTTTTGACGTTCTTTCCTGCGAACTTGGCTGCACCGTAGGTCCCGGTTTGTCTTCCGGACATAATTTCTTTGAAATAAACAAGATAATTTCAAGAATACGCCGTGAGTCTTTTGAAAAACAGAATAAACAGACAAGAAAATTAGTAGGCAGCAAACAGTACAGAAAATTCAATTCCACTTTAAAATTAGATGACTTTTTGAGAGAATACACTCCCAAGAATATAGAAAATACAAATATATCGAAAGCAGATATTGATGCTGCATTCTTAACGCTAAAAAAATATACCGTTGCCGAAAGGAATTTCGACTGTCAGGCCTGCGGTTACCGCAGCTGCACCGAAATGGCGGAGGCTATTGCAAGGGGATTTAATTCTCCAAGCAATTGTCACCAGTATGTTTTGAAGTCAAATATAGAGGAATCAGAAGAAATCAGGCTTAAAAGTGACAGCATTGTAACAGCAAATCTTCATATCAAAAACCTTACCTCATCGCTTAATTCTGAGCTTGATACCGTTATCAAATGTACAAATGACATTCTTACAAGTTCAAAAGAAAACGTACTTATTATTGAGAATATTGCTGCTCTTGCCGATGCACTTCAGAGTCTCAGTATTGATATGAATTCCAATATTGAACAGATAAAATCCATTAATAAAGAATACAGCAATAATGCCGACACCATTAAGAAAATATCTTCTCAGATAAAAATGCTTGCACTTAATGCGTCTATTGAGGCTGCAAGAGTAAGCGAACAGGGCAAGGGGTTTGCTGTTGTTGCAAACGAAATAGGCGTTCTTGCCGACAAAACGCAAAACACCAATCAGGAATTTATTTCAAGCTATAACAAGGTATCAGCGGAAACCACTCGTGTAAACTCAAATATTGAAAGAGTAATAGAAAAAATTGAAGAACTTTCTTCAAAGCTTACAGCCCTAAAAGACTCTATTGCGAATACGGGAAAAACAGGAGAATTAATAAATCATGAGATAGATTCCGTTTCTGATTTATCTATAAAAATTGAACACGTTCTTAATACTTAAGGCAACAGCAATTCTGTACGAATATGGTATAATGGTTTTGAAAATCGGCGGGAATAAACTAACCGACAAATCGGAATAAATATTCTGATATAATTTTTTTTATATAAGGAGCAAGATATTATGAGTAGAATTGTAGTATTATCAGGAAGCCCAAGAAAAAACGGCAACACTGAATTGCTTGTAAATTCATTTGTTGAAGGAGCAAGAGTACATAATGAAGTTGAAATAATATCCATTCGTGAATATAAGGTCAACCCTTGTATCGGATGTAATGCGTGCCGTAATAACAGCAAGAAAAAATGCTTTCAGAATGACGATATGGAAATTGTTTTTGATAAGCTATCAAATGCCGATATACTTGTAATTGCATCTCCTGTTTATTTTTATGGTATAACCGCACAGCTCAAAGCTATGATTGACAGATTTCATTCTCCAGAAAGAAATAGAATAGGAATAAATGGTCTTGCATTACTGCTTGTCGGTGCAGATACTATACCCAATTTATTTGATTCCATCAAGTCACAGTATCAGCTTACCCTTGAATATTTTGATTTGAAGGATTATGGAATGATTCTTGTTGGCGGTGTTGAAGAAAAAGCCGCTATAAAAGATAACAAAAAACTTAAAGAAGCATATTCTCTCGGATTATCTCTGTTATAGAATTTTCGTGCATAAAATCTGAATTAGTTCTCACTCCCCAACCCCAAATTCCCGAAAAACACTATACAAACAGCCAAAAATGTGATATAACCCAACTTTGCCACTTCCTCAACAAAAAATCCCCCACAACCCTCATAAATACGTGCATTCCCAGGGTTCGGGGGTATAATTTTTTGTAGTGGGATAAAATT
>JBJEQU010000089.1:0-4572 GCA_051881935.1 Porcipelethomonas sp. | reverse complement strand
CCAAAAGAACTACGCTTTTTTCTTTTTAAACTCACTTTCATAATTATTTCACCTTTATCTCAAAAGGAATAGGGTCAGTAATCGGCTCTAAGGTATCATCATCAATGATATTGATGTTAAATGTTATTTTTTCAATATTGTCGAAATTAAGTCCTGTATTCTCATACATAGAACCGGCATCAAGCCCCATACAATCTTCATTCACCTTTGAAACGGTAGGGTAATTAGTTACATCGCTTATCCAGCCCGACATCATTCGTACTCCGTTGATTTCATATTTAGATAAATACACTTGAACCATACGATCGGTATTGTTCTCGATTTTCACATAAACATTACCCATGTAAGTTTCGAATAAGTCGTCATATTCAACCGCATATTTTGTGAGCGTTACAGTTATCTTGTCGTCTTTGTATACTTCTTTGTTGATGGGAACATCATCAATATCGTTCCAAATAGGTTGGCCTTTCTCATCATATTTCAATTCGGTAGTTGTGTACGAAACCTTTTTTTTGGAATCTTCAGGTGCGGACGTTGTTGCAGAGTCTTCATCACTCCTGGAAGAATTTGTGTCGTTTTGCGACTGGACGCTGCTTGACGAACTGCTTTTTGTTTCCTTTTTCTTACTGGAAGAACTGTCGTTCTCATCACTGCAGCCTGTAAGAATTGTGCCTGTCAAAGTCAAAGCCAAAACCATTGTCAATAATTTTTTCATAATAATTTACCTCCTGAAAATTATTTATTCAACTGTAATTCCGTTGTTTTTGTAAATGCTTCCGTCTGAATTAAAAAAGTAAATAGCACCGCCGAAAGAAAATATTTTTTCATAAGAGCCGTCCAGATTGTCTATTTTTACATATCTGTCGTCACGTTCTACCGTTTTTCCATCTGCATTTATGAATTTTCTCACTGAATAAGTATACCAATTATCTCCTGATATCAATATGAATGATTTGTAACTCCAACCAAAAATGCAATCAATTGTTCCTTCAAAGGGATACTGAATTTGCTCAGGTCCTTTATTAGTTAAACGATAAAAATTATTCTATTCGTCAGTAAAATATCCAAAACGATGAAATTCCAATCCGTCGTCCCAGAAGTTTGCAATTTTCATATCATCTTTATTCATTTTTCTTACCTCTTTTAAAAAATAGGATTCGTGTTTGTCCGATACTTATAAGAGCCTGAAAAAAATAAAAAGTTTAGCAGTAAATATAAATGTTGACAATTTATTTTCATAATATTTAAATTTCTTGTGAAACTATATTTATTATACACTATATCATCAAGGATGTCAATTCCGCACATATTGATTTTGTCAATAATACTTGACAAAATTTAAATTCGGATATTTTTGAAGAGCTTTTACCGTGGAATGAAAAAGTAAGAAATTTATGCAAAACTGAAAATTAATAAAACAACCTTCCGGATTTTCGATTCGGAAGGTTGTTTTGAGGGTGGTGTGTTATTGAGAAGTTACAATAATTGGATTAAATTATTGATCCCCATATACATATAGGCGCAAACCATACAAGATTTCTGTTCTGATTTTGTGCAATCATACAAAAATTTTTCACGCACGCATAAAAAGCATCTTTTCTTCGGCTACAAAGTGAAGGGGGAAAAACAACTGATGTTGTGAAAGTGCATATAACGATTAATTGAAACAATCTTGGCTATGTGCAAACCAACAAACTTTTTTCGGGAGTTGCCCAAACGACTTGTTTCATCGGCTACAGTTTGAAGGCAAAAGAGAATCTTGACAATTAAATCCCACGCAGGAGAGATACCAGGCGGCGAAGTACAGCGAAGATCGTGCAGGAGGAGCAGGAGCGTACCAAACTTGGAAAAACGTCCTTAAGTCAAACAAGGCTTTCTGACAGGAACTGTAATGTTGTGGGGCAGAAGTAAAAAGTAATTGATGAAACAACGGCTAAAGAACCTGACTTTTTCTCTTTCGCTGTTCATGATTTTATGATTGAACGTAAAATATTTAAAGGCTCTGCAACGGAACTTGCAAGCGAGTTAAGTAAAATACTTTGCAAAGAAATTTTTGCAAACCATATCAAAAAAGAGCTGATGAAACACGCTTATGAACTGCAAAGTTACGGTGTGACTTTTGAATCCAAACGCAGTAACGGTCAGCGAGTTATTATTCTGAAATATGATAAAAATAGTGACACCAGTGACGGTAAAAAACTTATGCCCCAAGCTGTTGATTCTACTGACCCTGTTGAGAATGAAAAAGTTTGCAAAGTAAGGTGGACAACACTTGATGAAATTCTGAATGAATCCGCAGGAAAAATCAGAAGCAAACTTGCAAGCCAGGGAATAGAAGTTCCGCCTTTTAAGAATTAGCTAATGTGGGGCGATATTTGCCATCCCAATTTGCAGTAGGGTAAACAATACCACTCTAGGCGGTACAAGCCCACACAAGCGATTTGTGAGCGTTGTACGAGGGGATAAACGAAAAATTCTGAAATCAGTTGAAAAGTGCATCGGAAACCAAATATGTTAGTTATCCACAAATTCCCGATTTGCCGCATTACGAAGAAAGCGAAATATTTCATTGCAAGTTAAAATCTGTAATTATTGCTTAAACGATTTTACTATTTTTTGCTAAATAACACATCCAAAAAACTTGCTCTGTTGAAAAACTAAATTCATATTGTATAAAACCTCATATTCGACAATGAATATGAGGCTTTATATATTCTGCATTATTCCTTAAGGCAACACCGCACAACCATTGTCGTACAGATGCGTAGTCAGATTTTTCGTCAGATTGTATAGAAACGACGCAGGCTTACAATTTTCAGAATGAAAATTTGCGTAACGTCAAGGAGTTTCTGTGCAATATGACGGAAAATCTGCAAGCAGATGTGCGGCAAAGGCGGTAGCTGGTGGTTGTGCGGTGTTGCCTTAATTATCTTTTAAATTTAAAAGCAAACAGTAATCCTACACCGAGTAACAGAACAGATATTCCAAGCCAAACAAGCGAAACTGTATTAGTTCCTGCGTTATTGCCTTTGTTATTTTCTGTTTTGTTTTCAGTGTTATTTTCTGTATTGCCACTTTCCTTTGGAAATTGCTTATTTCCAAAGTCAGGCATTTCTCCGCTTTTTCCGGAAGAACTTTGAGCCGTATCATTACTCTCATCAGCAGCTGTTTGGCTGCTGTCTGCACTCGTTGTCTTGTCATTTTCTACTGACGGATTCTGTATTGCTGGATTACCATTTTCATCTTTTGGGATATCATTAGGCATTTCGCCGTTAAAATCCCCGGGAGGCTGCATACCGCCCTGTGGCATTTCTCCCATTTGCGGTTTGTTTTCACCATCTGCCATATAAGTCATATTTGAAGTCTGCGTTATGCTTGTCTCACTGGTTTCATCAGTACTTTTCTGCGGCATATTTTTTTGAGAGGGTTGACCAAAACCGCCTTTATCCATACCGCCCATACCCATTGTTCCCATATCAGAAAGAGAAATATTGGATGCATCAACAAGTGAAGAACTGTCGGCTGACTGCCCGTCAGTTGTTGAAGGAATAGTGCCGTCAAGCTGTCCCTTTACACTTTCAGATCTCAGTTCACAGAATGTTTTAATTGTGCTGACACCGTTTTTAAATTCTTCATAGGTACAGAATTTGGTGGGGTCTTTTTCAACGTATGGCGAGATAAGCTTAGCAGTTTTATCAATAATTCCCGATATGTCAATATTACTTAAAAATTCATAGAAATACTGATGATACATTTCGGTGTATTCCTTATTTTCAAAAATCCAGTTTATCATAGGACGATCACTCATATCACCGGAAACAGGTGTATCAATAGGTGAATTGACCTGACTTGTTGAATTGCTTGACTGGAATGTACCGAATGCAAGATTATAGTCCCATGGAATCATAGAGAGTTGTCCGTCCTCCTCGTATAGATAATAATTATGAATCATTGAACCTGTATAGCTGTCACCGTTGCAGACAAAGTTATGCACAACAAAATATCTGATTACTTCTTCCACATTAACTACGCTTTCAATGTCTGAATTTTCGCTGAGGCTTTTCAAAGAAGAAATTAACCGTTCTTTGTCTTTGCTGGTAATATCTGTTTTTGCATTATTGAAGATATTGGAATAACTGTCAGTATCATCATCAACATACTTCAGCTTTACATCATCACTTCCCTTACCCATACCTCCTCCGGGCATACCACCTCCGGCATTTTCAGATTTTCCCATTTCATCAGGCATCTGTCCCTGCATAGCAGGCGGATTAAAATCTTTTTGTTTAGAAAAACCACCTTGAGTATCCGATGTTTCGGTACTCTCTTCCGAATTAGATTCATTTGTAAAATTTTCCATATTAAAATCCTTACCGTTGCCTCTGCCACCGCCAAAGCTCATGCTGTCCGGTTTATAAAGCTCACCGTAATCACTGCCATAGTTCCGTTCAAGAAATGCATCCTCAACCCCTTCCACAGCAAGATAAAGTCCCCAGTCTTCACTATTCACTGTGATATAGACATAACTGCATAACGGAGTATCCACACCAAATTCATTCATCATCTGATAGG
>JBJEQU010000088.1:0-4578 GCA_051881935.1 Porcipelethomonas sp. | reverse complement strand
CGGTTATATATATTGATCCGGCAGCAGGTGCTGCCGGTCAGGTTCTAAGAAAAGAAAAGGATGGTAAAAAAATGGAACTACAAGGAATCAGTAAGCTTGACCTGAAAAGACGAAACAGGGCGCAGATTCTCAGGGTAATAAGAGAATGCGGTCCTATTTCCAGGGTCGACATAGCAAGCTCAATGAAGATCACACGAGCTGCTGTTACGATCATCACCAATGAGATGATCGAAGAGGGAGTCCTCTATGAGGTTGGCGAGGCGCCTGTAACCCCCGAGAAGCTCCAGAAAGGCAGAAGAAAGATCCTCATTAATATTAATGAGAATTATAAGTTTGCCCTCGGTGCGTCTATAAGTGATGAAAGAATTACAGTTGGTCTTTCAAATATCAACGGTAATATTATGGAAAAGATGGGCATCGAACTGGCTGACAACATGAACAGCGATGACATCGTTGAGTATATTGTTTCTTCATGTAAAAAGATAATCCAGAACAGCGGTCTTGAAACTAAGATGTTCTTAGGTCTGGGCGTAGGCATTCTGCCGGATATGTGCAGCAGAATGAAAATTTACATGAAGGACGGAAAGCTCGATTATTCCCCTCTCATAGCCTCACTTTCTGCTGAACTTTCTATGCCTGTTACCTGCGCTAACCTGACAAGTGCACTTGCTCTTGCAAACCAGGACAACGATATCAAGGAAAGAATAGGCAACTATGTTCTTTTAAGACAGGGAAGACATCTTAACCTTTCCGTACTTATCGATAATGACGTTATGTCTGATAACCGCTACTATACAAATCATGTTGAGAATATGATAGTTAATCCGGGCGGAAGAAAGGTTTCCGGTTACCCTGACGGTTCTGTAAAGGCAGAACTTACAACTGTTGCTATCATGGAAAAGCTCAGAGAGATCTACTCAAAAGAAGAAACACCGGTTCTGTGGGAGATCACAAATGGTAACTTTAACAATATTTCCTATAAAGCACTTTCTGCAGCTGCTGCAAAGGGTGAAGCAAAGGCACTTGACGCTGCAAGCAATATTTCCAGATGTCTCTCGATCCTTGTAAATAACCTTTCAACTGTTTTCTTTGCAAAGTCTGTAATACTCCATGGCTTTGGATTTGACGACTGGATGTTCGACTATTTCAAGAAATATCTCATTACATTATGCGGTGAAGATGTTTCAAAGAAAATCAAGATCAGCAGGGTTGAAGGCAACCTTGAATTCAAGGGCGGTATCTGCGTTGTTATCTATGAGCAGTTTTATAATAAGGGCGGTATCGATAAGGACTGAAAAATGTTCTCTGATACAGTCTTTTCATAGGTTCTGAAAAAAATCGGGCTGTTGCGCAAAGCAGCAAAATCTCGGCTGACGGGTCGGTGCGGGCATCGTACTGTTTGCTATCTGGTTTTGACTGTCTGCAACAGCCCGTTTTTACAGATAACAGGTATATTTTAAATCATAAAGACCTTGAAATTTACAGAAAATATGATATAATAATATAGGTGAGTCAGGTTAAGCCTGCCGGAAACTGCTGGTTTTTGTTTGCGGTTGTCACCTCTGGTGACAGGCATAATGTCGCTTCTGCCGGTCTGGCAAGGTTTAGTTGGTGGAAAATACAGGACAGGGGATAAATGCCCTCAGAAGTAAGGAGTAAGTTCTATGAGTATATCAGTTTCATATATTGTTAAAGCACTGGCATTATTTTTGCTCATACTGCTGCTTATATTTCTGCTTGCGGTCATAACACCTAAGCTTGCATCAAAGACTGACAAGCTGATCGATAAATTCTTCCGTAACAGACCCCGTGAAAAGGATGACAGCCTCTATAAGGTCAGGGGCATTTATGATCTGCCGGAAAAAGATGATGCGGAAGAAAAAAATAATGAAGACGGAGAAATTGAAAATGGCAAAAAATAATTCAAAGATGGTTGACGCAATAACTCCAATGGATGAGGATTTTGCAAAATGGTATACAGATATCGTTAAAAAGGCGGAGCTTATTGAATATACAAGCGTTAAGGGCTGCATGGTCATCAGGCCTTATGCTTATGCAATATGGGAAAATATTCAGAGAATACTTGACGGGATGTTTAAGGAAACAGGACACGAAAATGTGTGCATGCCTATGTTTATCCCAGAAAGTCTTCTTCAGAAGGAAAAGGACCACGTAGAAGGCTTTGCTCCTGAGGTTGCATGGGTAACTCATGGCGGAAGCGAAAAGCTTGAGGACAGGCTTTGTGTACGCCCTACATCTGAAACACTTTTCTGCGAGCATTATTCAAATATAATCCATTCATACCGTGACCTGCCAAAGCTTTATAATCAGTGGGTAAGCGTTGTAAGATGGGAAAAGACAACACGTCCGTTCCTGCGTTCAAGAGAGTTCCTGTGGCAGGAGGGTCATACTATCCATGCAACCGCCCAGGAGGCTATTGAGGAGACGGAAAGAATGCTCAACATATATGCTGATTTCTGTGAAAAAAGTCTGGCAATGCCGGTTATAAAGGGCAAAAAGACTGAAAGCGACAAGTTTGCCGGTGCGGTTTCTACTTATGCTATCGAAGCGCTTATGCATGACGGAAAGGCACTTCAGGCAGGTACTTCTCACTATTTCGGCGACGGCTTTGCAAAGGCATTTGACATCGAATATACCGACAAGGAAAACAAAAAAGTCTTTCCGCACCAGACGAGCTGGGGCGTCACAACACGTCTTATCGGTGCGATTATCATGACCCACGGTGATGACAATGGTCTTGTTCTTCCGCCGGCAGTTGCCCCGATTCAGGCGGTTATCGTACCGATTGCACAGCACAAGGAGGGGGTTCTTGAAAAGGCATCCGAGCTTCTGGAGGTTCTCAAAGTCAACGGCATACGTGCTAAGATGGATGACAGTGACAACTCTCCGGGATGGAAGTTTGCAGAATACGAAATGAAAGGCGTTCCGGTAAGAATTGAAATAGGTCCTAAGGATATTGAAAATAAACAGTGCGTTCTTGTAACACGTCACGATAGGGAAAAGACAGTTGTCTCCATTGAAAACCTTGGTGAAGAATTTGCAAAGGCGGTTTCTGACAAGCTTCAGGATGTCCATGACGGAATTTTCAGAAAGGCACTGGAAAACAGAGAAAAGAGAACATTTTCCTGCACATCAATTGAAGAGATAATAAAGTCCCTTGAGGAAAACGGCGACGGCTTTATCAAGGCTATGTGGTGCGGTGATGAAGCATGCGAGGACGAGGTCAAGGAAAAGACAGGCGTCGGTTCACGCTGTATTCCTTTTGAACAGGAAAATATTTCGGATAAGTGTGTATGCTGCGGCAAACCAGCAAAGTGCATGGTTTACTGGGGTAAGGCATACTGATGATTTTTTAAATAGCAATGAAACAGCCTGCACTGAGGAGGAGTCCCCGGCGCAGGCTGAATTTTTTTAATATACTATAATTTATAAAACTACATGACAGCATTCAAAGTCATTATCAATATAGTGTGCGATGAATCTTGCCTTAAAGTTTCGCTTGTTGCATATAGAGTCGACAGAACCGGAAACGTCAAGACTTTCCGGCAGAACGAACTTAATGCAGCGCACTGTGACATCGTGACAGGTGGGTTTGTCGTGTGCAGGAACGACCACAGTTTTCATGCCTCGTTTGTATTCCACGTTGTTGGAGCCTACCTCGGTGAGAATGGCTGCCAGTGCAACACGGCGTTTTGGGCAGACATTTTTCAGCGTCACATCAAGCTGCAGAATGCGTCCGAGAGATTCCATTCCAAGGTCACCGGCATCAAATTCTACGGTATCCTCGCAGCCGTCAATGGTGATATTTACCGGTACCGGACAGCTTTCCGGAAGAACGTCAACGCCGCATTCCACTTTGATCTTCGGGGACGGGAATTCCACCTTGTTCTTTTCAGCATCTGTATAGGTTACAGACTCGTTTACTTCAACAGTGCCGGTGCAGGGTCCCACATGCTGAACGGTAAATTCAAGGACTGCGCCTTCACTCTGTTTTACGCCAAGCTTATCGATCTTCCACTGCAGCGTGACAGCGTCCACAAGACTTGCTGTTCCCTTAGTGGGAGTGGACAGGGCTGTGATTTTAAAGCAGGGGAGTACCTTCTCGGTGATGACAATATCCGTTGCGCCGGGTTTGCTGATATTCTGCGCCAGTTCCTCAAAAAGTGCTTCCAGTTCTTCATCGTCCGGAGTAATTGCCACGTATGCTTCATCCGGGTCGGATGCCCATTCTTTCAGAGCTTCTTCATCGATACCGCCGTTTCCGGAAAGTCCGATGACATATATTACAGCACCTGCTGCCTTTGCCGCTGCCGCAGCAATCGCAGGATCTCCTCCGGCTGTGGTTACTCCGTCCGTGAACATCACTATTACCTTTGCGTTTGATGAGGCTGCGTTAAAAAGCTCTGAAGCCTTTTCAAAGGCGTCGGCGTGATTTGTAGAACCGTCTGCCGTTAGTGAATCAACTGCTGCTTTAAGGTCTGCTACCGATGTGATAAGCTGGGTATCCTGTGTGGCTGTGTTGGCAAAGCTTACAATACCGATATGACTGCCGTTTCC
>JBJEQU010000087.1:0-4586 GCA_051881935.1 Porcipelethomonas sp. | reverse complement strand
ACGAACTCCGTCAGTTCATCGACCTGAGCTTGCAGAGCTGAATTGTCACGGCGAAGCTCCGAGCATTCTCCCGAAGTACGCTTTAACCTCTGACGGACATCTTCTGTTTCTTTCAGACTTCTGTCCAGCCTTTCACGGAGAGCGTATACAGTATCGCCGGACTTGTGAGTGCTGTCGCTGAGCTTCTTCATGATCTTGATCAGACGCTGTGCCTTGGAGATAATCTCGTCCGAATGTTTCATGATAGAAAACTTACCGTCAAGCAAGCTGCTTAATTCCTTGCAAAGCTGCTCACACTCGTCCTCAATCTTGAACTCCTTTTCATAGTCGGGGATGTAGTTGAGCAGAGCGTTTATCTGAGTTTTCTTTTTCTCAATATTTTCATCGAGCTTTTCACTCTCCGAGCGTTTCTCGGCAAGCTCAGTTTCGATTTGAGCATTCTGCACAGCCAGCTCGTCTGCCTGCCTACGCTGCTCTTTATACTCCTCAACTTCAAGTGTTCCTCTTGCCTTTTCGGGAGCAAGCGGTTTGATACCGTGTTCAAGGCAGATTTTGTTCAGCACTTCCACCTCGGCAGTTCTCCACTTAGCAATCGCCATTTTGCCCTCGCCGTATCCCATTTCTTTGAGAGCCTGGGCGATACCGTTCTGAACGTCCTGCCCTCGCTTGTAGTGACCGACAGGAATGTAGTGAGCAAGGTTGAATGCTCTCAAAAGAGTATCGTGATTCACGCTTTCCTCGGACGGTTCAACACCACGAGAACAGCAGTCCACACAATGAAGAATACACGCTATCCGGAGTATCAGTCCGTGGAACTTTCCGCCCCAGTCCTGACAGCAGCACATGGACTGTTTTATTTCTTGCTCGATATAGTTATTGCAGTAACTGATATACTCGTCCGATGCTTTTCGTGATAAATGCAATATTGTTTCTTCATCGCTCCAGTCTTTCTTGCCTTTAAGGAACTGATGTATCAGGGAATGATATTTCTCTTTAATCTCTTTCGGTATCGCAGCAGTATCATATCTGCGGTGTCCGACATCGCTCTCCGCAAAGCAATGAATGAAACGTGCGAGCATACCGCTTGACCTGAAAGCTGTATCGTTCATCATGTTATCCCATATATACGGCTGTCCTGCAATTGCGACCGAAAGATAAGGACGGGGAATTTCCGTGCGTCCCCGGATAACACGGTTACAGATGTACTTCTCTCCGTTCCACGCTTTCAGAAACAAGTCAAGGTTCGGAACACCGCTGCTGTACTTGCCGTTGAAGTTGGAAAGCATTCCTGCTTCGTCCGAGATCATCAGCAGAGAATCATTTTCACTCAACTCAATCACAAGGGATTCGGGCGTAATATCGTCCACGGCGATATGGATAGGCGATGTGTTGCGGATATTGTCAGCCTGGACACGGAGCTTTGCGATAGCTGCTGTGTCAGGTTCGTCATCTTTCTCCATAGCCTTCACACGGGCTTCAAGAGCCTTGATGTCCTGCTGTGCCTTGTACATCTCCTCACGGTGATCTTTGTTGTACTTGCTCTCAAAGGTGTCGAACGGTTCTTTGATGAAGTGCATCACAGGACTTTTTCTTTCAGACGGCTGTGCTATGATGATAGAGTACAGTATCGGCGGTTCGGTGTGGTCTGCTTTGCCTGCAAGTCGGTACATTCCAGAAAAGCAGTAGCCCACCGCCGAGAGCATCGCCGTTCCAGCCATTCCAACATCAGTGGAAGTCGTGACCGAGATCGCTCCTGCCATATCCCGAAGGACAGGCGGCAGAGCATCGAGCGGAAAAGGAAGTGCATCCGTCCTTTGCCGCAATGGTCGGGGTTCTCCCCATGAAATACTAATCATTTAGCTGTAATCCTCTTTTTTGTAATTTATCTTTTATTTCTCTTGACAGATTGCATATGATGTGCTATAATAATCAAAGAAATAACACGGCTAAATCTCTAAAGCGTATTATATGCTACCTAAGTAGCATTTGTCAAGTAAAAATGTTCACTGTTAATCAAGTTTGGATTTTTGCACAAATTGGAGGGACACAAAATGACTGTCTTTTGGAGAAAATACAATGAACTCTGCGATGAGAGAGGAATCAAACCGAGGACATTAGCCACAGAGCTGGGTATCTCAGCAACGACCGTCACCAAATGGGTGAATGACGGTATGCCTAATCTCGATATGATAACAAGGATAGCGGAATACTTCGATGTTCCGATAGATTACCTGATAAACGAGGACGATACGCCGATCATTCCCGAAGCTAACAAAAAGCGGAGTGTTTTCAAGTCTGTAAGCTCTTTGTCACAGCGTTGGGTAAGCCTGCGCCGAGGAAGTGATATCAGCCTGGAAACACAGCTCAAAATCATTCCTTATGTGAATTGTACGGTGCAGTTCCTCAACAATGATAAGTATATTGAGTACAGCCCCGAAGCCGAGTACAATACCGACCACTTGAAAGATACCAAAACGATATTCGATATTCTGGGTATTCTCGACCATTGTGCCGACACCGAGAGTTACCGCATCGTGCAGGTGCAGCTCTCACGCATAGTCCTTTATCACCTGAAAGAAAAAGGTTTTGACCGTGAAGCTCTCCGCACCGAGCATCTCGATCAGGAGAAAATGGAGTATCTCTACACGGGCAAAGAGGGCGGCAAGTCCCATAACTACGGGCTGAACTTCTCGGATATGGACTTTCTCAGGGAGTTTACGGGGCTGAGTTATCAGGTTATGTTTACGGGGGTTGAATAATGCTATGGAGCTGAGGAGCTTGCTTCTTGCTCTTTTCTTTTTAGGAGGACTTTGATTCCAGTGGAGTCGAGGCTGAAAAATAGTTCTCTATATATTGCTTTTTCAAACTTTATGTGTTATAATATATGTTGGATAATGGTATCTTGTAAAGGGTTGATACGATGGTTATAGATGAAAGAACTACAACTATTGATCGGTTTTCAAACATTCCGATTAATCATGATGTGATAAATCAAAGTGAATTGAATATAGACGGAAAAACCAGGTCAAATATGTTTGCGTGGAATGGACAGTTTTCACCTCAGTTTATTGAATCTTTATTATCTTACTATGCTGAAGACGATTATTTTGTCGTAGATCCTTTTGTTGGATCTGGAACAGTTTTAGGTGAATGTGCACGCAAGGGATTGCGTTCATACGGAATTGAACTTAATGCCTCTGCGTATTATATGGCTAAAACATATGAAGTAGCCAACTTATCAATTGAAGACAGGATCAGTGTGATTACTTCAATCGATTCTTTATTAGCATCGATAAATAATGAACAAGATATTATTCCAAGTATTCTTTCGTACATAAAAGAAGTTAACAATGTGCAGGGTAATATTTTGTCAACATTAATAGTATTAATGGATGTATTTAATAATGAGGTTTCATTTGAGTTGTTAAATAAAAAATGGATGAGTTTACAAACTATCATACGAAACATTCCTTTTTCGGCAAGCACAATTAGTGTTGAACGTGGTGATTCAAGGCACTTAGGCATTGATGATGATTGTGCTGATATGCTTATTACGTCTCCGCCTTACATTAATGTTTTTAATTATCATCAGAAATATCGTCGTTCTGTGGAATGCCTGGGGTATGATGTTCTATCAATCGCCAAAAGTGAATTTGGTTCTAATAGGAAGAACCGGGGAAATCGTTTTTTAACTGTAATACAATACTGTATTGATATGGCTCTTTCTTTAAAAGAAGCAATAAGAGTTTGTAAACCAAACGCACGAATGATCTACGTCGTTGGCAGAGAATCGTCAGTTTTAGGTTATTCTTTTTGCAATAGCGAACTTATTTATAATATAGCTACTCAAATATTTAACATGGATCTAATTATACGGCAAGAACGTGCATTCAAGAACAGGTTTGGTCAAATAATATATGAGGATATATTGAATTTTGAAAATTCAAATGATTCCTTAATCGAAGATGCAGAAATAATAGAACACGGACGAAAAATAGCTGTAGATATGTTATATGAAAAGTATCAAGTTTTTACTGAGGAAAATAAAAACAGAGAACTACTTTTAGAAGCCATCAATAAGTCAGAAAATGTTAAACCATCGGAGGTATATCATGAATAGAGGAACTCATGGCGAAAAGATTGTTGCTGCAATGGAAAGTGATAAACTGCCTGCTGTTGATAAAGATAGGTTAAAAGAAGCTATCACTGTTTATGATAAGTGGGTAGAAGACTTAAAAACTGCTGATGCGGATGACTTAGACGCACTAATTGATTATATGGTATCTAAGCTAAATGAATATAAGTTTTACATTGATGTCAGCTTAATTTTTGATAGTACGGAAGACTTTCTGTACCGCCAAAAAGGGCAACTTAAATTGGATAATACTGTCATTGAGGAATTCCTTCCGATTTTTGTCCGAAAATGTATTGAAAAGCAGTTTGGTTCGTGTAACATAACCATAAGCTCACAGTTACCTACTTTTTCATCGGTGTATTTTGCTTCCAGTTTGAGTACACCTGAAATCGGCGGTGGGATAAATATCAAAACAAAAGATCAGGATTTTTCAATGAGTAGAACTTTATAT
>JBJEQU010000086.1:0-4590 GCA_051881935.1 Porcipelethomonas sp. | reverse complement strand
CAAGATCACCTGTGTGATAAATTCCGTTTACGAATACCTTTTCGCTTTCCTCAGGAAGATTGATATATCCACGTACATATTGATTACGGAAGCAAAGCTCGCCGATTTCTCCGTCTGGCACCGGTTCACCGTCCTCATCCAGCAAAGAGCATTCAAGATCAAACTGAGGCTTTCCGATCGGACAGGTGGCGTAGGACTTGTCTATTTTGAAAACGCCCACAACAAATCCGCTTTCGCTCATTGCATAAAGATTGTAAATATCCACCTTATCAAGATATAGATTGTTTGCAGGTTCACTTCCGACAATAAGTTTCTTGAGGAACGGTCCCGTCTGCCCTCCCAGCATACGGACATAGGAAGGTGTAAGAAAAGTTATGCTTATACGCTTTTCAAGGAAAAACTTTTTAAGCAGCAAAGGATTCTTTATAGTGGAATATGATGCAATATAAAGCTTGCATCCACTGTTATAAAGTACATAGAAAATCACCATGATCGACGCTACAAAGTTCATTGGTGCAAGGAGAGCCCCCCTGTCCTTCTCTGTCAGGAACGAATTGCCGTTATAATTTATCGATTTGATGCATTCTGTCAGATTTCCGTACTCATGCAGTACGCCCTTGGGATTTCCGGTAGTACCGGAGGTGTAAATTGCATAGGCTGCATCGTGGTCATCAGTTTCTTCGTGTCCTTTAAGCGGTTCACACCTGAGTATCTCTTCCCATGTATTTTTGTTTATTTCTGCCTTGCATCCGCAGTCTTTGCGTATGTATTCAATTCTTTCGGGGGCATAGCTATCCTCAACAATTGCAAATGCAGCGCCTGCCTTCAGGACACCTACAAATGCAATAACAGGCAAAACGCCCCGGGGCAGATTGATAAGAACAAAGTCCTCTTTACCGATACCCTTCTTCTTTAAATAGGAGTATACCTGACCGCTGATACTGTCGAGAGCTTCGCAGGTGACGCCCTTTGCAAGTGATTCGTCAAAAAGAATAGTATTTTTAGGGTGATTTTGTGCATTGAATTCTATTTGCTCAATAACCGATCTCATATTTACACCCCCTTATTCTATCGTCAGAAATTCTGTAAAGCCTGTGATGTCAAATACTTCCCGTACCATATCGGGAACATGGATGAGCTTCAGTCCGTCCTTTTTCTCCAGTGCCTTCTGTGTTTTCAGAATAACACGCAAACCGGCAGAGGATATGTACTCCAGATTTTCCATGTCAAGCACAAGTTTGCTTGCAGCCGCCAGTATTCCGTTCAGTTCCTTTTCAAGCTCAGGTGCGGTGCTGCTATCCAGTCGTCCTGAAAGTGCAATCGTATTGCCGTCAGTGGTTTTTCTTTCAATTCTCATGCTCATAGTACTTTACTCCTTTTCCTTTTTCGTTTCTGTATTTGCTTCAGTTATTCCAGCGTCGATAATGATGCTGACCTTACTGTTTTCAATCTGTTTATTCATGGCGTCTGATATTTCACTGCACAGCCTTCTGATTTCCGCAAATGTGGTTTCCTCACGGAAGATAAGCCGCAGATCTATATATACTGTTTCACCGCTCATGTGTGAACTCACAAAATCAAAATCCACATATCTGTCGTAAAACTTTGATATTACATTCAGTATCTGCATCTGCTCTTTTTCAGGCAGTGTACGGTCTGTCAGCACCCTTATTGACTTTCGGGCGTCTGCAATAGTCTCTGCAAAGAAGAATACAGAAAGAGCAATACAAATAACAGGTGAAAAATACCACACAATGTTAAAATCCCTGAACAGCCAGCAGATAAGAATAGAGACAAGTGCTATGGCGTCAAAGGAAAAGCTTTTAAGGCTTGCATGAAACTGACTTACCGAAATGGAACTGCCGCTGCTTTTCTTTATCTTGTATTGTGCTGCAAGAAAATAACTGTCAAACGCCACATTGATGACCTTCAGTACCACAACATAAATCAGAACACCGCTTGGTTGTTTGGGACTTATTAAATCATTTACTGATGAAATCAGCATGAATATCAATCCGCAGATGAGAATTCCATTACAGCAAAGGGACGAGATCGCTTCAATTTTTCCTATGCCGTAGTTATATTCATATTTCAGATCATGCCTGAGTTTTCGTGACAACAGCGTAACAAATCCAGCATTTATAACGTTGCCGAGTGAATCCACAAAATCCATCCATACAATCAGTGAGCCGGAGAAGATTGCTGATACAAGCACGGCAAAAAAATTCGGCAGTTCTGAAAGAAAAGTAAAAAAGGATACCCGCTGCTGACTTTTATATTTTTCCGTATTTTTTGTCTGTTCCATATTACTGCCTCACAAATCATCAAAGAATAACCTGCTTTTTTTTTAAAAAGACCGGATACCATTTATTTTTTTATTGCGGAATCCACATCTATTCATTTATAATATTATATGTATACATTCTACCACAAATTTACACAGGTGTCAAGTTTTACAGCGAATCATAAAAGCCCTCATATCCGCTTTACAGAATACATCCGTATGAGGAGTCATGATTGACTTTATGATGCTGATATGTTATAATTTTTCTGATATCTATCCAGAAAGAAGATGAATTCATGAATATCCTAAAGGAAATTGTCCGGAATCCCCAAAAAAAGTATCATCATTGCATTACTGCTTTTTGCAGTCAGTTACACAGGATATAGCTGTGTACAGCTGGATGAGCACGACAGCATGGTAAATGATCTTCCCCGGATCACAAATGAAGCCGAAATGAGAGAAGCACTCAGCGGCGAGAAAACATTATATGCTGTACTGAACGCATCGGTTACCGGGAGTGCCGTGGAAGATGTCTTTGATATTCTGGCAGAAGACTATATATATATTATGTATTCCGGTGAGGAAATTACGGCAAGCATATATTATCCCGAGGGGCTGGGAGCAGAAACGACGTATTCCTGGGAAAAAACTGATGATATCCGGAAAGCCATATCCGGTGAAACCTATCTTTACAATGACATTCCCATCGACCTGACTGAATGCCTGGTGGAAAAAGCAGACAGGCTGTCATCGGAAAATCAGGTAAAGCAGCTGAAAAATCCAAAAGCATATGTCGATACCAGTACAAATTATTATTATCCGGATGGTATGGAAGAGGATCCTGACGATATGGGAAAAAGCTGCGGACTGACACGCTATGATGTTCAGTTTCTGAAATCCGGCACAGCACTGTCATTTATGGCATGGGCAGGTGATAATGAGATTACAGTGTATAAATCCGATGATGAAAATTATGCACTTGAAACTGTGGTCCAGCACGGAGAGATGTCTGATCTGCATTGGGTTTTTGAGTCAGGCGATGTTGGAGGTGTCATTCTGGTCTGGATCGGTGTTCTGTTTGTGGTCATTGTAATCCCTCTTTCCTCGGCTTGTTTAGAGGAGATGAGGGAATCGAAAAAAACAGAAAATAAAGCCAAAAATAAGAGAGAAAATAAAAAGGGAAACAAAAAAAGGAAAAGAAGGAAGAAATAAATTTTTCTTTAGACTCTGCTTACAATTCGGGAAAAAACAGACCCTACATAGAAACCCTCCAGCTTAGACACTATATATAACCCTGAGAGTTCAGGGAAGGAGGAATAATTTCTTTAAGTCAATTGACCAGGAACAATTTTTCAATGGAATTCACCAAAAATAAAAAAAGCATTACAACCCATAAGGCTATAACGCTTTACTGATAATCATATCTGCTCACATCCGCTGGAGAGCCTCCGGAAATTCAGTCTGCAATATGCACTGATAAGTTTTGCCACAGGCGGCCATACCCGGCGGCGTAACAAGTACAGTGACAGTGCATTATATGGCGGCAAGCTGCTGAAAAGGGGAGTCTTAATTTCGAACTGTGTAAATGCTGATATTTGACACAATTCACCAACAACCGCCTTTGTCATTATATCTACAAGAATGTAAAAGTCAAGGCTAAAATGAACGCAAATGCGGTCTTGACTTTTACATTCTTGTAGAAGTACGGCAATTAAGCGGTTGTTGTAACCGAAAAGGGAGTATAAATTTACCCTTGCCGGAATCAATATTTATCTGAAAAATCTGTCATATGACTGTCTGCCGTATTTTCATGAACAGCATCTGAGATCATATCGCCGTAACCGTCTCCGTTCCCGTCAAGCGTAAACTGCCCCATAAGTTCCTTAAGGCCCTGTGCCTGTGCCGAGAGCTCTTCTGAAGCAGCCGCACTCTGCTCAGCAGTAGCTGAATTTGACTGTACAACTCCCGAGATCTGCTCAATGCCGATAGTTGTCTCGCTGATAGCACTTGCCTGTTCCTCTGAATTTTCTGTAATTTCGTTAATACCGTCAGCAACCACCTGAGTTTTCTGCTTAGCCACATTCATAGCCGTTGTGGCAGCACCCACACATTCCACACCGTTTTCAATAGTCCTGATAGCCTTCTGGATAAGCTCAGTCGTATCATTTGCAGCCTCAGCAGACTTGCCTGCAAGAGTTCTTACCTCGTCGGCAACAACTGAAAAACCCTTCCCTGCTTTGCCGGCACGAGCCGCTTCAACTGCCGCATTAAGTGCAAGAATATTTGTCTGGAACGCAATATCATCA
>JBJEQU010000085.1:0-4592 GCA_051881935.1 Porcipelethomonas sp. | reverse complement strand
GAAAAATTGTCAAAGGACAGAAACTGGGTTAACGGCTATGGATGATGCAAGAGTCAGGGCGGTAAAAATGCTCGGCAAAACATTTGCAAGAGGGGGATTTTCAAATATTCTTCTTGACAAATCCCTTAATGAATCGGAAATGACGGAGCAGGAAAAGGCATTTTGTGCGGCGCTCTATTACGGTGTTCTTGAAAGGAAAATAACCCTTGACCATATTATTTCTCAGTACAGCAAAACGAAGGTCTCAAAAATAAATCCTGTTGTTTTGAACATTCTGAGAACAGGGATATATCAGCTGGAATTTATGGATAATGTTCCGGACAGTGCCGCAGTAAATGAAAGCGTAAAAATGACGAAGAAGCTGGGGTTTGCAAGGCTTTCGGGTTTTGTAAACGCTGTAATGAGAAGCTTTATCCGCGATGACAAGAAAATTAATTATCCCAAGGACAAGCTCTCACGGCTGTCGGTTGAATATTCTGTTCCGCAGTGGTTTGCTCAGATGATATGCGGCAGCTACAGCCAGTCGCAGATACACTCTCTGCTTGCAGGGTCGGTGGGACAGCCGCCGCTGACAGCAAGGATCAATACACTTAAAGGTTCCCGTGAGGAGATACTTGAAAGAATGAGCGGACTTGACCCTCAGCCGGCGGCAGTGGAAAACTGTTACCGGATAACCGGGAGAAACATCAAAAAGGATAGTGCCTTCAAAGATGGACTCTTTCATGTTCAGGATATCGGTTCACAGCTTTGCTGCATGGCACTTTCGCCGGAGCCGGAGGAAATAATACTTGATATGTGTTCTGCGCCGGGAGGAAAAGCTTTCACGATGGCACAGCTTGCCGGTGACAAAGCAATGATATATGCCTTTGATATATATGACCACAGGGTAAAGCTCATACGAAGCGGAGCAGAAAGACTGGGCATCCGGTCGGTAAAACCTATGAAAGGGGACGCTTCAGTTTTTAACGAAAAAATACCGGAGGCGGATAAGGTCCTCTGTGATGTACCATGTTCCGGACTGGGAGTAATAAGACGGAAGCCGGAAATAAAGTATAAGCAGGCGGAGGAATTTGACGGACTCCCCGAAATACAGTATAATATACTTGAAAATGCCGCAAAATATCTCAGGGCAGGAGGAGAACTGGTTTATTCCACCTGTACGATAAATCCCGCCGAAAACAGCGGAGTCATCGACAGATTTCTCAGTGAACACAGTAACTTTGAGGGAATAAGCTTTCTTGAACATATGGGTGAGCCGTTCGGCAGTTATAAAGCAACCCTCTTCCCGGAAAATTTCGGCAGCGACGGTTTTTTCATTTCTAAAATAAGAAGGACGGAATAAAGTTGGATAAAATCGATATTTTGTCACTTAGTCTCCCCGAGCTTGAAATGAAAATTGAAGGTATTGGTGAGAAAAGATTCAGAGCAAAGCAGATCTTCCGGTGGCTTCATGTCAGACATGTACAGGATTTTAAGGACATGAGCGATATTTCACTGGAATTACGCACAAAATTATCAGAGTATTTTTGTATAAAACAACTAATTGTTGAAAAAAGGCTTGAATCAGCCATAGATAATACGGTAAAATATCTTTACAGGCTTCCTGATGGTATGTTCATTGAAACAGTGCTGATGGAATATAACCACGGAATGAGCCTGTGTGTTTCAACACAGGTCGGCTGCAAAATGGGCTGTAAGTTCTGTGCTTCAACTATTGCCGGCTTTGAAAGGAATCTTCTGCCGTCAGAAATTCTTCAGCAGATCTACTGTACGGAGCGGGACAGCAGAAAAAAGATTTCGGGTATCGTACTTATGGGAATAGGGGAACCGTTGGACAACTTTGAAAATGTCATGCGATTTCTGGAGCTTGTTTCTTCTCCTGAGGGGTACGGACTGAGTCTGAGACATGTCACACTGTCCACCTGCGGTATAGTCCCTAAAATAAAAGAGCTTGCCCGGAAAAGACCGGGACTTACTCTTTCGGTTTCCCTGCATTGCCCTGACAATGAGGGAAGAAGTGAAATAATGCCGGTGAACAGGACATATAATATAAATGAGCTTATCGCAGCTTCAAAGGAATATGCAGAGCAGACAGGCAGGAGAGTTACCTTTGAATATGCAGTAATAGACGGCGTCAATTCCGACAGGAAAAGCGCTGAAAGGCTTGCACATCTGATAAAGGGAATAAACTGCCATGTAAATCTTATACCGGTAAATTCGGTCAGGGAGAGAAATTACAGGTCAAGCCGTGGATCGGCACAGAAATTTATGAGAATGCTGACAGATATGGGCGTTAATGCAACAGTGCGCCGTACTCTGGGAAGCGATATCGACGCTGCATGCGGACAGCTCAGGCGTGAGGCGTCAGGAACAGAAAAGGAACGAGGTGAAGGATATTGAAGTATGTAAGCGCCACAGACATAGGTCTTGTGAGAGAAGAAAATCAGGACATGGTGAGAATTGACGATTTTTTCGGCAACGTTCTTGCAGTGGTATGTGACGGCATGGGGGGCGAACGTGCAGGACAGGAGGCAAGCCGTATTGCTGTAAGGGAGTTTTTTACAAGGTTTAATGACGGTTTTCGTCCTGACCTTGAAACTATAGGAACACGCCAGCTTATGACAGCGTCAATATCTGCCGCCAACTCGGTAATATATACAACTGCCAGAATGGATTACAGGAATTTCGGTATGGGCACGACATGTGTTGCCGCATATATCGATCAGAAGTATATATATATTGTAAATGTGGGGGACAGCCGTGCGTATTATATGGACGACAGCGGTCTTCATCAGATAACATCCGATCATACCCTTGTAAATATGCTCCTGCAGCAGGGCAAGATCGAACCGGATGAGGTCCATACCCACCCTAAAAGAAATATGCTTACAAAGGCTGTAGGAGTGGAAAAGATAATCAAGCCGGATTTCTTCCGGATGAAGCGTGAAGAGAAATTTACACTGCTTCTGTGCTCGGACGGACTTTCCGGGTGCTGTTCAGATGATGAAATTTATGATATAATGAAGTCAACACCTCTTGACGAGGTCTCAAAGGCACTTATAGACCTTGCTCTGAGCAAGGGCGGACGTGATAATATAACCCTTGCTGTTATAACTGACGGATGATATCCATCGCCTCTGAGGCGGCGGATTTCATATAGATTTTCAGCAGAAGAATAAACTCCTGCTGAGACCCCAAGGGGCTGATGCCTCATAGTCTTGAATAACGGGGCGAAGCCCTCATTGATACTGGAGTGTGGAGAATTAATGGATAAAAACATAGGAAAAAAGCTTGACGGACGTTATGAGATAACCGAGCTTATCGGTGAAGGCGGAATGGCGGATGTCTATAAGGGCGTTGACGTTGTTGACAAAAAGACTATTGCCATAAAAATTCTCAAGAAGGAATTTGCCGAAAGTGAAGAATTTTTAAGAAGATTCCGCAATGAATCAAAGGCAATTGCCGTTTTGTCCCATCCTAACATTGTAAAAATTTACGATGTGGGATTTTCCGACAAAATTCAATATATAGTAATGGAATATATTGACGGTATTACACTTAAAGAATACATCGAAAACGAAAGAGTTCTCAGCTGGAAGGACGCTGTCCACTTCGTTACACAGATTTTAAGAGCGCTCCAGCATGCTCATGAAAGAGGCATTGTTCACAGGGACATCAAGCCTCAGAATATTATGATGTTTACCGACGGAACAATAAAGGTCATGGATTTCGGCATTGCAAAATTTGCCCGTGAGGAGGGTAAGACAGCCACCGACCAGGCAATAGGGACTGTCCATTACATCAGCCCGGAGCAGGCAAGAGGGGATATTACAGACGCCAAGAGCGATCTTTATTCCGTTGGCGTAATGCTCTATGAAATGCTTACAGGGCAGAAGCCTTTTGATACGGACAATCCGGTCTCAATAGCAGTAATGCATATGCATAATGTTGCAGAGCTGCCAAGAAGGATCAATCCGGATATTCCGATTCCCCTTGAAGAGATAATTGTACATGCAATGGAAAAAAATCCCGATGACAGGTATCAGACAGCCAATGAGATGATAAGGGATATTGACAGGTTCAAGGCTGATCCTGATGTCAGATTCGGATATATTGCACGCAGCAATCAGGAGCCGGACAGCAAAACCAGATATTTTGCCGCAGTAAATGAACCGGCTTATGAGGAACCTCGGAGGGAACCTCAGAGGGAGCAGCGTTCCAATACCGGCTATGTTGACTGCCAGCCTCCGGAGGAAAATTACAGTCAGAATGATGTATATGATACTTATGACGAGGATTACACCGATTTCGACGCAGAGGAGGAACCGGCAAAGAAATCGCTTTTTGTACCTATTCTCTCGGCAGTGACAGTTGTTGTTATTATGGTTGCGGTATTCTTCATAGCAACTCTTGTAAAGGGAGTTTTCACAGGGGAAAAGCAGAATACTTCTTCAGAATTTGCGATGCCTAATCTTGTGGGAATGGATTATAATCAGGCTCATGAGGCATATCCTAATCTTGATATCCAGGGGGACTCTACGGAATATTCCGACCTTGAAAAGGATAAGATATTTGAGCAGAGTATACCGGAG
>JBJEQU010000084.1:0-20401 GCA_051881935.1 Porcipelethomonas sp. | reverse complement strand
TCCGTCATTTTCCAGTTCATAGACGTCATTTGCCCCAGTCTGAAAGATATCTCTGACCTTTCCGTAAAGTCTGCCCGAATCAATATCCCTGACCTCAAGCCCTATGAGATCTGCAATAAAATACGTGCCTTCCTCAAGCTCAACATCCTCCCTGTCTATATAAACGATACTGTTTCTCAGTGCATTTGCAGCTTCCGGAGTATCTATCCCTTTAAGCTTTGCAAGAACGGCAGCTTTGTGTACCCTTGTACTTTCTATTTCAAATGCTTTTCTGTCCCGTCCGCAGTAAAGCGTATCAAATTCACAAATAAATTCCGGGTCGTCGCTCCATGGCACTATCTTGACTTCGCCTTTCAGTCCATGAATATTGACTATTTTACCTGTTTCAATAAAGCTTTTCAATAAAGTTCCTCCATGCTTTTGCCCATCTCCCCGAAAGGGGAACCAGGGCATATAATCTAAAAAGGCTCAAATCGCCTAATTTCAAACGATTCAAGCCTCAGTTGATCAATCGATTTCAACAGCAACCTTTAAATTGCTTTTTGCAGCACCTGCACGCATTATCGTGCGGATAGCCTTTGCAATTCTGCCCTGCTTTCCGATAACCCTTCCCATATCCTCAGGTGCAACACTCAGATGAAAGACAATAACGCCTTCTTCATTCGGTTCGTCCTGCGTAATTTTAATGGAAGTCTTATCTTCGACGAGATCTTCTACTATTGCATTTAATAATTCTTTCATTGAGTTACCTCCATAAAGGATTAATTGCTCCCATAAGAAGGGGGCTTCAAACACGGCAGAGCATTATCTCTGCCTGTCTGAAAAGAACCTGCCCTCATCGAAGCGGCAGGAGAGCTGCTCCTGCCCCTCTGGCATCACCGGATGCAGATCAGAGAACACCGTTTTTCTTTAAAAGTGTCTTAACTGTGTCTGTAGGCTGTGCACCGTCTGCGATCCACTTCTTAGCCCTTTCAGCATCAACTGAAACAACTGAAGGTTCCTTTGTCGGATCATAATAACCGATCTCTTCGATGAATCTTCCATCTCTCGGATATCTTGAATCAGCAACAACTATACGGTAAAAAGGAGCTTTCTTAGCGCCCATTCTTCTCAGTCTGATTTTAACTGCCATTTTTTTCACCTCCGGATTAAGATATATAATATATATTAATGCAAAATGCATTAACCAGCTTATTTCATCGGCGGCATTTTATCAAGATTCATGCCGGCGAGCCTTTTCATCATTTTCCTGTTTTTTCCGCCTTTTCCCCCAAGCTGCTTCATCATCTTCTGCATCTGTTCAAACTGCCGCAGAAGCTTGTTCACATCCTCAACCTTTGTGCCGCTTCCGGCTGCGATCCTGCGCTTTCTCTGGGGATTTATAATGGACGGCTTTGCCCTTTCCGCTTTTGTCATGGAAGTTATCATAGCCTCGATCCTGACAAACTGCTTTTCGTCAATATCAACGTCTTTTATCTTGTCTCCCACACCGGGAAGCATGGAAATAATTGACTTTAAAGAGCCCATTTTCTGGATCTGACGGAGCTGATCGAGCAGGTCAGTCATGTCAAATTTATTTTCCTGAAGCTTTTTCGCCATCTGTTCGGCTTCCTTCTGGCTGAAAGCGTCCTCCGCCTTTTCGATGAGGGTCATAACGTCCCCCATGCCAAGGATTCTCGAAGCCATTCTCTCAGGGTGGAACTTTTCAAATTCGTCCAGCTTTTCACCAGTACCCACAAATTTTATAGGCTTGCCGGTAACAGCAAGAACGGACAGTGCCGCACCGCCCCTTGTATCGGAATCAAGCTTTGACATAAGCACGCTGTTGATGCCCAGTGCGTCATCAAAGGCTTTGGCAACGTTTACAGCGTCCTGACCGGTCATGGCGTCAACAACGAGCATGATCTCATTGGGCTGAACCTCAGCCTTTATATTTTTAAGCTCATCCATAAGCTCCGTGTCAATATGAAGACGTCCGGCAGTATCAAGGATGACAATGTCATTGCCGTAGTCCTTAGCGTGAGCCATAGCCTGCTTTGCAATGACCACAGGACTTATCTGTCCCATTTCAAAGACCTTTACATCTGCCTTCTCCCCAACTACCTTCAGCTGGTTGATAGCGGCTGGTCTGTAAATATCACATGCGACCAGCAGCGGTCTGTGACCTTCCTTTTTAAAATATTTGGCAAGCTTTGCCGAATGGGTAGTCTTTCCCGAGCCCTGAAGGCCGCACATCATAATGACCGTCGGTCCCTTTGAAGCCATATTTATGCGGGCATTTGAATCCCCCATAAGCTCGCAAAGCTCATCCTTTACGATTTTTATTACCTGCTGGGCAGGAGTAAGGCTTTCCAGTACTTCCTTTCCCACTGCCTTTTCCGAGACCCTTGCAACAAAGTCCTTTACGACCTTGTAGCTTACATCCGCTTCAAGAAGAGCAAGGCGGACTTCACGCATTGCCTCCTTAATATCCGCTTCATTAAGCTTACCTCTTGATTTAAGCTTCCTGAATACATTATTAAGCTTTTCTGACAATCCTTCAAAAGCCATCAGGTTCTCTCCTTTCCGCTTTCCGGCAAGACATTAAAATGTTTCTCTCCCGTTCACTGCGAGATCATAAATTTCCTTCATTACCCTATCGCCGCTTTCCGCTTTTCCGGCAGCATATCCGGCAATAGCATTAAAGTATTCTCTGCACTTTACTGCCTTTCCGGCAAATCCGAGATTGCTGTCAAGATTTTCAAGCATCTGCTCCCCGCGCTTTATGCCGTCCCTTACAGCCTGTCTTGTTATGCCTACGCCTTCGGATATCTCGCCCAAAGACATATCCTCCCAGTAATAAAGCTCCATAAGCTCACGCTGCCGGTCGGTCAGCATACTTCCGTAAATATCAAGCAAAAGCGCAAAGTCAAGATTCTTCATCTTTGACAATTCCATCACCTCTCCATGTGTAAAGGCAAATCACTTTACACATTATATCATATCCCACAGCGGCTGTCAAGTATTTTTTTATTATTGGACATTTTTAATATTTTGTCCATAATTATCTTATGATTTTTATAGAAAAAACTTTATAATGGTGTGATTATATTGGACAATATTGGTCAAAATTCCAAAATACAGCCTGTAACTATTGAAAATCGACTGCTTTTGTTGTATAATATTCCATGAAGGTACATCTGTAATACAGGATGTACAGATGTACAAAAAAACTGTGTTAAACCTACAGGGATTGGAGAAGAAAAATGGCAGAAAAACCAGATGTAAAAAAGATCAAAGAAAAATTCATTGAGAAGCTTCAGCTTCAGTTCAACGTCGCTCCTGATGAGGCATCTGACCAGCAGATCTATCAGGCTTTGTCATCTATCATAGTTGACACCCTGAAAAAAAAGCGTCAGAAGTTTATAAACAAGGTTCATTCTGACGGAAAGAAACAGGTATATTACCTCTCGATGGAATTCCTTATGGGACGTTCCCTCAAGACAAGCCTTTACAATCTTGAGATCGCAAAGGATATCGAGGATATGCTGGCAGAATACGACATAACCCTCGACAACATCTTCGAGTGTGAGCCTGATGCCGGACTCGGAAACGGCGGTCTCGGACGTCTTGCTGCATGCTATCTCGATGCTCTCGCAACACAGGCATTCCCTGCTATGGGCTATTCCATCTGTTATGAATACGGTATTTTCAAGCAGAAGCTTGAAGACGGCTGGCAGACAGAACTTCCTGACAACTGGCTCCCAGGCGGAAGCGTATGGCTTGACGCACGTCCGGAACTTGCCATTGACATCCATTTTGAAGGTGAACTTCATGAATACTGGGACAATCAGTATCACCACCTCTCACATGTAAACTACTCAACAGTTCACGCTATTCCATATGACATGTATGTTTCCGGTCATGACAGCGAAGGCGTTTCTGTACTGAGACTCTGGGCTGCAAAGGCACCAAGCTTTGATATGTCCATGTTCAATCAGGGCGACTATGAAAAGGCTCTGGGTCAGAATGCGGCTGCAAATGCTATTTCAAAGGTTCTCTATCCTAATGATAACCACCTTGAGGGAAAATCCCTCAGACTCCGTCAGCAGTACTTCCTCTGTGCAGCTTCTATCGGTGATATCGTTAACAATCATATGTCCGTTTACGGAACTCTTGATAACCTTCACGAAAAGGTTGCTATCCACATCAACGATACTCATCCGACACTTGCAATTCCGGAGCTTATGAGAGTTCTTCTTGACGACTGCGGATATTCATGGGACAAGGCATGGCACATTGTAAAGAATACATTTGCCTATACAAACCACACTGTAATGGCTGAAGCCCTTGAAAAGTGGGATGTAAATCTCGTAAAGAGAATTATTCCGAGAATCTTCTCCATTATTGTTGAGATCAACAACCGCTACTGTGCCGGACTTATGGAGCGCAACAACGGTGACAGTGCAAAGACAACCAGAATGTCTATCATCAAGGACAACCAGATCCATATGGCTACACTCTGCGTAGTTGCTTCCCACAGCATCAACGGCGTTTCAAAGCTCCATTCCGAGATCATCAAGCAGAGCGTATTCAACGATGAATATACAGATACACCTAGAAAATTCAAGAACGTTACAAACGGTATTGCATACAGAAGATGGCTCTACCAGTCAAATCCGGGACTTACAAAGCTGCTTCAGGAAAAAATCGGCAATAAGTTCCTCCATGACGGAAGCGAACTTAAGAAACTCAGCGTATTTGAAAACGACAGTGCAGTCCTTGACAGACTTATGAAAATAAAGAAGGAAAACAAGGAGCGCTTCGCTAAGTTTGTTAAGAAAAACAGCGGATTTGATATTGATACAGACAGCATTTTCGATGTTCAGGTAAAGAGACTTCACGAATACAAGCGTCAGCACCTTAACGTTCTCAACATTCTGGCTGACTATGAATATCTGCTCCAGAATCCGGACGCTGATTTTACTCCTAAGACATATATCTTCGCAGCAAAGGCTGCTCCGGGATACTATCTTGCAAAGCAGATCATCAAGCTTATCTGGGCTATCTCAGAAGAGATTAAGAAGAATCCGAAGATAAGCAAAAAGCTTTCGGTATACTTCCTTGAGGACTACAGCGTGTCCCTTTCAGAGCTTCTTATGCCTTCTGCTGATATTTCGGAACAGATCTCTCTTGCCGGCACAGAGGCTTCCGGTACAGGCTGTATGAAGCTTATGCTCAATGGCGCAGTAACACTTGGTACTCTTGACGGCGCTAACATCGAGATCAGAGAAGCTGCCGGAGAGGACAACATTGTAATCTTCGGTATGAAAACGGAAGAGGTCAATGACCTCAAGAGAAGAGGCTACAATCCTGGCGGATATTACGAGTCCAATCCGATTATCAAGAGCTGTATCGACAGAATGTACACTGGCATCAATGGCTGTACCTTCAGCGAAGTTGCAAATTCCCTCAAGGATGTTGACCCGTATATGGTTCTTGCAGATTTCGATTCATACAGAAACGCTCAGAAATATATTACAGAATGCTATAACGACAAAACAAAGTGGGCTAAGATGTCTCTTAACAATATTGCAGGTGCCGGTATATTCTCAGCTGACAGAGCTGTTACAGAATATGCACATGACATCTGGGGACTTTAATAATTCAATTATTCTATAATTCAAGGAACCTGTCCCGATAGGGGCAGGTTCTAAAAAACAAGGGAAAACCTCCCTTGTTTTTTAGACTGGAGAGAAATATGAGAAAAATATTCGACAGCTGGGATACAAAATATAAAAAACCTTTCGGTGCAGTGAGAAAAGGGCAGACCTGTGAATTTCACATAAAGCTGCCCAAGAGCACTGTACTTGACTTTCCGCCGGTCCCGATACTTGTAATTTTCAGAACAGGCTATAAGGAAACCTTCCTTGCAATGAACTTTGAAAAGGAAGAGGGAGACTATAACGTATATGGTACTACCTATACACCTAAGAATGCAGGCGTTCATTACTACTATTTTTCATACAAGCAGAACGGTACCAGAAATTATATTAAAAAAGTCTCATGTCACAACAGTGAAATAAACAACGGCGACCTTTTCCAGCTCACCGTATTCAATGAGGACTACAAGACCCCTGACTTTTTAAAGGGTGGAATTATGTATCAGATCTTCCCGGACAGATTCTACAAAAGCGGCAACAAGCACGAAAATGTACCGGAAGACCGTATAATGCGTGAAAACTGGGAGGATACCCCCTATTACCGCCCCGACCAGAATGGTCATGTCTGGAACAACGACTATTTCGGCGGCGACCTTGATGGTATAAGACTCAAGCTGCCCTATCTCAGTGAACTGGGTGTTACATGCATTTACCTCAATCCTATTTTTGAATCTCACGAAAACCACAGATACAATACTGCAAATTACCGCAAGGTCGATCCTCTGCTTGGAACAAACGACGACTTCAGAAAGCTGTGTGAGGCTGCAAAGTCCTACGGAATATCAATAATCCTCGACGGTGTTTTCTCCCACACCGGCGCTGACAGCATTTATTTCAACAAATTCAACAGATATGACAGTATTGGTGCATACAATTCACAGGACAGCGAATATTACCCCTGGTATACATTTATGAATTACCCTGATGAATATGAGGCATGGTGGGGAATAGATACCCTGCCTAACGTCAGGGAAAACAACGAACAGTATACAAATTATATCTGCGGATACGGCGGCGTACTTGACTACTGGATAAGCATGGGGGCTGCCGGTTACCGTCTTGACGTTGCAGACGAGCTGCCGGATGAATTCCTTGACAATCTGAACAAATGCGTTAAAAAGCACGGCAAGGAAAAAATCATTATCGGTGAGGTATGGGAGGACGCTTCAAACAAGGAAAGCTATGGCGTTCAGCGCCGCTACCTTATCGGCGACCAGCTGGACTCAGTAATGAACTACCCTTTCCGCTCGGCTATAATGAATTATGTCATGGGCGGCAGTCCTTTTGACTTTAAAAATTCTATCATGACCATTCTTGAAAATTACCCTAAGCCCTCCATTGATGTACTTATGAACAGCATTTCAACCCACGATATCGAAAGAGCCATAAATGTCCTGGGGGGCGAAAGCTGTGAGGGCAAGGACAAGGACTGGATGTGCAATCACTATCTTTCCGACGCTGAATACACCCTTGGCAGAAACCGTCTTAAATGCGCAATGGCGATACAGTTCTTCCTGCCGGGAGTTCCGTGTATCTACTACGGTGACGAAGCAGGACAGCAGGGGTATAAGGATCCCTTCAACAGACGCTGTTACCCATGGGGCAAGGAGGACAAGGAGCTTATTGAATATACAAAGATGCTTTCAAAGATAAGACACAGCTCAAAGCTTTTTGTAGACGGAGAAATGTCGTTTCTTTACATGGATGATAACATTGTTGCCTTTGCAAGGTCGAGAAATCATCGTAAAAAGGCAATGATCCTGTTTATTAACCGTTCAGACAGGCAGCAGATAATAGACAGCAACAAAATGGATATTATAAAGGGCGTAAATTATAAGGTCGTACACGGAGAAGTCAACTATAATGATAAGTCTATCATCCTCCAGCCGTATGACTTTGCAGCCGTGAAAATTGAAATGCCTCTGGAGGAACAGTCCTGATTTCCGGCAGCAGAAATCACGTAAAAATTTAAAAGCAGCACCGCAGAATTATTACAAATATTTATTTTACAGTGCTGCTTTTTTAATTTATTATGTTGTTTTAACAGTTTCGTACAACATTTAACGATTCTTATACTGATACCTTATTGTTCTAATTATTATGATATACTAAATTAACCGCTTATATATCCTGTTACAGGACAAATATAAATTTCATCTTCCGCTCACAGGAAAGTGAGGTAAAATCATGTCAAATATAATTGAAATCAAAAATATCACAAAAGAATTTAAAGTACTCAACCGCCGTGAGGGACTGAAGGGCAGTCTGAAAGACTTGTTTTCAAGGGACTACAAAATTGTCCGTGCTGTGGACAATATCAGCATGAGCATTAATCAGGGCGAAATTGTTGGTTACTTAGGTCCCAACGGTGCCGGTAAATCCACTACGATCAAAATGATGACGGGCATACTGGAACCGACTTCGGGTGAAATTCTGGTAGGCGGAAATGTACCCTATCAGAACAGGACTAAAAATGCACAGGAAATAGGCGTTGTGTTCGGACAGCGTTCACAGCTGTGGTGGGCACTGCCGCTGATAGAATCCTTCAAAATCCTGAAGGATATTTACGGGGTCAGCGATGAGGATTACAATAATATGCTGACGCTTTACAAATCCCTTGTGGACATTGAGCCGCTGCTACATAAGCCTGTCCGTCAGATGTCACTGGGACAGCGTACACTCAGCGACATTCTTGCAGCATTTCTGCACAACCCGAAAATCGTCTTTTTAGATGAGCCGACAATCGGTCTTGACGTTTCAATGAAAGCGAAGATACGCACTCTCATTCACGCTCTGAACAAGAAAAAGAATACAACAGTAATTCTGACCACACATGATATGGGTGACGTGGATGCACTCTGTGAACGTATTGTTATCATTGACAAGGGTAAAATGCTCTACGACAACGACATTGAACATCTGAAAGGCTTCTTCGGTTCATACAGAACGCTGAAAATCCGCATAGACGGTGATTTGAAACAGCAGGCGGAGAAAATCCAGCAGGAACTTTCCGGTTTCAGCGTTTCTGCTGATGATGAGTGGATTTCCATTCTGGTAGACGAGGAAAAATCAAAGGTAATGGAGGTACTCTCACAGCTACAAAAATCCTATGAGATACGGGATATGCAGCTTGAAGAGATTTCCACCGAGGAGGTCATCAAGAAAATCTATGAGGAGGGTGTGCAATGAAGCTGAAAAAATTTCTCACCCTTACCCGTGCCGGAATCATTGAATCACTGCAGTTCCGGCTTGGAACTTTAGTAATCATTGCCGGAAATCTGTTGTATCTGATAGTAGTCTATTTTCTGTGGAAAGCCATTTACGCCTCCGCCGGAACGGACATAGTCAACGGCATGACATTCTCCGACACACTGATTTATCTGGTGCTTGCAACGGCGCTGTTCAATTTTATGGAAATGTACATAGTCTGGGAAATGGGACGAGGTATACAGTCGGGAAAAATCACACTTGACCTGCTCAAGCCTATGGAATACCGGCGTTTTATGTTCTGGTCGTATTCCGGTTCGTTTGTAACGCAGTTTTTCTTCACATTTCTTCCCACATTTATTGTTGTGGCGGTCGTGACGCACGGTGCAATACACATCGGGATAAATCTGCTCTTTTTCGTTATATCTGTCATTATGGCTGTTTCGATAAATTACAGCATTGATTTCTTTGTTGGAACGATTTGCCTTTACACGGAATCAATATGGGGCATCAACATTATGAAACAGGTCATAGTCACACTTCTTTCGGGAGCGACAATTCCCATTGCATTCTTTCCCGAACCGCTGAAAACCATTGTGTACTATCTGCCCTTCCAGTCCATTTACAATGCACCGCTTTCTGTCCTGCTGGACGGGAATCCCCAGCTCCGGACAATTCTGACCACACTGGGTACACAGCTGATATGGTGCATTGTGATGATAGTTCTGAGCAAGCTGTTCTGGAAGATATCATTGCGGCAGATCACTGTGAATGGAGGCTGAGTCATGAAAAGAAAAGGTTTAGGTTTCTATCTGCGGATATACGGAAAAATCCTTGCACAGGATCTAAAGAGCAAAATGAGCTACCGTGCGGACTTTATCATTTCAACGATAGGTATGATATTCACCAACATTGCCGGATTTGTCAGCTTCTGGATAATTTTTCAGAATTTCCCTTCCATTGACGGATGGAATTATCATGAGATGCTCTTCCTGTACGGATTTTCCCTTGTGGCTCTCACTCCGGTGCAGTGTCTTTTTGACAATAACTGGAGTCTGCGAATGTATGTGTATTCGGGGGATTTCATTAAATACTGTTTCCGACCGATTAATCTGTTTTTCTATTACCAGTCTGAGGTATTCGACATAAAGGGTCTGGGACAGCTTGCCTTCGGTATCGGCACGATAGCCTATTCATGGAGCAAGCTGGAACTCGGCTTTACACCTCTTATGCTGCTGAAAATGATTATTTTCCTTATTACAGCCTCGCTGATTATGATTGCATTACAGAATGCGGCAGCGGCAACCTGTTTCTGGATTCAGAATTCATTCTATGTACTGGATCTGGTAACAAGATTCAAGGATTATGCGAAATATCCTGTCACGATTTTCAGCCCCGTATTCCGATTTATTTTTACATTTGTAATGCCCATCGCTTTTATAGCATACTATCCAAGCATTGTGATACTCCGCCCCGATGAAGTGCCCCTGCTGTCGTGGCTGTCACCGCTGATTGGCGTACTGTTCTTCTGGCTCAGTTATAAAATCTGGATGTATGGTGCAATGAAATACAATGGGACGGGTTCATAACAAATTCATAACGGATTTCCGGGGCGATTAATACCGCCCCACACCCCCACATCCGGAAAACAGTTTCACAAATATATCCGGCTGTCAGTTGACAAATGAGTAAATTTAAGGTATACTTTAATTAGTATAATACTGGAATGGCAGGGGCTGTTCCCATAAATATCGGAGGCTAATTGTGAAAAAAATAATTTTGACAGGTGACAGACCAACCGGCAAGCTTCATGTCGGTCACTACGTAGGTTCGCTGAGGAGACGTGTGGAGCTTCAGAACTCCGGCGAATACGACGAAGTAAATATAATGATCGCAGACGCACAGGCACTTACTGACAATGCGGACAACCCTGAAAAGGTGCGTCAGAATATAATCGAAGTCGCCCTTGACTATATGTCCTGCGGACTTGATCCGGAAAAATCCACGCTTTTTATTCAGTCACAGATCCCTGAGCTTTGTGAGCTGTCGTTCTATTATATGAATATTGTAACAGTGTCAAGACTTCAGCGGAACCCCACTGTTAAAACGGAAATCAAAATGCGCAATTTTGAAACGAGTATTCCGGTGGGATTTTTCACATACCCCATAAGTCAGGCGTCTGATATTACCGCTTTCAAGGCTACTACCGTGCCTGCCGGAGAAGATCAGATGCCAATGGTTGAACAGACAAGGGAGATCGTCCATAAGTTCAACAGCATTTACGGCGAAACTCTTGTAGAACCGGAAATTCTTCTCCCGACGAATCAGGCATGCCTGAGACTTCCGGGAACTGACGGCAAGGCAAAGATGAGCAAATCCCTCGGAAACTGTATTTACCTGTCTGACGATCCGGACACGGTAAAAAAGAAGATCATGGGAATGTATACCGACCCGGATCATGTCAGGGTAAGCGACCCGGGCAGGATCGAGGGAAATACGGTATTTACATATCTTGACGCTTTCTGCAAACCTGAACAGTTTGAAAGATATCTGCCCGATTATGCAAATCTGGACGAACTGAAAGAGCATTATCAGCGGGGCGGTCTTGGTGATGTAAAGGTAAAGAAATTCTTAAACAGTGTTCTTGAAGAGGAGCTTGAGCCAATAAGAGCAAAGCGTAAAGAGCTTGAAAAGGATATCCCGTATATCTACGAAGTACTTAAAAAGGGCAGCGAAGCCGCAAGGGAAAAGGCATCACAGACTCTTTCCGAGGTCAAGAACGCAATGAAGATAAATTATTTTGATGACCAGGAGCTTATTAAGGCTCAGTCTGAAAAATACGGCAATTAATTAAAACCGGCAGGTGTAAAAACCTGCCGGTTAGTTTTTATCGTTCTTTTAATTCATAGTTTCATTGATCATTTTAAACTGTATGTCTGACGAAATTCAGTATATTTCCCGTCTTCCGAAACAACTGAAAAAATAATATTCCCCAGATCCCACGACATATACCAGTACTCATAGCCTTCATAAGACTGACCATACATGCTTATTGCCGCATCATATACATTTTTGTTATACACATCTGATGTATACCTTACACCGATAAGCTTATTATTCGAAAATCCCAGTTCAATAGATTTGCTTCCGATATAATACAGCGCATATTGAGAATAGTATCCATTGCTTTGCAGCTGCATATCGCTCTTATTCAGTTTTTCTGCAATTTCGTCAGGCGTAAGACCGAAAATATCCGGATCAACTATCAGCAACCCGTTTTTGTCAAAATAAATATATTTTACTATATTCTGAATATTCCCTGCAATATATGCTGCTAATTCCGCTGCATCTCTTATATTCTTTACACCATCTCCGTTATAGTCTGCGGAGTCAGGCAGTGCCGACTGCTCGCCTATTGATAACTGCCGGGCAATGTATGAGCAATCGCGGACATCTGCTTTCCCATCAAGGTTTGCATCTCCAGCCGGATACGCCGAGAAAACTGCTCCGGAATCATAACTTATTTCCTCAGCCGATGCAATCATAGACTGCATTCCTATTGTGTATATCGCACAAGTTACTGCTGCCATGACACCGGTTATTTGTCTTTTCATACAAAAAATCTCCTCTCCAAAAATCGTCTTCTTATTCAACCATATTATTACATAAAAGTCAATGAAAATCGTCTCCGGATAAACGGAGACGAAAAAAATCACAGTATTTCATTGAATTTTCTGAGTATTGCGTCATTGCGCTTTTTATAATCAATGTTGAGGGGCTTTATCTTTCCGTCAACAAAATCATACATACCCTGTAGGATACCCTCTGTACTGTCCTCAACAAGATAACCGCCGTGTTCTTTAAGAAACTCTCTTGGCCCAGTTACATCTGTAGAGAACACCGGAACGCCGAGAGAATCCGCCTCTAGCATTACCAGTCCCAGTCCCTCATAGACAGATGACAGAATGAAAAGATCACATTTTTTCAGTATCGGCATAGGATTCTGCATGGATTTTATTATTACAATATCCTTCCAGCAGTCGGTCATTCCGGCTTTCTGAATAGTTTTTCCATAGAGATTACCCACACCGCCGATTATAATAAGCTTTGAGTCAGGATGATCTCTGTGAAAGCTTTCAAAGGCGTCTATAAGGCGGAAATGTCCCTTTTCCGGTGAGAAGCGTCCGATGGTTATAAACTTTATACCCTCTGAATTTAAAATATGGTTGACGCCGTCAGCATGGGGGCAGAAAACCTCGGTATTTTTCTCGAACTCAATAGGCATATCCCCTTTTAATACAACACTGTCATGATTGTGGAAATTGCCGATAACCTTTACATTATCCTTCCTGCCGCTTATCTGTACAGTCGAGTCAACTATGGCATCAGAAACAGGAATAACATTATCAAATGTGCTGTAAGCCCAGCGCAGTATCTGTTCGCACTGATTGTTGCGCAATTCTATTTCCTGAACCATATCACTGTGGACAAAAATAGATTTTTTTGCATCAAACTGAGTAAACATCAGAATAACATTATTTTCATAACCGTTAAACTGAATTACATGATCAAATTTTATTCCGTAAAAATGGCGCTGTATTTCCCTCGAATAAGCTTCGCTAAGTATCTTTTTATTTCTCCTGCTTTCCCTGCCCCTTTTGACAAATGAATTATAGGCTCTTGCTGTCCTGAAATCGAAAATAAGCTCACTGCTTATAGGAATTACCCCGACATTTTCCGGTATAACTGAAGTTCTTGAAGGGTCATCGGACATTATTCTCTCTCTGAATGAAATATAATAGTTATATTTGTCCAGATCGATATTGTCAAGAACCGAAAGCAGAGCGGTAGTGATTCCGTTTTTGTTAAGATTTCCGCCGTAGATCAGTATATTTTTCCTGCCGTTTGGTATAAGCTTTTCTTCATTGCATACCTTTTTATCAAGGAAAACTCTCTGACATATTTTCTTTACCGCATCCGGATTGTCATAGGTACAGTAAAGCTTTCTGAACTGCGTGTCATCATAATTTTTAGGGGTATTAATTGCCTTAACAAGCTCGTCAACAGTCGCAGCCTGGGGGAAGGGAAATTCATCCAGTGAAACATAAACGCCTCTGGTTCTGAAATATTCCTCTTTGTCATATGTATAGAGAATTATTTTCCGTCCCGAATTTGCGAAATCGTAAAACACACTTGAATAATCGGTAACAAGAGTATCTGCCATGTTGAGGATCTCGTAATACTCATATCCTGCCGGGAACGCCTTTATATGCTTATATTTGTCATCTGAAAATTCAAGCTTCATCAGCGGATGATATTTTACATACATAAGCTGATTATCTTTAAGACGGCTATCCATCTCTTTAAGGAAACTCTCTGTTTCAGCAAGTACACGGTCAACATCATAGCTGTTTACCTGTCCCCGCCATGTGGGCATATAAACAATAACGTCCTTGCCGTCAATGCCGAAATGCTTTCTCAGCTCAGCTCTCCTGCCCTCGTTAAAGAAAACGGAATTTCTCGGATAGCCCTCGTTCAGAATGGTCGCCTTGCTGAGATTTTTAAGCATATAGGCATTTACCATTTTTTCCTTCATATACTCATTGGGAAAAACAAGGAAATCCGCAAAAATCAGATTTCTCATAACATTGCCCATGTTATACACTTCGTTTTTAACATCACGGCCCATATTTTTCAGCGGGGTTCCATGCCACGTATTTAAGATGATCTGACCATCCTTTTTGATAAAGCGCCTTGGAAAAGAGGTGTCGTTCACAAGATATTTTGACTTTGAAAGATGTTTATAATATGTAAGGGATTCTGCCCTTACAAGCTTTATTTTCTTTATGCCGTACTGATTAAGCATTGCCCTGACTTCATCAGTTTTAAAATCCCTTGCGGAAAGACAGAGCTTCAGATGCCTGTAATCCGGATTTTCAGAAAGCTCTTTTGTAATATAAAGAATATTGCCGGCAAGGTCATTGCCGCTTCTTGATTCAATAAAGACCTTTTTCGGGTTGATTCTGGACTTCAGATACCTTCCGTTGTAAAAGGTAAACCATACACGGTTTTTCAGTTTTGTAACCAGATTTTTAAGTGTCATCTTTTCCTCCGTGGAAACCTTTTATTTTAAATCATTCTTGATCTGTGTGGTAGAAATTTCAGGGGTTCTCGGAAGATATACAACGTCGCAGTAATCTTTAAGGAAGTCAAATTTTCCCTTCCAGTCATCCCCCATAACAAAAGTATCAACCTTGAATTCCTTAACATCACTTATTTTCTGTTCCCAGTTTTCTTCCGGAATAACAAGATCAACATATCTTATTGCTTCAAGGAGCTGCTTTCTCTGCTCGTAACTAAAATAGCACTTCTTCTGTTTTGAATTCCAGTTGAACTCATCTGTCGAGAGCGCCACAATAAGATAATCCCCCAGTGCCTTGGCACGTTTCAGGAGATTTATATGTCCGTAGTGAAGCAGGTCAAAAGTACCATATGTTATAATTTTTTTCATTATTCTGTCTCCTTGCAAATGAATGATTTTGCTAAACTATATCATTCTAAGTATATAACAAATCACTGTTTTTGTCAAGGAGGACGAAAAAAGAGTGCTCCCCGGAGGAAGCACTCTCATTTTCATTATATTTTTTACGCCGGTTTCTTAGATGCAAGGGTATATGCAGCTTCTGCTGCATCCCTTACATTTACTGTATCATCCTTGTTATAGTCTGCACAGTATCCGCCGAGAGATTCAATAAATTCTTCATATTTCTCGCTTGTCTTATCAGCAAGCATATTTGCAATGTATGCCGCATCACGTATGTTGAACACGCCGTCAGAGTTGGCGTCACCAAGGATACCTACCATCGGAGAAACTTCAATCGTTTCAAAGCCGTCTATTAAAAGCCTTGCTGACTCTGCCGCTGCCTCATACGCTTCAAGCGGAGTAATGTCAGAGGATATTTCAAGCTCCACTTCTTCCCCCTTTTCGTCAAGAAGCTTTATCTGACCTCTCTCGTTGAAGCTTTCCTCATCTGTGGTTGCATATCCGAGCCAGTCAGAAATCTCCGCCTTAACTGTATATGAAGATTTGTTCTGGCTGATCGTTGTGCAGTTTCCTGCCATATCGTATACTTCAATAGTATTTGTATCGATCCTCGGAGAAATCTCCACGATCATTGTATTTCCGGACTGACTGAAGTTTGCGGACGCTGTACTGGTCGGCTCAGTCTTATTGCCCATAACCGTTGCCGCACCCTGAAGCTGAACATTATCCTCGGCTTCAATGATAGCATATCTTGAATCACCGATATCCAGAGTTCCCACTGATTTTATTACCGGTGCCTGCGTATCAACAGTGAATGTACTGCTGCCGCATACTATCTGTTCATCTGAAAGCGGAAGCCTTGCACTTACAGTAAGAGTATACTGCTCCCCGTTCTTTATCTGACCGTCTTCTTTGAAATCCCAGTTAATATCGAACGAATTCACAGTAAGCTCACTGGAACTGTTATTACTAATAGAGCAGGCAGAACCAAGGTTTTCCGTGTAAACCTCCTGTCCTTTGGCATTTGTAATAGCCGCTGTTACATCATAGCATCTTCTCTTGAAATACATGTAAATTATCATATTATCAAATACGCCGTCGCCATTTGGTGAAAAACATGATTCTGACAGTGTTCCGTCAAATACATTAAATCCTGCAGTACGCCCCTCAAAATCACAAAATCCTGCACTGTATACTGTTTCTTCTTCTCCTTCATGCCAGAAATCGTAGGCAAGCCCACCTGTACTTACATTGCTCCAGTCGCCGCAGAATGCCATATAGCTCAGGGTAAGATTCGGGTTTTCTTCACTGCTGAGTCTGACAAAGCCGTCAACAAATCTTCCACCCTGATATTTTATTCCGGCAAATGTAATCGAAGATAATTTAAGCTCTGCCTTGATATTTTTAGTTGTTCCAGCCGGAACAGTTACCGTTTCAACAGTATTTCCGCTCTCATCCCTGAATACTGCTGTATACTCATCCCCGAGCTTCAACTCAGTCGTATTCCAGCTCAGGTTTCCGTTCTCGTCATTATCATCTTTGAACATGTTTGCTGAAAGGGTGTATGTACAATCTTTGTCGCTTACATTAGTTATGTTGAAGTCAAGAGTATAGCTCTGATTATATCCGTCTCCGAGGGAGATTTTCGGACGATAGTTGTCCTTTTCGCTGTTTGATGACAGATAGCAAGGTGTATTTATCGCATCGGTAAGGTTTACAAGTCCGTTGCCCTGTACTCTCGGGGAAGCAATCGCTGCACTGTCACTGGAATAAATAGGTTCTGCTGTTGACATAAGAAGCTTTGCTGAAAGCTCCGTATAGTCGCTTCTGCCTGCTATACCGTATTTATCGCTGTTATCTATAAGATACTGTTTTAGAAGTGCATTGATTCCCGTAAGCTGCGGTGCAGACATTGATGTTCCCGAGTAAACATCATATGATTTGTGAGTAAAATCCGGGTCAGAAACACTGGAAACAATTGAACCCCCGAAGCCTGTAATATCCGGCTTTAAAAGAAGCTGCTCTGTAAAATCCCAGGAAGAAAACCATGCCATATTTGGATCTTGGTTAAATACCATCATTTCATCCTTGTGTATTGTGATCTTCTTATCTTCAGAATTTAACAGCCGCTGGAAACAATTATACGAGACTGTTGAAATCGGGACATCAGCAAACTTGGCACAAAAATCACCTGTGACATATGAAGTATTGTCATAATATGCTAAAAATCCGGCATAATCCGATTCAGAAATCACTTCTATAACTTCATCAGGAAGTTTATCATAATCATAGCGATTTACGACAATAAGTTTATCTGTCAGATCAGGCATTTCACTTTCTTCATTATCAGAATGCAACGCATCGGTCAAATCCCCGATATAAATATATTCAAGAGTTTCTCCGTTATAAGCATCTGAAAGTCCCATGATAGAAGAATCGGCAATATATTCCGTACTTCCATCAGAAAGAGTTATATATCCTGATTCTCTTAAAATCATATTCTGTGCTGCTCCAACAGATAATGTTCCTTCAATATCATCAGGCATTCCGCCTGTGCTGTAATCAGTGAAACCGGAATCGGCATCTGTACGCTTGGCGCTGTTTCCTGCCGCTGCACAAAAAACTGTACCGGTTTTTGTGATATTTCCAATTGCTTCTCTGCTGGCAGCCATTGAATAGACAGTTGCACCTGTTGCACCATAGCTTGCATTGATAACATCAGCGTCAAGATAGAGGGCATCATCATACGCACCCATTAGTCCCTGCTCCTCGAAGTTATTGCATGAAAGCAGGACAAGCTGTGCTTCAGGAGCAACGCCTCTCGGGTCGTATTTTTCGTTTGTCTCAGTATTGCCGTTTCCGGCAGATATTCCCGCTGTATGAGTGCCGTGGCAGTCCTTAGCATACTCGCTTGTAAGAGTCTGATATGTACTGTCCTTGTAATTAAAAGCAAAAGGAATCTTGTCGCTTACAAAGCAGTTTTCAGAAACATAGGGCGATGCAGAAAGATAGGGAACAACCGATTTTATGTCTTCCTCTGAAAGACGTCCCTGAATTCCTTCAGACACCGAGAAAAACTCATGCTTTAAGTCAAATTCGTTATCGATAACTGCAATAACGGTACCTTCTCCGTCAAGACCGCTTTCATCAATACCGGTTTCCTCAAATATTTTGTTTGTCAGATCCTCATATGACAGACCGCTGTTACTGTCAGCGGCATTTACAGACTCGCTTTCGCTGTCGGAATCTGCCGCTGATGTCGCCACCGAACCGCCCCATTCAATATTGGTAACACCCATTGAATCCGCTGCATTTTTTATATTCCGCATTTCATTATACGAAACTGCGGCAGAAAAGCCGTTGTATGCAGCGGTATAGTCATACTTTACCTCCGGAGTTCTTCCGATAGTATCGGCGATAAGCTCTTTTGCCGCTTCATGCTCCTGCATAATTTTTTCATAGGCTTCCCTGCCCTCGTCAGTGAGTACAAAGTCATGTACTCCCATTTCCTGTGCCTGGGGATAGCAGGCAAGAGGGTCACCTTCAAGACCGAAAATGTAATAATACTGAATGCTGTCTGGGGTGTAGGTTGACTGGTATATAGTACCTTCCCCATAGCACACAGCCGTATTTGCCAGCATTGACAGGGATACTGCCGCTGAAAATACAGCAGATGCAATTTTTTTAAACTTCATATAGACCATCCTTTCTGTAAATTACCATTAAATTATATCACTTTTTACAAATTATGTCAACAAAAAGGAGGCATTCACCAATGCCTCCCAATTGCTTTACTCGATATCCTTTTTTACCATTTCCGGCAGACTGAAATCATTAATATCCTCATATGACCTGTACTGGCTCTCCTGAGTGATACCAAAAGGTATAAGCCCTGTGCAGTCATTAGCACTGCCTGCCTCATTGAACATTATCTCGTCATAGATTTTGTTTTTATTTTTCTTTGGATCCTTCTTCATTAAAATCCTCCGTTCCGGAGCAGCCGTATTGCATATTGCAGCTGCATTATATATGGTATACCGTCAGAGAAAAAGTATTACCGGAAAAAACCAGTAAAAACAAAATCCAGAATTATGACAGCGGCAAATAAAGTACCCAGTGTGTTGACAATCCAGCATGGCGCCTTCTCATGGAGTTTTTTAACCAGCGGATATGCAATCTTTATTAATATGACGCTCATAGCGCCGAATGCAAGGCTGCTGTAGAGGGAAATTCTGCCGTCAAGATTAAAATCCCAGCTGCTGTAGCTCCAGAGACCTTCCCCCAGAACCCATTCTATTATGTATGAGCTTACAAACTCCAGAGCGGTAGTTATTGCCATGCCGCCGAAAAATACCGTCAGAATACCGTTATACTTTCTGAACACAGGCAGCATGACAAATGAAAACACACCGTAAATCGGCAGCACCGGAATATGCAGAAATCCCCGGTTTACAAAATGCCCGAAAAGATATGATGTTACGGAAATTTCATAGACCCAGCCGCAGAATCCGCATATGGTAAATAAAATTACTGCGGCACAGAAAATACTGTACCGCTGCAATAACTTGTCTTTATTTTTCATTATTTTTTGAATAATTCCTTAAATCTCTTCATAGCCTCAACAGTATTTTCCCTGTCGCCGAAGGAAGTAAGCCTGAACCAGCCTGCACCGTTCTTTCCGAATCCCTCTCCGGGAGTGCCTACAACGTTGATTTTAGTCAGTAGATAATCGAAGAATTCCCAGCTTCCCATATTATCCGGACACTTGAGCCAGATGTAAGGAGAATTTATACCGCCGGTATACTTGATTCCAAGCTCGTCCATTGTCTTTGCAATAATCTTTGCGTTTTCCTGATAATATGAAATATTTTCCTTTATCTGCTTCTGTCCCTCCTCTGAGAATACGGCAGCAGCCGCACACTGAACAGGATATGATACACCGTTGAAC
>JBJEQU010000083.1:0-20407 GCA_051881935.1 Porcipelethomonas sp. | reverse complement strand
TACTCAAATATGTCAACAGTCAGAATTAATTTTCCTCCTTCAGATTCATAACAGCCGCAACATCCGATGAAACAGCCGAAATAACAAGTCCCAGAACAGCAGATTTCACATTCAGGTCAGTTGCGGCAATGTTCACAGCAACATAATAAGCTCCGGCTGATATCTCGCTTGTGCTCGAAAATTTTACAATGCTTGAATCACCCGGTACAATATTCTGAACATTGCATGCAACCTGATTTCCGGAAATATCGTAGATCTGTATAATTATCTGACCTGCCTTGGTATCTGCCGTTTCCGGACCAATGCCATGATTTATCACCCAGGTACACACGCCGTCAACAGGCGTGATATCCGGACAGTAGACAACCTTTTTCCTGACTCCATAGATCTGCAGCGCCGCTATCAGGTCTGCCGCCGACTGATAGGCGTCGGCAAGCTCCTTTAATGTGTCAAGTGCTTCCGGAGCACCACCTATTAGAGCGTGTTCACATAAACGTATCCGCACGTCTTTTCGGCACAATTTCACGTCTACTGCGTTAAAAATTCTTGCCAGGCGACAGCCTGCCTGCGAATTTTTGCCTTGTATCCGTGGAAATTCTGTCCGAAAATCCGCACATCTATTTTATGTGAACACGCTCTGATTCACCAATTTTGCTGTCCGAATATCCCTTCGATTCAGACAGCACTTCCTCACATCGGCTTTTCGCATTATCGGCAGTCTCAGCGGCAACTTTTATACCCTGTTCCATGTGATTGAAATTGTCAGCGGACATGGGAGTGCCCTGCTGGACTGTTTCTCCGGAAGCATCTGCTGTATAAGTTCCTTAATACTGGTAGGGTTGTTCATACTGTCTCCTTACTCATTTACCGAGTTGAGAGTCAGGCTCATAGTGTGACTGCTGCCTTTAAAGGTGTGGCTGTCCTCGTCCACCCAGAAAGTACGCCTGATCCCCAGCTCGTCTATTATCACATAGACTCCGACGCCTGAAATAACATACGGAATGCCCGTTGCTTCAACGCTGAGACTTATTTCAGGACTGCTTATTTCCTTCAGTTTTTCTTCAATGGTCTGATTAAGCTTTTCCTCGGAAAGATCGTCATCCTTTTGCTCAATGTCCTGAAAAATGCCGATTTTCTTTTCAAGACCGGCATTCTTTTTTACCGCATAGACGGTGTCCTCATCGGACAGAATTTTCAGCCGTGTTTTTATATTCTCAATGCTTTTCCTGTATGTATAGGAGGTTATATTTCCGCCTGTTTCAGGGACCCATTGAAGGATATTTTCACGGCGTTTTACAAGGCTTAAAACGCCCTTTGAAGCAAGAGCCAGCGCTCCGACAACTCCGGTGACCGATGTTACCACAGCAGGATGTTCCTCACAAAATTCCGTAAGCCATGTAAGCACACCCATCCCTATGTCGGCAAGTTCGCCTACAACCGGATTCAGTGCGTCACCTATAGCGATCTCAAGATTATTTGCCGCATTTTTGGTAATGGCAAGACGGCTTTCGAGAGTGCCGTATCTTGTTCCGGCTTCTTCGGCAAGGGCAGTGTTTTCCTCCCACGCTTCACTGGCAAGCCTGACCGCACCTGACAAGCCGTCACTGTTGCTTGCAAGGGATTTTACTGCGTTTGACAGGCGTACTTCTGTAATACCCATATTTTCAAGTATTACCGTTGCAGTCTGACCGTTTCTCTCAACATCGTTAAGTCCTGTAATAAAGGCATTCAGTGCGTCAACAGCCCGGTTTTCAAACAGGTCCGAAAACTGTTCCGCAGTCATTCCGGCAACGGATGCAAAGTCGTTCAGACTGTCGTTTCCTGTTTCCACAGCTACCTGTATATCCGTCATAAGCGTTGACATGGCAGAACCGCCTGCCTCCGCTTCAATGCCCACAGAGGACATAGCCGCCGCAAGTCCAAGAATGTCCGATTCCGTAAGTCCTGCAAGGGTTCCGGCTGACGCCATCCTTGTTGCCATTGCAACAATATCCGCTTCGGTGGTGGCGAAATTATTGCCCAGTGCAACTACAGCCGAGCCGAGATTTTCATAATTCCCTGCCGCCATTCCTGTAATGTTGGAAAATTTGGCAAGGGAAGAAGCCGCCTCATCCGAAGAAAGATTTGTGGCTTCGCCTAAGTTTATCATAACCTCCGTGAAGTCGGTTATATTGTCGGTTGCAATTCCCAGCTGTCCTGCAGACTCTGCAACTCCTGCAATTTCCGTCGTGGTGGACGGTATTTCAAGAGCCATTGATTTTATGTCATCACTTATCTGAGCAAGCTGTTCATCAGTGCCGTCAACAGTTTTGTAAACTCCGGTCAGGGCACTTTCATATTCTATAGCAGCCTGTGAACACGCCACGAAAGCGTCCTTTATTCCGGTGATCACTCTTTCGACTCCCAGTGCCATGAATGCACTTTCAAGGAGCTGAGCGGTGTTTTCCCCCTGAGAGCCAAGGTCACGGCTGGAATCGGACGCTTCTTTCATGGAGTCCGCATATTCCTCAGCCTCATGCTCTGTTCTGTTAAGCGCTTCGGCGGCTTGCTGTTCGGCTGTGCTGACCTTTACGGCAGAATTGTATAACTGTTCATCAGCCGCTGCTGCTTCCTCGGCGGCAGAAGCGTTCTTTCTTGATGCCGTAGCCGCCGCTTCCAGCTTTTGTGCCCTTTGTTCAGCACGTTTGGCAATATCATCAAAGGTTTTTGCCGTTTGCCTTGCCTGTTCAGCCTGCTCGGCAAGAGCGTCCGTGACCACATCTGATGTTTCGATCTGCTCCTTCAGCTTTTTATGTACTTCACTGGCTTCCTGTGCAATTTTTCGTTTTTCCTCTGCCGCATTTCTTGCACTTATGGCAGATTGTTCCAGCTTTTCAGCTTCTTTGGCAAGTGCATCGGCGAATAATCTGCTTGCAGTTACCACCCCTGACGTATTGCCGGAAAGCTGTTCAACAGAGGCTGCCGCCTCGACAGCTGCTCCGGAGGTCTGAGCCATTGCAGCATCCGTATTTGCACAGGCTTCGGCGACTTTGTTTTCCATCTGGACTGTCTGGTTCAGTGAGTCTGCAAGCTTTTCCTCTGCTTGAATCGTGTCAGCAGCTGAGGCTGCAGTATTTTCCGAAGCTATATATGCCTGTTCGGCAGCGTCAGCTTCTTTTCGCCAGGCTTCAGCGGTTTTTTCCAGGGAAACTGCTTCTTTAAGAGTTGCCTCTGCCTTTTCTTTCAGAGCATCTGAAGCGTTCTCTTCGGCGTCGATTTCCTTCTGGATCTCTTCATAATGCCTTCTTTCCGATTCAGCCGCACGTTCGGCTTTGTCCGCTTTCAACTGTAATGACTGTGCATTCCTTCGCAATTCTTCCGATTCATTAGCTATAGCAGCGGCAAGATATTCCGATTGTGTGGTTATGCCGGAAGTGCTGCTTTCAAATTTTGACACAAATTCAGAGGAATCAGATATAGCTTTCGCTGCTCTGTCAACTGCGGAATTGACCCTTACAAACCCCTCTTCCAGTCCGGCAACGACTCTCGTTCCCGTGCTTCCTATATTATTCAGCACAGGACTCGCCTCATCTATCAGGCGTATTATGGAACTCATAGCGTATGCCATTACAACCTCACCCCGCTTTTTAGCATAGCAAGCAAAATATCAATTTCCCTCCTGCAGGGTTTTTGGCTCTCACATAATTCGGAAGCGATATAGAAGAGTCTGGTGCGTTCCGGCATTTTCTCAAACTCTTCCATACGCAGTCCGTGGCGCTGCCATAAAACATGCGCCCAGTATTCATTTGAGCCCCTGCAGGATATTAGTTTTTTGCGGTATCAAGCTCATCGTCATTTTCGCTCTTTTCAATAATTCCAAGGGCGGTCATGACAGTTCTGAAAACATAGTCGTATTCACTCTGTTTTGAAAATACCATGAGAGGCATTTCCGTAATGTCATAGCATTTGTAAAAGTCCATAAGCTCCTTGTCCTTGAGGTCAGGGTACACCAGAGCCTCGGCGATAATGTGGCGAAGCGCCCTGCCGGTGTCACTTTCACTCTGGAAAACCACCTCACCGTTGTTGATATAAGGACGGTCGGACTTGTCAAAAGCTATTTTGCGGTCACGGTATTTTTCATTGATCTTTCTGATCTTGTCCGTGGAAAGGAGCCGGATCTCCATTTCAAGGGGATTTCCGTTTTCATCCCTGAAGCTTTCAGGTGCCTTAGCCTTTACGGTTTCTTCCTTCTGTTCTCTCATGAAATATGATAAATTCTTAGCCATTTTAATATCCTCCACAAAATAAATTATAATCGTACCCGTTTCCGGGCATAAAAACAGCGCCCTTTAAAAGAACGCTTGACATTTCAAGAAATTATGGTATAATAAAAGCAGATAAGGTGTCTGCAACAAGCGGTTCACCCGAAAATGTAATGTATTAAGAAATACCGTCACATTTTGCAGGTTGGGCGGTATTTCTTTTTTTATTTAAAAGAAATTATTTCTTGTCATTATGAAAAATCAAATAACAAAGAGAGATAGTGCTGATCAATACGCTTGTGAACATAAAAAGTCCCTCGTATGTAACCATATCTATCACCTCCCTTACGGGAGAAACCGCCTGCCGTCTTATGCAAACACCTTGTCTTAATTATACCACAAGGTGTCATTTTTTGTCAACTAATACTAATCCTCAAAACTGTAATATAAATCCCGTCTCATGCAATCCCTTACGCCGACTTTGTCGGCTAAACTCCGACAGACTTTAGTCTGCCAGAATTAAAGGGATTAGTATAAATTACACCCTGTTTATGCCCACTGCCTGGATATTCTGCATAAACAGTTTATTATGCATGTCTACAGTCATAAAAACAGCGTCCTTTACTTTAAAAGAACGCTTGACATTTTAAGAAATTATGGTATAATAAAAGTGAAAAGGGCGGCTGCGATAAGCGGTTTCCCCTCAAATGTAAATGTTAAAAATAACCGTCACATTTTGCAAGGGTGGGCGGTTATTTTTTTGGTTTATTGCCAAGCTTTACTACTTCAATAATCAGCAATAGTAATGTAAGTATTTCCATAGTACTCATCCGGCTCACCCCCGTTTCCGAGGGGAATATTAAACCGCCTACCGTTATATACAGACACCCGATTCACTTCTTTAATTATACCACAAGGTGTCATTTTTTGTCAATTATTGCTTCGCCAATTAACTATTGAATATTTATGCGCAGAGATAAAGATGAAGGCTTAGGAAGAAAAACGCAGGAATACTGTCGTATTGCAAGTTTTTCTGACGACAGGATTCAGCTTTAGAACAAGCAGAAAGTTCAATAGTTAATTGGGGGAGCAATAACGTCATAGGGCATTATAACTCCTACAGCGGTAAGAGTGCGGCGCTTGTGGGAAACAGTACCTGTCGGTACATTGTCTCCGTTTTCCACCTGACGGCGAAGGGCACGTTTGTTTACATCAAGGCTGTCAAGATCTCTTGTGGTCTTCAGCATCCTGATAAAGTTGACCTTGTTCAGAAAAGGTGAATAGTCCTGCATAAAGGTCATAAACTGGCTTGCCTGCTCAGCGTTCATTTTGCCTCCGGTGCCAAGGGCAGAAGTGTCCGCAGCGGCTTTTGAAATAATAGTTCTGTTGCTTTTCATCTGTAGTCCTCCTTACATAAATACTCCGGCGAAAAGGTCAGATTCCTTTTTTACCGGCTCAGGCTCGTTGTTGAGGTTGGTTGCCATTCCTCTTGCCTTGTAAAGGGGTTTGACAGCCTTTGCGACAGCCTCCGAAATACGTGCGTCAATATCTTCGGGAATGTCTTCGATATCGTTTTTCTTTACAGGCTCTTCCGCCGGTTTTACACTGTCAATGAGAGTTTTGAGCATTCCGTGAATTTCCTCAAGAACGTTCATGTTCTTGTCGCTTATCTTCTTTCCGGCTTTCTCGATCGGCTGAGCCGGAACGGCTGCGGAAAGTACCGCTGAAATATCCTGCTCTGTAAGAACTCCCTCAATGATAGCGGAGAAGTCTGTCAGAGCCTCCCTGATAGTTTCCTCATCAGTTTCAAATTCATCCTTGCCAAGGTCGGGATTGTATTTTACAAGACACCTTCTGAGTGATTCATATCCCTGCCAGAACAGTGCAGACTTTGCGCTTTGGTTGAACTTATCCGCAACTGCGCCCTTTTTGATTTTTCCGAACATACCCTTAAAAAATCCTTTCTTTTCATTTTCTTCAGCTTTTTCGGTACACACTGCCGTACCGCCCATGGAAAAGCCGGTGATCTCGCCTTTCTCGACTGCCGTCCAGACCTCAGGGTCGGAGATCTCCACAGTCATAAGCCACGAACCCTTACAGACCTTTTCGCCGCCGACTTCAAAGTCCGACTTTGCGATCCAGCTTTCCACCACAGCAGCATCTTCAAACTTTTCAAAGTTGTGCTGCAGGTCAACTCCGCTGCCGTTTTTGGCAAACCAGTAAGCCGCCTTTGTGATCTCTTCGGCGGTCATGGTATCGCCCTGAGTGTCCTCGGCGCACGGCTCGTAGACAATACCGGTTACGTAATGGTTTTCGCTGTCGGTCTTGATTATCCTGCCGGCAGTGGAAAAGCTTGCAGTACCGTTTTCAGCCTTTGTGATAAGGAACTGCCGCCTGTTTGCCGCCTTGTCCACAAGAGAAACAAACTGGATTTTAGCGTCCGAAAGACAGCGTGACTTTTCGATTTTTTCCATTGAAACACCTCCGTTTAAAAATTCAAGCAGTTTAACGTCTTACTCAGGACTAAAAAAACGCCTTTAAAAGACGTTTTAAACATGATTTATAATAAAATAAAAAGATGCTGAGTATTACGGGCGAGCAATTATATTATCCTGAAATTTTCAAAAACGATAAAACAGCTCAAAAAAGCACCCCGGAAGGAGTGCTTTAGAAGCTTATTATAAATTAAAATAAGTTATCAACCTTTTGTGTTGGTGTATAACACATTCCGTACATTTTCGATGTGTGGCGGTTTGTGTTATTTTTTTTTAAGACTGTCATAAACCTTGTCAATTCCTAATTTTAAAACTTCTGTAATGGTCATATTTGATATTTTACAACATTCCATTAGTTTTTGATGTTCATTATCAGATAGCCTTAACCGTGCTACATGATTTTTAGGATTGTTAGTAGGTCTACCCATTTTCTTGCCGTTTTCGATGTTAATCACGACCTTTCTTGACATTCAGGGCAAGCCGTGATTATTAAGCAATAAAACAAGGCGGCGGCAAGTCCGCCTCGTTTTTCATACTTGGTATGTGGTTTATTCCTCGTTGTTTTTCTTGGTTCTCGTTTCTTTAAGAAGTTCGATTACTTCTTCGGTTTCGCCCTTTTCAAGCATTTTAAGAATCAAAGCTATCAGTAAATCAAATTCCTTACTTGTCATAGTCTGCTCCATTTTTTTCTCCTTTCTCAGCTTGCCCTGATACTCGTAAGTGTTTCCTTACTGTATCTATAGTATAACATATGTAGCTACAAATGTCAAGCACTTTTTGAAAATTTTTCATAAAATTGAATATAAAAATAACGCTCCGGATATTACCGAAACGCTTAACCAGCTATTCTCTTTGTGTTTGTTTCAGCTATAAACGCCTTGATCTTATCATATCCCCAGCCGCAGTCGATAAGACCGCTGACCATACATTCCATCGACTGTACCGCCTTTAATTCCTCGGCAGAAAAGCAGTCCCTCAGATTATCCTTTCCGGATATGCCGTAATTCTCCCTTAGCTGGTTTGCGTTCATGCCAAATAAAACCTTGTATATGCAGTTTGTATATGCAGAATATGCATGACCGTGCATTCTTTCATTTTCTGCGGAAAGCTGTAAAGCCTTTGTAAGTGACTGCCGGACTGCAATGCCTTTTTCACGCTCGATAAGCTTGCCCTGAAGCATACGTTCCATGACGTTAAACTGTTTGATGTATGCTTCCTTGAACTTCATAGCCTTTTCACCTGTGTAACCCATTGCCAGAAGAGTGAAGCCGTCACGGGTAACATAGTACATTGGCTGTTTCTTATTCTGAGAGTTTGTATAAGAGGACTCCGCAAAATTGCGGAGTCGAAATTCTTCTGAACATTCAAGGTTACGGATAGATTTTAATACGTCATCATGACGTTTTCCAAACGTTTCCGCAATGTCAAGACTGCTTACAACAGTCACTTCCTGCTTGTTTATTTTTGCTGTTTCAACTAACATAATAATATTCCTTTCTGATATTTATTTTTGGGTATAAAAATAGCACCTCTTCCGAGATGCACTATGAACTGTTTCCATTTTGGAAATAATCACTTTGGGTATAAAAATGCACCCTGCATTTGCAGAGTGCTTAGCAATATTGCAGACAGAAATCAACATTTGGGTATTTGCTTGTGATTTCTTCAAGAGCCTTTTTGAATGTTTTGCTCTTGTTAAGCTTTATGGATATATCCTCAAATATTTCGCTCATTGTTTCAAGATCATTCAAATTCAATGTTGAAAGAAAGGAAATTATTTTTTTTCGTCATTTCCACAATAATAAAGCATTTTTTTAAGTACTTTATCACGTCGCATATCATCACACGGATGAAGTTCATCAAGTTCTTTAATAAGTTTACTTAGTTTATTTGTATCAATCTCTTGCATATTCCCATTCATCTCCTTTAGGTTGTTTCATGTTATTTGGAAATATAGTACCCACCTCATCATCATTGATAAAAATCATTACTTCTACACCTTCGTATATTTCGGATTTAATTATCCCGTTTTCTTTACCATTGTTTGCGGTATATGTTCCGGCTGCAATAATCTTATTATCATCCCAATCTTTTGGACTTTGGAATACCATTGAGAATTTTCAGCAATTCATCATCATCCATTTTTTTAAATAACGGTATAAGTATATCATCTATTTCTGAACATCTTGGATTTTCGCCTTTCCAGCGTGGGTCATCAGTATCATTCCAGGCTTTGTCAAGTTCATCAAGCAATTTTTCAACCCTTATCCGTTTCCGTACCTTTCTTGTCAAACGCCCTATGGTAATTTCCAAGGAAACGGTCAATCGCCTTATCCATTTTTTCGCTTGGGAATTTATCCATCAGCTCATCATAGACCGACCACAGAGCGGAGAGGGTTTCTTCATCAGCGTTATCCATGAATTCAATAATGTCATCTTCGTCTTCGCCGAGAGATTCAAGCCTTGGAATCCAGATTTCTTCCTCAAGCCAAGGATAATTGTTATCAAGTTTTTTTTCGTCTTTTATAGTTTTATAAAATTTTTCTTTGCTTACCATAGTACCAGCTCCTTTATGGTTGCTTATTTGAATCTGGGAAAATGGTTGATGGATAACCATTTTCATCAACATAAATACCTACACGAACACCATTATAATTGCCAAATCTCTTGGTTTCGTCTGAATGTACTGCATTGACAATATATGTACCAGCTTTAAGTACTTCGTCATTGTCCCATTCTTTTGGAAACCATGATTGCCCGGAATCAAACTTTTTTTCGGATTTTTTATGCATTTCTACATTACCAATTCTTACACCATTATCATAAGTTTTAGTAATCGTATATGAATAACCTTTGGATTCAAGTAAGTCTATGTTAGCCTGAGAATGTCCGCCGCCCTTCATTTTACCACCATTCTTTTCGCTTGGAGGTTTTTTAGGATTTTTCAAGTTGGCGAAATTTCCCACAGTCGAATGCTTCAAAGCACTATCCGATACTGTTATTATACCATCATTTTTCAGTTCCGTCAACGTTTTAAAGACTTTTCTGGTGCCGTATTTTGTTTCAACCGTTTTGTACAGCCTTTCGAGGTCAGCGTCATTCTGAATAACGCCGCTTTCAAACAGCGCCCACCGTGAATCCGAGCGGAAATATTTTTTCCTCTCTTCCACAGTCTTTTTGTTTCTGAGCCAGTCGCATTTTATAGTGTCCTCGTTTATTCCGGCTCTTGCCTTGTTTTCAGCTTCAAGCTCCTTTTCCCATTCGTCACCCATATCCTCAATTGCCTGCTGCTGCATTCTCTTTCGCTCTTCAAGGGAAAGCCCGAGAATATCTGCGGAAGCGACCCCTCTGTGAATACAGTGACAGTTTATGACTTCCGCTGCCGGAAGTACAGGGTCATGGGGAAAATCGGCAAGGTATGTTATACCGTTGGCACCAATGAGCCGGAAATTCCTGTCCTTTCTTACTATCTGACCGCTCATTGCAATGTGATTTGGTCTTGGCTCATTTCGGTAGTTTCCGGTGTGTACCCATTCCTTGTATTCTGACGCCGGGCACTGCTGTATAGCTTCCTCTGCCGCCATGCTGTGTGCCCTGAGGGTTTCTGTCAGCGCCGCACGTCTTGCTTTGTAATACTCGTCCCTGATGCCGTTTTCCAGAATATCCCTTGCAACAGCGTCAACTCCATTGCCGCTTTTAAGTCCCTTTGCAAGGATAGCTTCAATTTCATTGTGGGAGGAAAGATGCATAAGCTCCGAAAGCTCATAGCTCCACTGCGCCGCCCAGCCGCTGGTTCTTTCGGATATCTGCTCAACCACCAGCTCTGAATCCATCTGCGACATGTAGACATTGGCAAGTACCGGGATATACTCCATGTACTCATTGAAGAATATGGGAAAAAGCTTCTCCCTGATGTCGTCCTTAGTTTTGAATTCCTGCCAGCTGGTCTCGAAAAATTCCTCAAGGTCAATGCCCTGCTTTTCAGCAGAAGCAAGAAGGTCCTCAAAGCTTTTTGACTGCTCCTGAAGGACTTCCGCTATCTGCTCCTACTGTGCGAATGCCAGAAAGACATCGCAAGGGTCAAGGCAGATCACATTACACGAGAGGATTTTTTTAGAGAGCAGGACAATACAAGACGTCAGCTGGACAGGATAATGAATGTTCTGCTGGAAATTAAAGGAGAATCGAAGCAATGAATTACGAATCTGAAAAATTAAAGCAGGAAATAGAAAATGGAAATTTCTTTGTGAATAACGGGCGTATACTCCAGATGCTTAATGTTCTTTCCGGCGGCTTCAAAAAGCTTACAGAGCTTAAATATGTTCTTTCCGATGTGGAGGAATATGAAGTTATCAGAAGTATTGACTATCTGTATGAAAGTAGGTATATAAAGCTGAGAAATTCCGATACCGGAAAGCCTACAACTCTTGCAGATACCCCGTTTAAATATCTTTCGGCAAAGCTTACTGCCGTGGGAACAAGGGTACTTGCAGGCAAGAAATCAGATGACTGCATAGAGCTGTAGGAGGTGCGGTGTGAGCACACTCGGGAACAGGCGGCACAGTATCATTGACAATCTGGAACCGGATATTAAGGACACTGTTGATGAAATGATAGGTGCCGGCTAATTCCTGTCGACATAGCTTTCCTTGACTTCGGATATATCGTGCTTGCATGTGTCAAGCTCTGTTATGGTACGCTTCAGAAAATATGAAATAACTGCAAGTCCGCCCCTTAAATCCCGTATCTGCGGGCTTTTTTGCTGTCCGGATAAAGAGCCGCATCTGCGACTCTGGTTGTATAATATTCCGTTGTTATTGCATTGTCATGTCCTGATTCAATTTATCCAAATCACAATCTGCGGTTTGCTCATTTTTATAAATCGGAGCAATTTCCTGCACAAGCTTTGTATGAATTTCATCATAAATACTTTTAGCTTTATCATACTTCTTTTTTGAAAAGGTTATATATGGGTCGTATCTGCTTTTTGATCCCCACAATGTAAGTGAATCCGAAATATCTTCAAGGTTATCAGAAAAGTTTTCTCCAAGTTCTCTGCAATGTTCTGCCAGCTTACCGATATCATGAGTGTATGCCGGATGTTCTCCGTTATATATATTGCTCCGCCAATTAACTATTGAGGCAATACCGCATAATTATTGTCGTGCAGATGCGAAGTCAGATTTTTTGTCAGATTGCATAAAAATTTCGCAGGCATACTGGCGTACTCCAAGGGCACTTCCTCCGGGCGTATGTCAAGAGATTTTTGTGTGATATGACGGAAAATCTGCAAGCAGATGTGCGGCAAAGGCGACAGCCGTTAATTATGCGGTGTTGTCTTAAAATTGTGAAGGATAAGGCGGAATTACTGCTCCGTGCCGGTGAGTTTATGGATGATCTGGCTTCTGATTCTGAGCATGTAAAGTCTTGTTTCCAGACAGTTGACAAAATCAGGAAACAGGTGTATACTGTATATATTGGTTAGCAACCACTAACTCGTGATCAGGCAGGGTCTGATTTTCAGGGCAGAGGGTCAGCTTATACCAATCCATTATAAAAACAAAAGGTATTGACCCGGGACTAAACGGATGATTCAGTGCAGTGTCCGGCAATACCCATGGAAATTAAAAAGGAGAATGGCTATGTTAAAAATAACATTAAAAATAGACGGAATGATGTGCGGAATGTGTGAGGCTCACGTCAATGACGAAATAAGGCAGAGCTTTACAATAAAAAAAGTCAGCTCGTCCCATGCCAGAGGGGAAACAGTAATTATTACAGAAAGCGACATCCCCGATGGATCTCTGGAGGCGGCAATTGAAAAAACAGGTTATAGTGTCGTGTCCATAGACCGTGAGCCGTATGAGAAAAAGAATTTGTTTGACAGGTTCAGAAAGAAAAGATAAGTGCATATAACTATGAACATGTTATAACTTGTTCACACAGGATTTGTACATAGATCATTGTTGAATTTACACAATTTGCTGTTGTTTGTGTTAAGCAAAATGATGTTTTTACTTGTTTCCTATTGCCATATCCTTATATCAGGGTTTATAATCTACCTATAAGAATTACAGACGTTTTTATTCTGATGAAAGGAAAGGATATGATGTGATGAAACTGAAAAAAATTGTCGCAGCAGCAGCGGCATTTTCCCTTATGACCTCACTTACTGCATCTGCGGCAGGCGGTCTTTTCACCGTGCAGAATTTCAGCAGCCAGTCGGATTTTCTTCTGGGGGCTTATCTGCCGGAGGAAATTTATGACCTTAACTGTGATGATACGGTCAATATTTTAGACCTTGTAATGATGAAAAGGGCGGAGCTTTCGGAAAATTCACGCTACAGCGGAGCCGTTTTCAATTCGGTCAGTGTACAGAAGGATATTGTTTATGCTCAAAAGAAGGATTATCAGCTAAGTGATATTTCGTTGAAGCTGGATCTGTATCAGCCGGAAAATGACGGTTTTGAAAAGCGTCCGGTAATAATCTGGGTACACGGCGGAGGAATGTATACGGGCAGCAAGGATTCTTCCTGGGACCCGGTAACAGAGCTTGCACCGGCGTTTGCACAAAAAGGATATGTCAGCATCTCCATAGATTACCGCCTGAATCCTGAATGGGAGTCAACCGGTGCTTTCAACCAAACGATGAAAAATGCGGCAGAGGATGTGGCATCGGCTGTGGAATGGGTCAGAGAAAATGCTGATGAATACGGACTGAACCCGAACTATATCGCCCTTGCCGGATATTCCTCCGGTGCGGAGATAGCCGACAATATGTATTACAGCAATTATCTTGTAAATGAAACGGACTTTGACAAAAGCGGGATAAAGGCTGTTGTGTCGGTCAGCGGAAACAGGCTGTTTTATGATACCTCTGCATGCTCGGGAGACTTGCATACAAACTGTCTTATACTTCACGGTGATGCAGACGATGTAAATCCTCTTTCGGATGCACAGACATTCCTTACACAGCTCGGGGACAGGGGCGTTATGGAAACTCTTTCCGGAAACAGTCATTACTGGACTGAAACTGATGAACAGAAAAGCTTCCTTGAAAGCAATATATCCGAATTTCTCATAAAAAATATGTTTACGCTCTATCCGGAAAATATCTATAATTTTGCTAAGGGACTGCAGTATTCACTCTATTTTTATGACGCTGAGATGTGCGGACAGGGGGTTGACGAGCTGACGGATATTCCCTGGAGAAGCAGCTGCCATCTGCAGGACAGCGTGTACCCCCTTTCGCAGACAAATCTTACCGATGATTTTATAAGCAGCAATCAGGCAGTCCTTGATCCGGACGGTGACGGCTGCGTTGATGTAAGCGGCGGATTCCATGACGCCGGAGATCATGTTAAAATGGGACTTCCGGAGGCTCAGAGTGCGTCAGTCCTTGGCTGGGGATATTATGAATTCGGGGACTCCTTTGAAAAAACAGGTCAGACTAAGCACTACATGGATCTGATGAAATATTTCTGCCAGTACTTTATGAATTGCACATTTATGGACGACAGCGGCGACACCGTAGCTTTCTGCTATCAGGTGGGGGACGGAGACTATGACAACGATTCGTGGATGCCTCCGGAGCTTCAGGACGTTTCAATAAAGCGCAGTGCGTACTTCCTTACGGCTGATGACAAGGGTACTGATATAAAGGCTCAGACGGCTGCTGCTTTAGCGGTTAATGCAGTAAATTTCATAGATTACGACAAGGAATTTTCAGATAAGTGTCTTACCTATGCAAGGTCGCTTTATGATTTTGCGGTATCTTCACCTCTGGGTACAGCGCCGTCAGACGGATACTACACTTCCTCAAGCTTTTATGACGATCTCTCCTTTGCGGCACTGTGGCTGTATATATCCACAGGGGAAACGGCTTATCTTGAGGATGCGGAGAACTGGCTGAAAAATGCCGGTTCGGGCAGTGACCACTTTGACTGGAACAACATGTGGGCGGCAGCACAGTGTCTTTATGCCGAAGTGAAAAATGATACAGGCAGCTGGAACACAGTGAAAACTGCCCTTGACAACTGCCGTACAAAATACAATACTCCCGGAGGGTATGCATATTTTTCCTACTGGGGTTCTGCACGTCACAACTGCAATGCACAGCTTACGGCTCTTATCTACAGCAAGTATCAGGGAGATGAGGTATATTCAGACTGGGCGAAGGGACAGATGGAATATATTATGGGGGACAATCCGCTGAACCGCTGCTATATAACCGGATTCAGTGAAAATTCCGCACAGTATCCTCATCACAGAGCCGCTTCGGGTCTTGCCATAGACGTTGATACCAATACCCACAGGCACACCCTTATCGGTGCTTTAGTCGGCGGTCCGGACGGAAATGACGAACATAATGACAGCACAGGGGAGTACCAGCAGAATGAGGTCGCTCTTGACTACAATGCCGGATTTACAGGGGCTCTGGCTGGTCTTTGCCACTTCTATGGTCAGGGACAGGAAACCGACAGTAATTTTTCCTTTGAGGAGGAAATAAAGCCGGATGAGTATTATACTGTTGTAAAATGTTCTGACGACAGCAGCACCGGCACTACGCTCAGACTTTATCTCGGCTGCATAACAGGTATGCCGGAAAGGACGGAAAATGCGTCAATCAGATACTACTTTGATATAAGCGAGCTGGAGTCAGCCGACGATGTGTACTGCACTCTTGACTATGACGGAAGCGGAAGCGTTACCATGTCACAGCCTGTGCAGGCTTACGGCAGTGTGTATTATGTCCGGCTTGACTGGAACGATTATTCAGTACCGGTGGGCGCACCGAGAATAATTTTCACAGTCGGTTCAGAATCGGGAGCGTGGGACAGCTCAAATGATTTCAGCTTTGCCGGACTGGGGACGGATTTTGTGACCTCGCAGAATATACCGGTGTATGTTGACGGGGTTCTTTCAGGAGGAAGTGAACCGGGAGAATGATATTTTTTAAAAAATAATTGTAAAAAAACTTAAAGGGGACGCTTTCACTTGCAAAGCGTCCCCGATTTGCCTGTAATTGAGGTTTTTCTACATGCTGAAACGGATTTTATTTTATAAATTTGGAAAAAATTGTTGAAAAATATCCGGTTTTGTGTTATAATATTGTTATATCAGACGAAAGGGATAAAGCTATGAAAAATAAACATTTTAAATATAAACCTGTTAAATATATCGGCGCAGCTTTGTCAATGCTTGTTCTGCTGTCAGCCTGTTCTTCGGGCAGTACTGCCGGAAACAGCAGCAGTTCTGAAACGGCTGCTTCGGAAAATAATAACGCAGGTCAGACGGTACAGCTTAAAGTCTGGGCTGAAGAATACGATTTTGACCTTATGAATGAGATGATCGAAAGCTTTAAGCAGGAATATGCCGGTGAAGCGGAATTTGAAATTACCGTCGAGGCAAACTCTGAAAGCGAAACTAAAGACAACGTTTTAAATGATATTCACAATGCGGCAGATGTCTTTACAATACCTGATGACCAGCTCAGTGTAATGGTCGCTTCGGGAGTGCTGGAACCGATACCGGACTCTGACGCTGTCAGCCTGAGAAATACCACTGAATCGTCAGCCGCTGCCACTATAAACGGCAGGATGTACGCATATCCCCTGACTGCTGACAACGGCTATTTCCTCTATTACAATAAAAAATATTTCAGTGACAGTGATGTGCAGACCCTTGACGGAATACTGGCTGTTGCAAAGAAAAACAAGAAAAAATTTACCATGGAGCTTACCTCCGGATGGTACATGTACACCTTTTTCGGAAACACCGGTCTTGAAATGGGACTTAATGACGACGGTGTGACAAACTATTGCAGCTGGAATTCCACAGAAGGGGACATCAAGGGGACCGATGTTGCCAGGGCAATGCTGGATATCACCAAAAATTCCGCCTTTGAATCAAGAGAGGACGGCTCTTTTGTCAGCGGTGTGGCAGACGGTTCGATAATTGCCGGAATAAGCGGCGTATGGAACTCTGTGGACGTGGAAAAGTACTGGGGCGAGGATTGCGGCGCCTGCAAGCTGCCGACCTATACCTGCAATGGAAAACAGGTGCAGATGGCGTCCTTCACCGGATATAAAATGGTCGGGGTGAACTATTACAGTGAAAACAAGGAATGGGCATATAAATTTGCTGACTGGGTAACCAACGAGGAAAATCAGACCCTGAGGTTTGTGGAGAGAAATCAGGGACCTTCAAACATTAATGCCGCAGCATCTGATGAAGTTATGAAAGTGCCTGCCATAAAGGCTGTTATAGAGCAGTCGGAGTTCGGAGTGGTTCAGAGGGTAGGAAACAAATTCTGGACGCCCTGTGCTGAATTCGGGGCTGTTATAGCTGCGGGAAATCCTGACAATATTGATCTGCAGGAGCTTCTGGATAAGCTTGCAAACGGTATATCCGCTGCAATTACTGAATGATAACATGGAGGAGGGGCGTTAGCGTGAAAATAAAAGTCAGTATCAAGATCGCAATTCTTCTGATAGTACTTATTCTCGGTGGGGTATCTGTATTCTCAAATGTGGTTGCAATCAAAAATATAGAAAATGTCAATACAAGTGCTGAAAAAATTACTGATGAGTATATGGTGAGCATTTCAAAGCTCAGCGATATCCGTTCGGCAACTCAGGAAATACATAATATGTCCCTTTCGCATATTGTTGCAACGGATTTTAATACTATGCTTGAGATAGTTGAGGATATCCGTGAAAATGAAGACCGTCTCAATTCAGAGCTTGAGGAGTACGGGCAGTATGTTTCCGATTCGGAGGATTACGATTCACTTAAAGAAAGCGTCAGCAATCTGGAATACTACATCTCAGACCTGCTTGCGTACAGTGCTGCAGGAGACAATGAAAATGCATACAGCTGTGCAAACAACCAGATCGCTATGTATGCCGATGAGATAGACCAGAAAATACTCAAAATAACTGAAGTTACCGATTCTGAAACAGAGCAGGCAAGAAAAAGTCTTTCCGATGTTTACAGTAATTCTGTGGTCATGAGCCGTATAATTATCGCTGTAAGCATTGCCGCCTTTGTCATTGCTGTTGTCATTGTTATTTTCAAGGTTGCAAGACCGCTGTCAATTGCAAGAAAAGGCATGGATGAAATTATCAGTGATATCGACAACTGTCAGGGAGATCTTACAAAGCGTATCAGGATAGTTTCAAATGACGAGATATCCGCTCTGGGAGTCGGTATAAACAAGTTCCTCGGAAAGCTGCAGAATATTCTCAAGGTCATCTCCGACAATGCACAGGATATGGAGGCTGTGGTTTCCGATGTTATGGTAAGCGTGGACACGTCAAACAAGAGCGTCGAGGATGTTTCCAATGTTACCCATGAGCTTTCTGCCACTATGAACAATATGTCTCAGAGTGCGTCGGTCATCAATGACAATACCTCCGAGATGGAAGCAAAGGTCAATGTTATAGCTGACAGGACAAATACTATCAACGAATACAGCAAGGAAATGAAAGCCCATGCTGATGAAATTGAGCTGTCCGCCAGAACCAATATGGAAAATACCAACCAGAAGGTCAGTGATATGCTGGCCGTGCTGAAAAAATCCATTGAGGACAGCGAAAGCGTAAATGAGGTAAGCGCACTTACTAACGAAATTATGAGCATTGCAAGATACACCAAGCTTCTTTCGATAAATGCTTCTATTGAGGCGGCAAAAGCCGGGGAAGCAGGAAAAGGCTTTTCAGTTGTTGCCACTGAGATAGGCTCTCTTGCAAACTCAAGCCGGGAATGTGCAGACAAGATCCAGCATATCAACGAGATCGTTATCAAATCTGTTACTGCCCTGTCGGAAAATTCCGGCGAGCTGGTCAAATTCATGACCGGATATATTCTCCCTGAGTTTGAAGCATTTGTAAGATTCGGTGAGGAATACAGGAACAAGGCAACGTTTATTGAAAATTCAATGGATGAATTCAATGAGAAAATTATTGAATTCCAGCACTCTATGACACAGATAGCCGAGTCTATCAGCAGTATTGCAAATTCTGTAAATGAAAGTGCACAGGGAGTCAATATGGTGACAGAGAGGACAAATATCCTCGTAAACGACATGAACAGGATCACGGACAAGATGGATGTAAACAAGAATATTTCATCGTCGCTTAAAGCTGAAACAGACGTGTTTATCAGGCTCTGACAGCTCTGTCCGCAATGGAGGTCATCATGGATTATCTGAGCTATAATATATCAAAAAATCTCAGCCGGATACGCACTTCCCGGGGGATGAGTCTTGACGCTGCTGCCGAACAGACCGGCGTCAGCAAAAGTATGCTTTACCAGATCGAGCATGGGGAGGCCAATCCTTCCATAAATGTTCTCGGCAAGATCGCAAGCGGTCTCAGGATGGAGTTTACCGAGCTTATCGCCTCCCCTCCAGAGGAGTCCTATCTGGTGAAAACGGCAGATGTTTATCCTATCAAGGTGGGGGAGAAATACACGGTGAAAACCTGTTTTCCCTATGAGGACAACAAAAAAATTGAAATTTACCGCATAGACATCCAGCCGGAGGGAGTTTATCTCAGCGGTGGTCACGGAGCAGGAACAAGGGAATATCTTTCTGTTCTGGAGGGGGTCCTGACTGTAGACACGGGAAGGGAAGTCCAGGAGGTTAAGCCTGATGAGATTTTCCGCTTCAACTGTGAGGCGGAGCATAAATATATAAACAACGGCGAAGGGGAAGTGCATTTTATCTGCTTTTTTATTGCATGACGGCTTCGCCGCTGCTGTGGATATATTGTTCGATATATCGAACAGAGAAAATGTGCAGGTGAAAATATTAACCCATAAAAACTACTGATATGTTAGCGAATATTCACATATTATCTTTGATTTCCTGTGGCATATTGCCATATTATGCCGAAATTCCTGAAAAGTATTGACATTTGGCCGGGAAAGATTTATACTGTAATTGTTGAAGATAACAAACGCAGGACAATGACGTCATATAAGGCGTCATTGTCCTTTTTGTTTTTTTAAACTATAAGGGAGATGCTTAAAATGAAACTTTCAGAAACGGGTCTAACAGCAAAGGAGATCAGGGACAAGGTCGGCAGGTATATGATCGAAACCTATGAGCGTTTTGATTTTCTGGCAGACAGTGCAAAGGGCGTTTATCTGTACGACGAAAACGGCACGGCTTATCTTGATTTTTATGCAGGTATTGCAGTAAATTCCGTCGGAAACTGCTGCGACAGGGTAGTAGATGCAGTCTGCGGTCAGGCAAAGACTATTATGCAGACCTTCAATTATCCCTATACCGTACCCCAGGCGATTCTTGCAGAAAAAATATGCACAACGATCGGCATGGACAGAATATTTTATCAGAATACCGGTACAGAGGCAAATGAAGCAATGATAAAAATGGCACGTAAGTACGGCGTTGAAAAATACGGTCCCGGTCATTACAATATCGTGACGGCGAAAATGTCCTTTCACGGAAGAACCTTCGGGGCAATGAGTGCAACGGGTCAGCCGGACAATGCCTGTCAGGAGGGCTTCGGGGGAATGGTTCCCGGATTTACATACGCAAAGTACAATGACCTCCAGGCTTTTAAGGACGCCTGTACTGAAAATACCATTGCCATTATGATAGAACCTGTACAGGGTGAGGGAGGAGTAAATCCTGCCACAATG
>JBJEQU010000082.1:0-20561 GCA_051881935.1 Porcipelethomonas sp. | reverse complement strand
ATGAGAGGACGTACCCTTGACAATGCATTTATCATTCTCGACGAGGCACAGAATACTACCTCTGAACAGATAAAAATGTTCCTGACACGTCTTGGCAATGAAAGCAAAATGGTCATTACCGGAGATGTTACCCAGATAGACCTTCCCGACAGCAAAAGCTCAGGACTTATAGAAGCTATGAAAGTACTGAGAAATGTTGATGATATTTATATCCACAAGTTCAATGAAAAGGATGTTGTAAGACATAAGCTCGTACAGGATATTGTCAAAGCTTATGAGAAGTATAACAATGAAAGGAGAAAATAGACAATGTCAAAATTAAAGGTATATGTTAAGAACAAGCAGAATGCAGTTAAAATACCGGTAGGAATAAAAATGCTCATACGACGCAGCTGTCAAGCTGTCCTCACCACTGAAAAATTCGGAAAAGACGCCGAAGTCAGCGTTTCATTTGTCTCAAACAAGGAAATAAGAAGTCTTAACAAGGCCTACAGAAACAAGGATACCGAAACCGACGTTCTCTCCTTCCCTCTCACCAACGAGGACGGAACTCAGGAGATCAATGCTGAAACGGGATTCGTACTGCTGGGGGATGTTGTAATTTCCCTCGAAATGGCTGTAAAGCAGGCGGATATGTACGGACATTCTCTTGAGAGGGAAATAGGATTCCTTACTGTACATTCCATGCTCCATCTTCTGGGCTACGACCATGAAACAAGCCCTCTTGACGAAAGACTCATGAGGGAAAAGGAAGAAGCTGTCCTTGAAAAGCTTGGTATTTCAAGGGACGCTACTTTCGTAACCGATACATCAAGATAAAGGAAAATAAAAGATGACTAAAACTGTTTTCGCAACAATTATCGGCAGGACAAACGCCGGAAAATCCTCCTTTTTAAATTCCGTGATCGGCGAGAAAATTGCTTCTGTCAGCAGCAAATCACAGACAACGCGTACAAGGATCACAGGTATAAAAACGATCGGTGATGTCCAGATAGTGTATATGGACACCCCCGGACTTCACAAGCCGAAAAACAAGCTCAGCACCCATATGCTCGATACAGTAAAGGAGTCTGTTGCGGATATTGACGCTGTAATATTTATGGCAGACTGCACCAGACCCTTAAGCGAGCAGGAAGAAAAAATGCTGAAAAATATTACAGCTGGAAAAACTCCGGTCATCTTTGTACTTAATAAGATCGACCTGCTCGAGAAGAAATCGGATCTTGTGCCGATAATTGCAAAGCTCAGCGGAAAATTTAACTTAGAGGCAATTGTTCCTATAAGCGTTACCGAAAATAACGGTGTTGATATTGTCGAACAGGAGGTCATGAAGCTTGCGGCTGAAAGTCCTCACTTTTTCCCTCAGGATATGATAACCGACCAGCCGGAAAAGGTCATCGCAGCTGAAATCATAAGAGAAAAGCTTCTGAATCTCCTCAGTGAAGAAGTCCCTCACGGCATTGCCGTTACCGTTGAACGAATGAGGGAACGAAGCGATAAGGATATTCTCGACATCGACGCTGTAATATACTGCGAAAGGGAATCCCATAAGGGCATCGTCATCGGCAAGGGCGGAGCTATGCTGAAAAAGGCGGCTACCCTTTCAAGACAGGAGCTGGAAAACTTTTTCAGAATAAAAGTCAATCTTAAATGCTGGGTAAAGGTCAAGGAAGACTGGAGAAACAAAGAGGGTCTTATCCGCTCTTTCGGACTTTCAGAAAAATAATACAGGACAATGATGGGAAATTAAATTTCCATTGATTACATCATATATAAAGCCCGCTTCGGGAAATACTTTAAATAAGGAATATTTCCTGCAATAAAACAGATTGCCGTGAAGGACAACACGGAAGAACGGAGCTTTTTATGACTGACGAAAAATGGGATATTTTTGCGTCTACAGGTAAAATTGCGGACTATCTTGAATATAAGGGTATATCAGCTGATACACTTCTCGGAAACGGTGATATAAATGGAAATGGTAACCCTCAGGGGAATAGTTCTTCGTGAATATCCGGTAGGTGAAAACGATAAGTTTATTCACATATTCACAAGAGAACGGGGTGTAATAGAGGTTTCTGTCCGGGGCGGCAGAAAAATGGTAAGCAAAAATGCAGGCGGAAGCCAGCTTTTTGCTTACTCTGATTTTTCTATAAGATATGATAAGGGCAGATATTATCTCGACAGCTGTCAGATAATCCGCCTTTTTTACAGTATAAGAGAAGACCTGGACAGGCTTTCCCTGGCAAACTATATTGCCGAAGTGGTGTCATATACCACCGGACACCATGAGCAGAAGGAGGATGTTATGCGCCTTTTGCTCAATACATTCCACTATCTTTCAAACGGTGAAAGAGAATGCCGGTTTTTAAAGTCCGTTTTTGAAATGCGGTTTCTGACCGAAATCGGAATGATGCCGGATATAGTCTGCTGTCACACATGTATGAAATATTCGGCAGAATATATGTGCTTTGACATGCTCAGTACAAAGCTCTACTGCTCAGAATGCTACAAGGGTTCCTATGACGGAACGCAGATGACAGTCAGCTTTTCGGTGATACATGCCCTGAGACATATTGTTTTTGCAGATTTCAACAGACTTTTCAATTTTACACTTTCTCCGGAAAATATGAAGAAGCTTTCTGTAATTACTGAGAAGTATCTTCTTATACACCTTGGAAAAGAATTTAAAACGCTCGATTTTTACAAATCTTTAGGGAACTGAAAATATGAACAAATACTATAAAACACTGGAACTACATAAGGTTCTGAAAATGCTGTCCTCACTGGCGGCAAACGAAAAGACCAGACAGATGGCAGAAGCCATGGAGCCGTGCTGCGAATATGACGAGGTGTGCCGTGAGATAGACAAGACTGCCCAGGCTCTTGATCTGGCTACACGCTTCGGCACTCCCCCTTTTTATAATATAAAGGATGTCAGTGCCTCCCTGAGACGTGCAGCCTCCGGGGCAAGAATTTCACTGAAAGAGCTTATTGAAATAAAAAATATTTTAAGGCAGATCACTGCTCTTTCCGACTGGTATTCCCACAGCGAAAATATGACCACAGAGCTGGACTACCTGTTTTCACAGCTCTGTCCGAATACCTGTCTTTTTGAAAAGCTTGAACGCTCTATAATCTCTGAAAATGAAATTTCCGACGCTGCAAGCCCGGAGCTTTCAGCCATAAGAAAAAAAATAAACCGTGCCGGTTCAAAGCTTCGTGACACACTGGATAAAATGATAAAGTCGGAGGATGTGCAGAAAGCCCTTCAGGACAACATAGTCACAATGAGAGACGGCAGGTATGTACTCCCTGTAAAATCCGAACACAGGGGAAAGATCCCCGGACTTATCCACTCCTCATCGGCAACAGGTCAGACTATTTTTATAGAACCTATGGCAGTGGTGGAAGCCAACAATGATATCCGCCTGCTTGAAAGTCAGGAACAGGAGGAAATCGAAAGGATAATAACTGAACTCTGCGCCGAGTGCGGAGCAGATTCCGATGAAATAATAAGAGGCTATGAGGCTGCGGCAGAGCTTGATCTTTATTTTGCCAAAGCCAATCTGGCTGCAAAAATGAAAGCCAGCGTACCGGAAGTGACCTGTGACGGAAAGCTTGTACTCCGCAAGGCAAGGCATCCCCTGCTTGATCCGGAAAAGGCAGTGCCTGTGGATATCAGCCTTGGGGAAAAGCATCAGGCGCTTATCATAACCGGTCCTAACACCGGCGGTAAGACTGTAGCCCTGAAAACAGCAGGACTGCTTTCGGCAATGGTAATGTGCGGTCTGCTTATTCCTGCCGCTGACGGAAGCAGCATTTCAGTCTACAAAAATATACTTGCGGATATCGGCGACAGCCAGAGTATTGAGCAGAGTCTTTCAACCTTCTCCGCCCACACCAACAATGTTATTGAGATCATAAATACTGCCGACGAAAATTCCCTTGTTCTCCTTGATGAACTGGGTTCGGGTACAGATCCGGTAGAGGGTGCGGCTCTTGCTATTTCAGTCATAGAACGGCTTAAATGTCAGGGTGCAAAGATAATGGTATCCACTCATTATCAGGAACTGAAGCTTTATGCTGTCGAACAGCCGGACGTTGAAAACGCAAGCTGCGAATTTGACATGGAGACCCTGCGCCCTACCTACAGGCTTATTACCGGTTCTCCCGGGAAATCAAACGCCTTTTCAATTTCAGCAGCTCTGGGTATGCCGGAGGACGTTATAGAGGAGGCTAAATCCCTCGTAAGTGAAGAAAATACCCGTTTTGAAAAGGTCATCGAACAGCTTGAAAGTGCAAGGACAGAGCTTGAAAAGCAGAAGGAACAGCTTAGCCGTGCAAGACGTGAAGCGGAGGAAATACGCTCACAGCTTAAAACCGAGCTTGACGCCCTTGAAAAGGACAAGCAGAATCAGCTGGAACAGACAAGACTTCAGGCTATGAGCATAATCGAAAGGGTGAAGGCTGAGTCAAACAGTCTCCTTGATGAACTTGAAGCACTGAAAAAGCAGAAGGACAAAAGGGACTTTTCACAGAAATTTTCAGGTGCAAAAACCAGAAGCAAGCAAAGCCTTAACAGCATGTACGACACTGCAAATCCGGTTTCCGAAATTACCGATGACGGCTATGTTCTCCCGAGAAAGCTTAAAAAGGGCGATACAGTATATGTTAAGGAAATGGACAAAAACGGCACTGTATGCAGTGAACCGGACAGCAGTGGATTTGTATTCGTCCAGATGGGTATCATGAAAACAAAGCTTTCCGTTTCAAAGCTTCGACTTGTGGAAACAAAAAAGGTCACATACAATTCAAAGCCGGCCTCCGGAAGAAAGATAAAGAGCAAGATGGAACGCAGAGGCACTATGGAGCTTGACATAAGAGGCAGAAGTGCTGACGAAGGCGTTTACGAAATGGAAGCCTTCATTGATAATGCAGTACTTTCAGGACTTAGCATGGTGACCATAATCCACGGGAAGGGTACGGGAATTCTCCGTGAAGCAATACACCGCCGGCTGAGAACTATGAAACAAGTAAAAAGCTTTCGTGTAGGAATGTACGGCGAGGGTGAAAACGGAGTTACTATCGTTGAGCTGAAGTAAGCTTCAATGGTCTGAAAATGTTTATGTATCATATACGGATAGGTCATGCATATCGGAATTTAAATGGGGAAGATATTTTGATAATTAGAAAATATGAAGCTTCTGATTGTGAACAATTAGCAGAGTTATTTTATCAAACGGTTCATACTGTAAATGCTGATGATTATACAAGTGAACAATTAGATGTGTGGGCAGATGGCAATGTAGATCTGAAAGAATGGAACAAATCTTTCTTAGCTCACAACACTGTTGTATGTATAATGAATGGTGCTATCGTAGGTTTTGGGGATATTGATAACACAGGATATCTTGACAGATTGTTTGTCCATAAAGATTATCAAAAACAAGGTGTTGCTTCTGCTATATGTGATGAATTGGAGCAGGCGGTCACTGGGCATAAAATAATTACACACGCTTCCATTACTGCTAAACCGTTCTTTGAGCAAAGAGGATATAAAACATTAAAAAAACAGCAAGTCATAAGGAATGGAATTTCTCTGACTAATTATGTTATGATGAAATAAATCACTTCCAATTCATCATCCGTCCCCATAAACAGATAAATGAAAACATATAATGGCACCTCTAAAAATCATTGAGCCTCAGATTTGCCGTCAGATTTTTTGTCAGATTGTACTAAAATTTCACAGGCATACTGGCGTACTCCAAGGGCACTTCCTCCGGGCGTATGTCAAGAAATTTTAGTGCAAAATGACATAAAATATACAAGCAGATGAGGTGCTAAGGATTTGACCGGTGGTTTTTAGAGGTGCCCATAAGTAATATAACGCATGGGAAAGCGCAAAAACAGCTTAAAATAGGGAATGTCCAATGATTCGCTGTTTATGGTAAAGACAAAAAGGCATAGAATTGCTATACTTTTTCTTGGGGGGATACATATGGATTTAATACAAACAGGAAAATTTATAGCAACACTCAGAAAAGAAAAGGGACTTACTCAGGAACAGCTTGGAGAAAAGGTAGGTGTAACCAATAAGACAGTATCTCGTTGGGAAACAGGAACATATTTACCTCCTGCCGATATTCTTCTCGCTATGAGCGAATTATTTGATGTGAGTATCAACGAGCTGTTGAGCGGCAATAAACTGACTGAAAATGAATACAAACAGGCTGCAGAGAAAAATCTTAGACAAGCCGTCAAGGATAGTAGTTTCACAATTAATGACAGGATTAAATTTTATAAAAAGAAGTGGCTTCAGGAACATACAGCGATAATGGCTCTTATTGGTATTTGTATTGCTGGTGTTTTTGCTGCCGGATGTGTTATGAAAAATTTATTGATTATTTATGCAGCTGTTTTGATATCAGTATCAGCACACGGTTGGAGAAATAATAAAATGATGACTTATGTTGAAAAGAATGCTTATTATAATTCTGGAATAAAATAAACATGTGAACAGTAAATTGAATAACCACGGCATCCCGGCGATTACACTTTTTTTGCACTAATAAAATCTATCCTCTTCCCAAAATAATTTTTTCAAAATCCCTTGACAAACCGCCGGAAATGTTATATTATATGTATATGAAAGAAATGCAGTGACGGGAAATAAAACTGCTGACGGATTTTCAGAGAGCTGCCGTATGGTGCAAGGCAGTAACCGGAAACAGTCAATAACTCATCCCTGAGCAGTTCGCTGAAAGCTTTCGGGCAATTAAGCAGAAACGGGTTCTCCCGTTACAGAGAAATGCATTGTCGGATGCAGATGAGTGGGTGTAATATCTACACCAATAAGAGTGGTACCGTGGAGTTTAACGCTTCACCTCTTCATATCAAGAGGTGGGGCTTTTTTGTTTAAATGGAAATGGCGTATGCATTCCCGACATAAATTTTAACTTAGAAAGGACAGATCAATAATGAAAAATTTTGAAAAGTACACAAGACAGTATTTTCCGGTTAAAAACGCTCCTATGAGATGGACACAGAAAGATTATATTGACCATGCCCCTATCTGGTGCAGTGTTGATTTAAGAGACGGAAATCAGGCACTTATCAACCCGATGACGCTGGAAGAAAAACTCGAATTTTTTAAATATCTCGTTAAGATCGGATTCAAGGAAATCGAAGTAGGCTTCCCTGCTGCGTCGGAAACTGAATATGAATTCTGCCGTGCACTGATCGAAAAAAATCTCATTCCTGATGATGTCACAATTCAGGTTCTCACTCAGTCAAGAGAACATATCATCAAAAAAACCTTTGAAGCTTTAAAGGGAGTAAAGAACGCAATCGTTCACCTCTACAACTCCACTTCCGTAGCGCAGAGAGAACAGGTTTTCCGCAAGGATAAAAAAGAAATCATTGATATTGCAGTTATGGGCGCAGAGCTTTGCAAAAAATACAGAGAAAGTGCCGAGGGTAATTATTACTTTGAATACTCCCCCGAAAGCTTTACAGGTACTGAACCGGAATTTGCCGCTGAAATATGCAACAGGGTGATTGAAATCTGGGAGCCGACTCCGGACAACAAGGTCATTATCAACCTCCCGGTTACCGTTTCTCACTCAATGCCCCACGTTTACGCAAATCAGGTTGAATACATGTGCGACAATCTGATAAACCGTGAAAACCTGATCATCTCTCTCCATCCCCATAACGACAGGGGCTGTGCTGTGGCTGACAGTGAAATGGGACTGCTTGCCGGCGCTGACCGAATTGAGGGCACTCTCTTCGGCAACGGTGAAAGAACTGGTAATGTAGACATCGTGACCCTTGCTATGAACATGTTCTCACAGGGCGTTGACCCTCAGCTGAACTTTGAAAATCTCCCTGAAATTGTAAAGCATTACGAAGAGATCACAGACATGACCGTATACGACCGTCAGCCGTACAGCGGAAAGCTCGTATTTGCGGCGTTCAGCGGCTCTCATCAGGACGCTATAGCAAAGGGTATGAGCTGGAGAAAAGAGAAAAACTGTCAGCACTGGACAGTACCGTATCTGCCTATCGATCCGGAGGATGTGGGACGTGTTTACGAAGCCGATGTTATAAGGATTAACAGCCAGTCCGGCAAGGGCGGTATCGGCTATATTCTGGAGAACCAGTTCGGTATTGTAATGCCTAAAAACATGAAGGAAACCGTAGGATACATGGTAAAGCATGTTTCCGACAATGCCCACAGGGAACTCCAGCCTTCAGAGGTTTATGACATATTTGAAAAAGCATTTATTAATAAACAGGCTCCTGTCAGACTGAAGGAAGCTCACTACAAACAGCTGGGCGACGGCATAGAAGCGGACGTTACAATAGAATACGGCGGCAAAACACTTAATCAGCAGGGACAGGGCAACGGCAGACTCAATGCTGTCAGCGATGTACTCAAGAAAATGCTGGATACAGAATATGTACTGCATACCTATACTGAAAACGCAATGGAGGAAAAAGCTACCTCAAAGGCAGTCTCCTATGTGGGAATAAAAAATGCAAAAGGTGATAATTTCTGGGGCGTTGGCATTGCAACAGATATTATTGATTCGTCTCTCAGAGCGCTTTTCAGTGCAGTCAATAACATGCTCAACGCATAATTTTCGCTATTTTTTCACAATCAAAGACTTGACAGTTGCATAAATTCATTGTATAATATGAGATATTGGAAGCTGTATTAAATTTTAAATAAGGAGTTTTTTAATATGTACATAAAGAAAAAATTACTGGCACTTTCTGTGGTTCTTGCAATGGGTGCTTCATTTGCAGCATGCTCTGACAAGGATGACACAGAAACAGCAGATGCAAAAGGAAACAATTCATCAGCCGTTGATGACGAAACACTTTCCCCTTCTGAGCTTGATGCTATCACAAAGCATGATCTTATTATCGAACCATTCACAGCCGGCGGCGACAGCGTGACTCAGGACGCAGTTGAAGGGGATGACAGCAATAACAATACCGTTGCCGGAGATAACAGTACTGCTGCCGGAGACAGCAGCGTAGCCGCAGGTGACAGCAGCAGCCAGTCCTCAGGCGACAGCAGTCAGTCAGCTGGTAACAGCAGTCAGTCTGCCGGCGACAGCAGCAGTGTAAGTAATGACAGCAGCAGTAACAGCAGCAGCGGCAGTAACAATAATTCGACAGCCGGTAATATCGGAAATAATAATGCAGATCTTCCTGCCGAAACCGGACTCAAGGTAATTAACGGTACAAAATCCATAATGCAGGCATGGTGGATGGATATTTCCAGAGGCACGGACTATGTATTCAACGGTGAATACCTTACAGCTGAATTCAAGATCAAGGACGGCGTTGAGGACGGAATTTATCCTATTACCATTGAATGGCTCGACTTTTCCAACTGGAATTCACAGACTATTGAATTTACTGGCATTGACGGTGCAATCGTAGTCGGCGGTGAAGCGACGGAAAATACATTCAATGATGACGGCACACCCCAGGTTATGGCTTCAAATGTAAGCGGAAAGGCTGGCGACACTGTAACGGTTTCTTTCCATATCCAGAACAACCCCGGTGTTGTTGCGAACATTTTCAGATTCGGCTTTAACAGTGACGCTCTTGAATATGTAGGAGGCGGCGAAGGCGCTGACTTTAACGGTCACTTCAGCTAAGCAGTCCCTGAAAAATGAAAATAAAAATTTCGCAGTCGGTAAAACGGCTGCGATTTTTGTTTATGTGAAAAAAGGGCGCCCGGAAAAGGGCGTCCTTAAATTATTATTCAACTGTAACACTTTTTGCAAGATTTCTCGGCTTATCTACGTCAAGACCTCTGGCAACACTTACGTAATATCCCATAAGCTGGAGCGGAACGACTGCAAGACTTGTTGCAAAACGTGCATCGGTTTTCGGGATATAGACAGTAAAGTCCGCCGTATCCTCAATGCTGTAATTTCCATAGGTTGTAAGTCCCATAAGATATGCCCCACGGCTCTTTACTTCGACCATATTGCTGATGGTCTTTTCATAAAGCTCAGCCTGGGTCAGGACGCTTATAACAAGAGTACCGTCTTCAATAAGACTGATGGTGCCGTGCTTGAGCTCACCTGCCGCATACGCTTCGGAGTGAATATAGCTTATTTCCTTCATTTTAAGGCTTCCCTCAAGGCTTATGGCATAATCAATACCCCTGCCTATAAAGAAAACATCCTTTGAATTTGAAACCTTTGAGGCAAACCACTGTATTCTTTCCTTATCCTCAAGTATTTTCTGTATCTTACCCGGCAGTGCTGACAGCTCAGAAATACATACAGCATATTCCTCGTCGCTTATTCTCTCAAGAGCTTTTGCAAACTGCATTGCTATAGTATAGCATGCAATAAGCTGAGTGCTGTATGCTTTTGTGGTAGCTACTGCTATTTCCGGCCCTGCAAGGGTATAGAATACATTATCCGCTTCCCTTGCAATGGATGAACCTACGACATTTACTATAGCAAGTGTCTTAAGTCCCTGGTCCTTTGCAAGCCTGAGGGCTGCAAGACTGTCCGCAGTTTCGCCGGACTGACTTATAATGATCACAAGTCCGTTTTTGTCAAGCAGCGGCTTTCTGTATCTGAACTCCGAAGCAAGCTCAACTCTCACCGGAACCTTAGCCATATCCTCAATGACATACTGCGCCACAACTCCTACATGATATGCAGAGCCGCATGCCACAATGTATATCTGACTTGTATTTTTTATATCTTCATCTGTAAGTCCCACCGACGAAAAGTCAATAACTCCGTCCTTTACGACTGAGTTAAGGGTATCCTGGACAGCCTTTGGCTGCTCATGGATCTCTTTCATCATAAAGTGTTCATAGCCGCCCTTTTCAGCAGCTTCAGCGTCCCACTTTATCTCAACGGCTTCCTTTTCTATCTGTTCCCTGTCAATATTATAGAAGTCAGCAGTACCTTTTTTAAGACATGCTATTTCCATATTGCCAATATAGTATACATTTCTGGTATATTTCAATATTGCCGGAACATCTGACGCAAGGTATGTATTTCCGTCAGATATACCTATTATCATCGGACTGTCCTTGCGGGCAGCATAGATCTCTTCCGGATAGTCTCTGAACAATATTGCCAGTGCATAAGAACCCCTTATCCTCATCATGGAACGGGCAATTGCATCTACAGGACCCAGATTATACTTTTTGATATAGTAATCAACCAGCTTTACTGCGACCTCAGTATCCGTCTGTGAACAAAAGCTGTAGCCGCTTTTGGTAAGCTTTTCTCTGAGCTCAAGATAATTTTCAATAATCCCGTTATGAACTCCCACAACATTTCCGTCATCACTGCAATGAGGATGGGCATTAAGCTCGGATGGCTCACCGTGGGTTGCCCACCTTGTGTGTCCGATACCGCAGTTTCCCTTCACTGCCGCACCGTCATTTGTCTTTTCGGCAAGAACCCTGAGACGTCCCTTTGCCTTGACAACCTCTGTCTCTGAGCTGCCGTCACGAACAGCAATACCAGCCGAATCGTAACCTCTGTATTCCAGCTTTGAAAGACTGTCGAGGAGTATAGGTGCTGCCTGATTGTTACCAATAAATCCAACTATTCCGCACATATTGTTATGCTACCTTTCAAATTATTTCATAATAATAATAATAATATTCAGGAACTCTGGCTTTCTTTCCACCGTCATCCCTGAAAATGTAAAACATGGCTGTCTGCCACGATATGATATACCTATATTATAACCTTTATTAGTTTTATTGTCAAGCATATTATTGGTGAGTCGATTAAACCTTTCCCTATATGGCAATCGACAACTTACAGCAACACCGCACAAAAACCGCTGTGCATACCAGGTTTTTGTGCGGTGTACGTTATTAATTTAATCTTATACTTCTTATTTTTTCTCTGAGACTGAGTACATAGTGGGGAGATACTGAAAGTTCGTCTATGCCCATCCGGAGAAAACTCTCCGTCAGTTCCATATCTGCCGCAAGCTCTCCGCAGATGCCTATCCATTTACCGTTTTTATGGGCATTATCCGCAGCCATTTCAATAAGCCGCAGTATCGCCTCGTGATGCTCATCACAAAATTCCTCCACATCTGGATTCTGCCTGTCGCAGGCAAGAGTGTACTGGGTAAGGTCATTTGTACCGACACTGAAAAAATCCACCATAGGGGCAAGCCTGTCACTTATTACGGCTGCCGCAGGAGTTTCTATCATAATTCCGGTTTCAGTCCTGTCGGAAACCTCGACGCCCTCTGATTTAAGTTCTTCCCTGACCTGAGCGCATATCTCAAATATTCTTTCGAGTTCGGATACACTGGTTATCATAGGAAACATTATTCCCAGATTTCCATATACGGAAGCACGGTACAATGCCCTGAGCTGTGTTCTGAAAATATCCGGACGTTTCAGGCAAAGCCTTATCGCCCGAAGTCCCAGGGCAGGATTTTCCTCACGTTTGAGGTTAAAATACGGAGCCTGTTTATCGGCGCCTATATCCAGAGTGCGGATTATTACCTTTTTCCCTGCCATGCTTTCAAGTACTTTCTTATAAACTGAAAACTGCTGTTCCTCCGTAGGAAAATCATCATTTTCAAGATATAGAAATTCACTTCTGAAAAGTCCTATACCGCCGGCATCGTTTAAAAGCACCGCACCGATATTGTCCAGACTTCCTATATTGGCATAAACATTGATCTTCACCCCGTCAAGAGTGACATTTTCCTTTCCCTTGAGCTGGGTAAGCAGTTGCTTTTTCTGGCTGTCACGGGACTGTTTAAGCTGCAGCTCAGTCATAGTAGCCTCATCAGGATCTACGATAAATTCACCGGTAAATCCGTCTACAGCTGCCGTCATGCCATCCCTGAGCTCCGCCAGAAATTCCTCACCTGCCCCTATGACCGCCGGAATATTCATATTTCTTGCAAGTATGGCAGTATGGGAATTTGAAGAACCATGGGCGGTGACAAAGGCAAGAACATTGTCCTTATCGAGGGAAACTGTCTCGCTGGGAGCTAAGTCGTCAGCACAGATTATGACCTTTTCCCCGATGCTGCTTTTCTTTTTGCTTTCCGGGTTCAGGCACTGAATAAGTCTGTTTGAAATATCCTTTACATCAGCGGCTCTCGCCTGCATATAGCTGTCATCCATAGACGAAAACATTTCCGCAAAATTGTCAGCAGTAACCGCAACTGCATATTCAGCATTTATCTGCTGAGTTCTGATAATATTAGTGATAGAATCATTATAGTCTTCATCCTCAAGCATCATAAGATGGATGTCAAATATTTTTGCATTTGCTTCTCCAACGCTTACCAGTGCTTTTTCATATATTTCCTGAAGCTGTGTAGCAGCTGTTTTCTTTGCGTTTTCAAAGCGGTATATCTCGGACTGTATGTCCTCGATCCGTTCACGGCGCACCTTAGCTCCGCTGCGGTCAAAAACTTTTACCTTTCCGATAGCAACAGCACTGTAAACTCCCCTGCCGCTGAATTTCTTCATAGAGTTTTCACCTCATTTATCATACATTATCGTTGAGAAATTTCTCAATTGAAGCAGCGGCGTTATCCTCGTCCTCACCGTTAACAGTGACCGTTATTGTCTCACCGCATTTGATGCCCAGACCCATGAGTGCCATAAGCCTTGTTGCATTGACTGACTTTCCGTCCTTTTCGATCATGATTTCACTTTTGAATTTTTTGGCTTCCTTTACCAGCATTCCCGCAGGTCTTGCATGGATTCCAAGCTTGTCCGTTATTGTATAAGTTATAGTTTTCATATTTTGTCCTTTCCACTTACTCTGTCTCGACAGCCGGTTCATCAGGGCTGATCTTTCCGGATGCACGACAGATTATTTTATTATAATCATCACTGTTGCATATTATAAGGGGCGTAGTCAACTTATATCCCTTTTCCTTTATTGCTTTTGCATCAAAGGAAATGAGCAGCTGTCCCCTTGTAACCTTCTGTCCGTCCTCAACGTGTGCCTCAAAAAATTCACCGCCGAGCTTTACTGTATCTATTCCGATATGAAGAAGAATTTCACATCCGTCGTCAGAAACAATATTGACTGCATGCTTTGTTTCAAAGACCATATCCACCGTGCCGTCACAGGGCGAATAGAGTTTTCCCTCTGATGGCTCAGCTGCAATTCCGTCTCCCAGTACCTTCTGGGAGAATGCCTCATCCTCAACCTTTTCCAGAGGGACAGCGTCGCCCTTTACATGCCCGTAAAGAACTACAGTTTTTCTTTCATCCTCCTGCTTCCTTCCAGCGTCATCTGCAGGTTTTTCTTTATTTTCATCAGTCAGATCAATATTTTCATCTGACTTAGGATTTTCAAGAAAATCTTCAAGATTTGATTTTACGACTGATACCTGCGGTCCGTAAATTATCTGAACGCCGTTGCCCTTCTGAATGACTCCCGAGGCACCGCTCTCTTTCAGGAGAGCCTGCTCAACCAGCTGCTCATTTTTTACTGTTACTCTCAGCCTTGTTGCACAGCAGTCGATATCCCTGATATTTTCCTTTCCTCCAAGTCCTTTGAGAATGAGGATGCTGGTTCTGTCGGAATTTCCGCTTCCCTGCTTTTTACTTTCCATATCCTTTCTCGTATACAGCTTTGTTTCCTCACCGTCAGCTTCCCGTCCGGGAGTTTTAAGACGAAGCTTTGTTATCATGAAATAGAATACGAAGTAGTATAGAACGGCATAAATCAGACCTATAATGACTATCCAGATCCAGTTGGTTTTCTGATTTCCCTGAAGGACTCCAAACAGTGTAAAGTCGATCAGTCCTCCGGAGAATGTCATTCCGACGCCGACATTCAGAATATGCATAAGCATATATGAAAGTCCGGCAAGAACGCAGTGTACTGCATACATAAGCGGCGCTACAAACAGGAATGTGAATTCAATCGGCTCTGTGATACCGGTGACCATAGAGGTAAGTGCTGCTGAAAGAAGCAGTCCCCCGACGACCTTTTTCTTTTCCGGTCTTGCAGCCCTGTACATAGCCAGTGCCGCAGCAGGAAGTCCGAAGATCATGAACGGGAACTTGCCTGACATAAACCTTGTTGCTGAAACGGAGAATACATCGGTGGAATTTGAAGCAAGCTCTGCAAAGAAAATATTCTGAGCTCCCATTACATTGACTCCGTCTATTGTCATAGAGCCGCCAAGCTCTGTCTGCCAGAAAGGCATATAGAAAACATGATGAAGTCCGAACGGTATCAGTGCCCTTTCGATAATACCATATATCCACGTTCCGGCATAACCCGATTCGAGAACAAAGTTTCCGAGATGTGCAATACCAGTCTGAATAACCGGCCAGATATAGAACAGTGCCACACCCACAAGAAGATATACCAGACTGCATATGATCGGCACAAACCTTGTTCCGCCGAAAAAGGAAACGACCTGGGGCAGCTGTATTTTATAATATCTGTTATGGAGTGCCGCAACGCCAAGTCCGACGATTATACCGCCGAAAACCCCCATCTGCAGCGTTGTTATTCCAAGCACTGACGCTGTCGAGTTTTCAGGAAGTGCTTCCACTCCGCCGTTTGCGGAAATCAATGCACTTATCGCCGTATTCATTATGAGAAAGGCTATTGCCCCCGACAATGCAGCAACTTCCTTTTCTTTTTTTGCCATGCCTATGGCAACACCCATTGCAAAGAGCAGGGCAAGATTATCAAATACCGCACTTCCGGTGCTTTTCATTATATCGAGTATCGTATAGAGAATGCCGCCCTCATATATAATTCCCGTCAGATTATATGTTTCAAGAGTAGTTGGATTTGTAAATGAACCGCCTATTCCAAGCAGCAGTCCCGCCACAGGCAGCAGCGCTATCGGCAGCATGAATGACCGCCCCACACGCTGAAGTACGCCGAATATTCTGTCCTTCATTTCAATATCATTTCTCCTTCACATCCTGTCCCAGCGGGAGGAAAGTACGAAACTCCGGTAATGATCCTGCCTGAAATACCAAAGTGAAAGATGTACATAAATACCGCTTAGGACAGTTTACTTAATTTTCAATAATACTTTTTCCAGAATATTATTGAATATTCTTTTTTATTTTTTGTTATACGAAAACAAGTGTCACCGGCTATGCCGGAATCTGATGTAAATGTGTTTTTACTACAGACTCTCAACTTTTATTTCGCCGTCCTCAGCAGTAACTCCGATTCCGGCAATAGTTCCCGTATTTTCGATAATTATGTCCGCAACCGGGTTTTCAACATCCTGTCTTATTACGCGTCTTATATCCCTCGCACCATAAGTCTTGCCGAATGACTTTTCGGCAATTGCCTCAAGTGCCTTGTTGTCATACTTGAAGATTATGTTCTTTTCACTAAGCGGTTCCTTCATCTCCTCCAGCATTTTTTCAGCAATACCGGCAAAATCGGACTTTTCAAGAGGTCTGAATACTACGATCTCATCAATACGGCTTATAAATTCCGGACGCAAGAATTCTCTCAGCGCCTTCATTGCCTTATCCTTTGAGATTTCCTCCGCAGACTTGTTAAATCCAAGTCCTGTTGATTTATCCGTTGAGCCTGCATTTGATGTCATGCAAATTATTGTGTTTTCAAAGTTTACGGTCCTTCCCTGTGCGTCATTGATCTTTCCCTCGTCCAGAATCTGCATCAGGATATTCATGACATCCGGATGTGCCTTTTCAATCTCATCAAAAAGAACTACCGAATATGGCTGGCGCCTTACCTTTTCCGTAAGCTGTCCTGCCTCATCATATCCCACATATCCCGGAGGGGAACCGATCATTCTTGCTACAGAGTGCTTTTCCATATACTCTGTCATATCAAGGCGGATAAGCGGCTCTGTGGAGTCGAACAGCTCATTGGAAAGAACCTTCACCAGCTCCGTCTTGCCCACTCCCGTAGGACCGACAAATATAAAGGATGCCGGACGTCTTCTTTTGTTAAGCTGAACTCTTGTACGCTTTATTCCCTCAGAAAGAAGCTTTACAGCCTCATCCTGTCCTACAATATGCTTTTTGAGATTATCGGAGAGCCTTGACATCTTTGAAAATTCGGACTCTGCGATCTTGCTGGATGGAATTCCCGTCCAGAGCTCGATAACCTTTGCAAGATCCGATTCCTCAACCTGAATGTCGGAGATCACCTTTTCCAGTTCCTCAAGCTCGGACTTTACACGGGCTATATCTCCCTTGACCTCAGCAAGAGCTTCAAAATTAGGTTCTTCCTCCTCCTCAAGGCTCTTTTCCATATCCAGAAGGGTTTTAAGTCTCTTTGAAGCTTCATCGTGCCTTGCAAGCTCTGGATTTCTGATACAGGTACATGCACAGCTTTCGTCAAGAAGATCGATAGCCTTATCCGGCAGGAATCTGTCCTGAATGTATCTTTCGGAAAGCACAGCACACATTCTTATAAGCTCATCGCTTATTTTTACCCTGTGATAGCTTTCGTAGTATTTCTTGATTCCCTTGAGTACCTCCACCGTATCTTCAATGGTAGGCTCGTTTACCGTAACCGGCTGGAAACGTCTTTCAAGGGCACTGTCCTTTTCGATGTACTTTCTGTACTCCCCGAAGGTCGTTGCACCGATGACCTGCACCTCTCCTCTTGAAAGTGCCGGCTTTAAAATGTTGGCGGCATTCATTGAGCCTTCGGAATCCCCTGTACCGATAAGATTATGTACCTCGTCAATGAACAGGATTATATTGCCCTCGCTTTTGACTTCATTTACAAGTCCCTTTACCCTGCTTTCAAACTGTCCCCTGAACTGTGTTCCGGCAACAAGGGCGGTAAGATCGAGGAGATAAACCTTCTTGTCCCTGAGATTAAAAGGAACATCTCCGGCGACTATCTTCTGGGCGATACCCTCTGCAATAGCGGTCTTTCCCACACCCGGTTCACCGATAAGACAGGGATTGTTTTTCTGGCGGCGTGAAAGTATCTGAACTACTCTTGATATCTCCTTGTCACGTCCGATAATATTGTCAAGCTTTCCGTCCTCGGCACGTTTGTTCAGGTTTGTGCAGTAATTGTCAAGGAATTTAAGCTCCTTTTTCTTTTTCTTTTTTTCTGCGGCTCTTTCCGACTTGCTGTTTCCCGGTGATGATTTCCGGCTTTCAGATGATTTGTCTCCCTTTTCATTCTGGGGAGTGAGCATATTTTTAAGCTTTGATAAGCCCGTACCCTCAAGCATGTTCTCGATATAAGGCGGAAGTGTATCTGCGCCGCCCATCTCAAAGCCGTCTCCATCCAGAATTTCCATCATCTGGTCGGACATCTGCTCCAGATCGTCCTCAGTGATCCCCATCTGCTCCATATACTCGGATATCTGGGGAATATTCGCCTCCTTTGCACACACCATGCAAAGTCCCTCATTCTTTTTTTCATTGCCGTGCATTGATGTTATAAACACAACTGCCGGTCTTTTTTTACATCTGCTGCATAATACCATAAAATATTTCACCTTTCTTTAAGTTACAGGAATTTATAAAAATGTCTGAAAAGCTTTGTGTTTTCAACTGTATTCATGCTGATAAATGAGTTTTCACTTTCAGATATATTTATCATGATCTTTACGGCGACCCCGATTATCATAATGATTGCAACCGCCTCAATAAGTCCCATTACTCCTCCTGCAAATCTGTCAAGACGGTCATATCCATTAAGAAGACCGAAATCCACCGATCTGCTGACAACAAGGAGTATTATAGTCATGAGCACAAAAAATACTATAAGAAATACTGCCGCACTGATTATTCTCTTTGCCGGTTCCCTTATGTAATTTTCCTCAACAAACTGAGGTACCTTTCCGGGATAATTTATAAGCATATCCACAGTGGAGAGAAAAAGCTCCTCATTATCCCCGATATGGCTTGTTATCTCCTCAATAACATAGGGCGGAAGGCTTACGCCAACCTGAGCGGCAAAGGATTCCGCAAAGCCGCTGATAATATCGCTTTTGAAATTCTCCTGGGAATCAAGAATATTGCTGGCTCTGCTGTTTGCATATTCATAAAGCATATTAAGGCTGTTATTACCGTTAAGTATATTCTTTATATCCTCATTGCTCAGCACTCCGGACAGCTCATTGCTTTCAATTATACCCTTTATTGCATCCTCCGGATGATAATCCTTTATAGCTGTCTGTACGGCTTCTATATTTTTTTCCTTAAAAAAATTGTCATATATAAACCCTGCTGTGCTTTTGCTTACTGCCATTGCAGCAGCAATAGAAACAACGCAGCCTATCGCCGTAACAATAATTCTGGAAAAGCCTTTTTTTGAACAGCGCCAGACGCATACTATTGTTATAAGGACAACAGCCGCATCAAACACCCACCAGAAATTTTCTCCCATTCTTTCCTGCACTCCGTTTCCTTAGCTCTGATATTCTATCCTGTCTATTCTGTCATATCCCATAAGGAATATGTAATCATCTATAACAATAAATCTTTCATAGGAATTTTCCGGGGTAAGATTTGTTTCCTCAGTCCCCTTGAATCCGTATCTGTTGATTCCGTCCTTGCTGAGGACGAGAACATTTCTGTCTGCAAAGCGTATACACTTTACTCCCGAATTTGAAAATTTCTTCTCATTGGGAGTTTTGGAGGTTGAACTGATGGTCGTAAAACTGCTCTGACGCTTCGTTTCATCTTCAAACAGCAGCGCTGCTCCTTCTTCACAGTAATCCCAGTCCACAAGTGTGCTTGGATAATCGTAGGTCATTTCCGGCTTGCCGGTGTCACTATAATATGCGCATCTGGTACTGCCGATAACAAATATGCCGCTGCTGTCATAATAGGTTTTAAGGCAAAGAGTATTTATAGGGTCGGATGTCCAGTTATCTTCTTTGGAGTCAAATGAAACGGAGATTATTCTGGAAACGATCTCTCCCTCTGACGCATCACTTGTGGAAAGTATGCATCCCGTTCCCTCTGCATTAAAGGAAATATCGAGAACTCTTTCAACACAGTTTCTGCTGTAGACCTCCTCGCCGGAATCGTCAAAGACCGTCAGCTTGCAGGCATACGTATCAGAATTTGTTATAACGGCAATTTTTCCGCCTTCGCTTATTCTTGCAAAAACAATGGTATTATCAAGCTTTTTGGTGAAAATATTTTTTCTGATGCTGTCAACCCGCAGCTGGCTGCCGCCGGACTCATATATCAGAGCCCTTTTATCAGTAGTCTGAAGCATTGCGTTTGCATAGGCATGCTGACGCTCATCATAAAGCTCGCCGTCGCTGTCATAAATGTAAAGATATGCGTCGCTTAAAATTGCAAGACTTCCGCCCAGATCAGCCACCTGATAGTCTATTCCTCCAGAAATACTCAGCGGAAAATTTTCATCTGAATCGGTGCTGTTGGATTTTACGCTGTGAAACCTGCTTCCGATCCCCTCAAGCTTCGGGAACCAGTCGTCGATCTTAACGTAAGCTGTAATGCCAAGCCCCACAACCAGCGCAAAGATAATAAACTTCGTAAGCTGTCTGCGCCGCTTTTTTCTTCTTCTTAAAAGAACTATGTCAACATCTTT
>JBJEQU010000081.1:0-4714 GCA_051881935.1 Porcipelethomonas sp. | reverse complement strand
GGATCGAAAAAGAATACGGTATCCCGATTCTCCACAAGAGAATTTCCGTGACCCCTATTGCTATGATATGTGCTGCATGCACTGAAAAAAAACCTGTTAAATTTGCACTTGCACTCCAAAGGGCGGCGGATACCTGCGGAGTTAACTTTATCGGCGGATATTCGGCTCTGGTTCAGAAGGGATTCAGTGCCGGCGACATTGAGCTTATAGAATCTATTCCGGAGGCTCTTGCTGTTACATCAAATATATGCTCATCTGTAAATGTGGGATCAAGCAAGTCCGGCATCAATATGGACGCTGTTGCAATGATGGGTAAGATAATTAAGAAATCTGCTGAGAGAACAGCGGACAATCAGTGCATAGGACCTGCAAAGCTGGTTGTATTCTGCAATGCTCCGGAGGATAACCCATTTATGGCAGGTGCTTTCCATGGTCCGGGAGAGCCTGACTGTGTTATCAATGTGGGAGTGTCCGGTCCTGGTGTTGTAAGGGCTGCCATTGAAAAATATCCCGACGCTTCCATAAATGAGATCGCCGATATAATTAAAAAGACTGCTTTCAAGGTTACAAGAATGGGACAGCTTGTAGGCTCCAAAGCGTCGGATATGCTGGGTGTTCCTTTCGGTATTGTGGATCTTTCCCTTGCCCCGACTCCGGCAGTAGGAGACAGTGTTGCACATATTCTTGAGGGTATCGGTCTGGAAACCTGCGGTACACACGGAACGACTGCGGCTCTTGCACTGCTTAATGACGCTGTAAAAAAAGGCGGAGTTATGGCTTCATCCAATGTCGGCGGACTTTCAGGTGCATTTATTCCTGTTTCTGAGGACGCAGGCATGATTGATGCTGTAAATAATGGAACTCTCTGCCTTGAAAAGCTTGAGGCAATGACTGCTGTATGCTCGGTAGGTCTTGACATGATAGTAGTTCCGGGAGATATCACAGCTGAAACTATCTCCGCTATTATTGCCGACGAGGCTGCAATAGGAATGGTCAATAATAAGACAACGGCTGTAAGACTTATTCCGGCAATCGGCAAGAAGGTTGGGGAAACTCTTGAGTTCGGCGGACTTCTCGGAAGCGGTCCGGTTATGGAGATTAACAGGAAATCTCCTGCAAAATTCATTTCAAGAGGCGGAAGAATTCCAGCCCCGATGCATAGTATAAAGAATTAATAACGTTTCAGCAGGGGCATTTCCCTGCTGAATAACTATAGATCTTCCCGTAGAGAACAAAAAGGTGAAGCATATGGAAAGTGTAATAAGAAAAATTATCGAAATAGACGGACGTGCTCAGGACAAACTCAGAACTGCGGAAAATGATAAGGCTGATGAGCTGCAGCGGTCTCAGGACGAATGCCGCAATCTTGAGCAGAAGCTGAGACAGGATGCTGATGCGAGAATTGCCGAAATTGAACAGATAAATAAAAGTGAGTTTGAAAATCTTTCGCAGCAGCTTACGGAAAAATATGCTGCTGAAATAAAAAATATGGACGCTTTCTATGAAGCTGAGCATGAGAAAACTGAAAATGAAATATTTGCGGAAATTGTAGGTGAGGAAGATTGAAAGCTTCAAAAAATGCAACGGTCGCAAAGGTGAGGGCACTTTACGGAAAACGGCTCCGGGAAAATGACTATAATGAGCTTTTTTCAAAAAAGAAGGTGACAGACGCTGCCGACTACCTCAAGCGCAATACCCATTTTTCCGGCGTATTATCCGGTATCGATACCTCCACAATACACAGGGGATATCTTGAAACTCTTCTGCATAAGGCGTACTTTGACGAGTATGAAAGACTTTGCAAATTCCAGCATCTCAACGAAGAACCCTTTTTCAATTTCCTCCTTGTAAAGGTTGAGCTAAGGGAGCTTTTAAAGGCTATCCTTTATCTGAATAATGACAGAAAGGATGTATACATCGAATCAATGCATGCCTTTCTTATCGAAAAGGCGAGCTTTGACCTTATTGCCCTTGCAAAGGCGAGGGATTTTAAGAGCCTTCTTGCAGTTATAAGGCACACTCCATATTATGATATTATAAAGCATATAAAAACGGATAAGGACGGGAACATTCCCTATACAAAATGCGAGGTCATGCTGCGTACATATTATCTGAAATGGATGATTGAAACAGCACAGAAGCATTTCGACAAACAGTCCCGTTCGGCCCTTGTCAAACTTATAAATGTCCAGACGGATATTATTAACATTATTAATGCATATCGCATGAAAAAATATTTCTCCGGTGACGCAGAGACTCTCAGGGAAAATAGTCTCCCGTTTTACGGACGGCTCAGTCAGGCAAAGCAGTTTGACCTTTTTGAAGCGGAAACTGCGGAGGAATTTTTAAACCGGCTCTCCAAGACTGTATACGGCAGGCTTATGGAAAATCTCAGCGAAGATATGGAAAGTGAGCAGTTTGAAAGAGAGCTTGAAAGGCTTCAGTGCCGTATGGCGAAAAGGGCACTGCTGTTTTCAGAAAATGCTGCAATAAGTCTTTTTGCGTATATGCAGCTTGCGGAAGCAGAAGTTAAAAATGTTATTTCTATTGTTGAGGGAATAAGATACGGACGAAGCGTCTCATATATGCAGAATATTGTTATAACGCAGTAAATTACAGAGGAGGTGAGCGTATGTCCATAGAAAAAATGGAGTATCTGAATGTAGTGGGGCTTATGAAGGATCTTGACAGAACTCTTGAAAAGTGTGTGGAGAGCGGCTGCTTTCATATTACACGTCCTTCAGAGGAACATGACGGAATGATCCGTATTGACCATGAAAATCCGTATAAGGAGCTGCTGAAGAGGATAGTTTCGGCAGATACGGATGGTATGGTAACATTTGAAGAGATACCATGTCAAGAGACACAGCATCTGGTTTTCGAAGATATTGAAAATGAGTTTACAGACCTTGAACATAAGCTGAAAGAATCCGGCGATGAAATAAACGGTCTTTCTTCGGCGGTTTCCGAGCGTAAGCAGGCACTTGTACAGCTTTCTCATTTAAGGGGAATGGAAATAGACGTAGGGGAGCTTTTTATGTGTTCACATATCAAGCCCAGGTTCGGACGGCTTCCGGCTGAAAACTATAATAAGCTTTCCTATTATGACGACAAGCTGTTTATGTTTATTCCCTATGACGATGACGGAAACTATAAATGGGGATTCTATTTCGCTCCGGCAGAGAATATTGCAGAGGCAGACAGGATATTCAAGTCTCTCTACTTTGAAAGGATATGGATACCGGATTTTATCACCGAGACCCCGGAACAGGAAAACGAAAAGCTCAGTTCAGAAATTTCTGACCTTGAACATAAGCTTAATGAGAAGAAGGCTTTGAGGGAAAGTTTTATATCCGAAAATGTTCGGAAGCTGAAGCTATATTTTTGCCGGGTAAAGTATTTATATGATCTTTATGAGCTGCGTAAATACGCTCTTGTATATAAAGATAAGTTCTATTTGTCCGGTTTTGTGCCAAAAAGCAGCGTAAAGAAATTTGAACAGCTTTTAGACCCTGTAGATTCTGTGTCGGTGGTTTCAAAGCCTGCTGAGAACAACGACAGAGAAAAGGTTCCGGTAAAGCTTAAAAACAACAGGTTTTCAAGACCGTTTTCCATGTTCGTGGAAATGTACGGTCTGCCATCCTACGGGGGATTTAATCCTACCACCCTTGTAGCGCTGACATATACTCTTATGTTCGGCATCATGTTCGGTGATGTGGGGCAGGGACTGGTTATTTCGATAATTGGCTATTTCGTCTATAAAAAAAGCGGAAATAACCTGGGTGCGATTTTGCAGCGTGTGGGTATCTCAAGTGCGGTATTCGGATTGCTTTACGGTTCGGTATTCGGCTTTGAAGAACTTCTGGATCCGCTGTATCATGCTTTAGGCTTGAAGCATAAGCCTATTGAGATCATGGAAAGTACCATGACCATACTCCTCGGGGCAATATGTATAGGAATTGCAATTATTCTGATTTCCATTGTAATAAATATATGCATTTCCTTAAAGCACAGGGATTATTCCGGAGCGCTTTTCGGGAACAACGGTATTGCCGGTCTTGTGCTTTTCGGCTCGCTCCTTGCAGGAATCGCAGTTATGATGATCGGAGGAGAAAGCCTGTTTACTGCACCGTATGTGATATTCCTTATCGTTCTCCCGCTTGTTCTTATGTTTTTGAGAGAACCTCTCGGTGCGCTGGTATCCGGAAAAAAATACCGCATGGAAGGCGGTATCGGAGACTTTATTGCATCGAATTTCTTCGAGGTATTTGAGTTTATTTTAGGCTACGCCACAAATACCCTTTCCTTCGTAAGAATCGGTGGATTTATCTTCTCCCATGCAGGTATGATGTCGGTGGTAATGCTTCTTTCCGAAAGCGTTGCGGCAGGGGCTTCACCCATTGTCATTATTATAGGCAACCTTTTTGTTATGGGTATGGAGGGACTCATCGTCGGCATTCAGGTTCTGAGACTCGAATTTTATGAGGTATTCTCAAGATTTTATGACGGGGACGGAGTTGCCTTTGAACCGGTAAAAATAAATTATGACGCAAATATTGATTAAGGAGTTTTAATTATGAATATCTTAGAAATAATGCTTATCCCGCTTTTTGCAGTTGCTATGCTTATCCTTCCGGTAGTTTATGTTCTTAAAAAGAAAAACAAAAACAGTACCGCAAAAAAAGCTTTCATTGCAAATATCTGCTCTTTCTTC
>JBJEQU010000080.1:0-4728 GCA_051881935.1 Porcipelethomonas sp. | reverse complement strand
TTAAAAGTGCAGTAGTAGTTCTGTCAACATTTGCATCAAATAAAAGGTTTATGTTTCTTGCAGCAGGAGCCACAATGGGAAGCTTTGTATTTGAAAGTCCCTCGCTGTAGCTGCTGTCCGCAATTGTAACTACAGGTGCTTTAGCCTGCTGAGTCAGACCATAGGTATTTCTTGCAACATTTACCTGCTGTATCTTGTCAGCACTGGACTCGATTACCTGATTTCCGCCGACTTCGATTCCCCATACCTCGAGGAATTCATCTATCTTAGGAGTTTTTCTCTGTAAGATATCAGCAATATAGATCATATTTTTATCAAGATTTCCGTCGTTATAAAGGAAATCCTCAAGCTTTTTAATGCTGTCGTCTGTAAGGTCATTCATAGGTGCAGGAAGAATCGCAAGATCGTATTCATCCGGTGACAGATCATCTGAAAGCATATCCACAAGCTCGTATTCATAGCCGTTCTTGTCAAGCATCTGAACCAATGAGCTTATTGCATAGCCCAGGTCTGAGGGATATATTGCCTCTCCGTTGTACTTTGCAATGATCGCAGCTTTTACAGGATTTGCATCTGTAACACTCATAAGTGCGGAGGTAATCTCCTGCTCTCCCTTATAGCCGGAATATGAATAGCTTCCCGTCTGATAATAGCTTGATGTATCGACAGTGAAAAGGCTTGTTATGGAAGTAACCTTTACCCTGTCACCGTTTGCAATAACGATATTTCCTTCTGTGATCTCTCCGTTGTAGCTGGAGGCATATTTGCTTATAACGTCAGGATTCTCTGCAATGTCATAGTAGCTGACCTTGATATGGTCAGAATTCTGTTCATACTTTGCAAGGGTCTCAACAACCATTTTATTGTATGTGTTTCCTTCAAGATCGGATTTTTCAGCCATTACTGCGATCTCAACATCAACGTCAATATTCTTTATATAGTCGATAGTATCCTGTGAAACGTCAAAATATTTCTGACTTGTAAGGTCAAGCTTGAAGCCTTTCTTTTCAGTAAGTATCCCGGCAATAAGGTTTATAACAACAACTATGGCAATTACAAATATTGTTATAACCGTTGCAGCAGCACCATATTTAAGCTTCTTTTTATTAAAAGGCTTCTTTTCCTTTGCTGTGTCTTTACTCATTTTCACGTACCCTCCTTAACTCCAGCGTCTCTTTTCAAATACCCTGACAGTCAGGAAATTGAAGATCACAGCAGCACTGATGTAGAAAAGTACGCTTGAGAGATTGAATATTCCGCATGTAAATTCATAATACCTGTTATAGAATGACAGGGAATTCAGAATGTCCGAAATAAAGCTTATATCGATAAAGCTTGCAATGAGGTCAAGCAGGAAAAGGATCATAAGACAGATTATGCTTAAAATAGCTGCTACGACCTGATTTTCCGTCAGGGACGAGATAAAAACTCCTATTGCAATAGTTGCCGCACCCATAAGAAACAGTGCTGCATAATTTGAAATGACCAGTATCCAGTCAACAGTGCCGAAGCAGCTTAATATTGCTGCATAAACAAGCACTATGCTTATTCCCATAAGAAACATAACGAGGACTGCAAAATATTTTCCCAGCACCATTCCCCCAAGGCTTATCGGCGCTGTAAGAAGTCCCTGATCTGTTTTCTGCTTCTTTTCTTCACTGAAGGATTTCATTGTAAGTATCGGTACAAGTACTATGATCTCAAGATGAAGCATTGAGAAAAATCCTGACATATCGGCAGTTCCCGAAGCAAAGGTAGATGCGTAGAAAAACCAGCCGGATGAAATAAAGAATACAAATAAAAATACATAAGCTATACTTGATGTAAAGAAAGAGCTGAGCTCTCTTCTGAATATTGCGCCCATTATTCGTCGCCTCCTGTTTTTGCTGTACTGCCCAGGGCTTCGATCTTTTCACCCATAGTGATTTTAAGGAATATGTCCTCAAGTGTAAGCTCGGTCGTTTTCATAAGAAGAACCGGCCAGTCATGCTCCTGAGCCAGAGAGCTTACCTGACGGCGAAGATCAATGCCATCCTCTGCCTCAAGCTCATATTCATAAACACCTGGTTCCTTTTCGGATTCCGCTCTTGCATATTTTAAATTGTCAAGCTTTTTAAGCTCACCCAGAATCTCATCCTTATCCCCTTCAAGTCTTACAATAAGACGATGATCCGTAGATACCTTCTTTGAAAGGTTGTCCGCAGTATCATCTGCCGCAACAACACCGTTATTTATAATGATGACCCTGTCGCAAACCTGCTGTATCTCAGAGAGAATATGTGAAGACAAAATGACCGTATGGCTTTTGCCCAGCTTCTTTATAAGATTTCTGATCTCCTTCATCTGGCTGGGGTCCAGCCCTACTGTAGGTTCATCAAGAATAAGTACTGGAGGGTTTCCGATAAGAGCCTGTGCAAGTCCCACACGCTGTTTATAACCCTTTGAAAGGTGCTTTATTACCCTGTCCTTTACATCTGTTATCCTGCAGAGATCACATATCCCTGTAAGATGCTCCTTCCTCGGGATCTTACATTTTTTCAGATCATACATGAAATTCAGGTATGACTTTACCGTCATATCAATATAAAGGGGCGGGATCTCCGGAAGATAACCGATATTTCCCTTTGCTTTTATAGGGTCCTCCAGTATATCCACTCCATTAATAAGCGCCGATCCGGATGTTGAGGATATGTATCCGGTCAGCATATTCATTGTAGTGGATTTTCCTGCACCGTTAGGACCTAAAAATCCGAGAATTTCACCGTCATTGACCGTAAAGCTTATGTCATTGACAGCTTTTTTATCACCATAATGCTTGGTGAGATTTTTTACTTCTATCATTTTAAGGTATAGCCTCCTTTGTATGACACATGAACAGTTTTGATTTAATTATAAAACTGTAATGTGACAATAAAGTGAAAACATTATGAAAGGTTTTAAGTGCAGCTTACCCTTCGTCATTTTTCAAAATAAATCGCCTTTGCTTTTTCTGAATCCGTCTCAATCTGTTTTTTAAGTTCATCAAGGGACGGAAATTTTCTCTCCGCTCTCAGAAAATCCATAAACTCGACCTTAACAGTTTTTCCGTAAAGATCTCCGCTGAAATCCATGATATATGTTTCCGCAAGAGGACTTATATTCTGCTCAACTGTAGGTTTTACCCCTGTATTTGTAACGGCGCTGTACTCTCTTCCGCCGATCCTGCAGCATGACGCATAAACGCCGTTTAAGGGCACTACCTGACGCTCCTCAAAAAGCTGGTTAGCTGTAGGAAAATTTATCGTTCTCCCAAGTCTGTTTCCTGTAACGACCTTGCTTTTTATAAAATATCTGCTGCCGAGAAGATCATTTGCTTTTGAAATTTCACCGCTTCTGAGATATTCTCTTATACGGTCGGAGGAAACCTTTTCACCATCACGCTCAAGAAGCTTGCAGATCTTCACAGTAAATCCGTATTTTTCCCCCAGGGACACAAGCTCTGAAACACCGCAGGCGGCTCCCTTTCCGAACCGGAAATTTTCCCCGCACACAACAGCCTCCGCATTCATTTTATCTCTGAGTATCTTTGCAGCAAATTCCTCCCCGGTCATGCCCATTAATTCTTCTGCCCTCGGAGAATAGATATATTCTGCCCCGAGATTTTCAAGTATATGGTTTTTCTGAGTTTCGGTATAGATGTATTCATAAGGCTTTCCATGCTTTTTTTTAACAGAGGAAGTCTGAAATGTGAAAACAGCAAAGGAAAGTCCCTGTGCTTCAAAACTTTTTGCAGCATTCAGAATCTCTCTGTGCCCCATATGGACACCGTCAAAAATTCCAAGAGCCGCTGCTGTTTTATGTTTTATGTTATTATTGCCTATGGATATCATCTGCCGTCACCGCTTAAATTTTTAAGTACTCTCAGTACATTTTCCTCTCTGTCTGCCCTTGCAATACCGATGAATCTGCCGTCAGAACCATAGACCCTGAGGCTTTCCGCATCCTCCGGTACAGGCAGCTGTTCAAGCCGCAGTTTGACTCCGTTTTTATACATACTCGTTTTCCTCCCGGAAAGCTTTATCTCCGGAAGCTTATTAAACATAGTATCAACTGGTCTTAATGCCTGTTCAAGGCGGTTTTCATCCCGGAGCTGTTCAAGTCCGGAAAGAGTAACACAGTCCTCCAGTGAAAAACCGTTTGAAAAGGTTCTGACAAGAGAGGTCATTGCCGCACCGCAGCCCAGAGCCTGTCCCATATCATGAATAACCGACCTTACATAAGTCCCTTTTGAGCATGATATTTCAAGGATTCCCTCACCTGTTTCACAGTCAAAGGCTGTGACATCAAGCCGGCTTATCTCAACTTCTCTCGGCGGTCTTTCAACCTCGATACCCTTTCTGGCAAGGTCGTACAGTCTTTCTCCGTTTACGGAAACTGCCGAATACATCGGCGGTATCTGTAAAATTTTTCCACGGAAATTTTTAAGTTCTTCCTCTAGCTTTTCCTCTGAAACGCTGAAAGAATTCTCATTCAGGATTTTTCCGGTAATGTCATAGGTATCCGTTTCTATCCCAAGTCTGAAACCTGCTCTGTAGCTTTTGCCTGTTTCGGGAATGATGCTTATTGCCTTTGCTGCATTTCCTGCAAAAACCGGCAGTACACCGGTCGCCATAGGGTCAAGAGTACCGGAATGCCCCAGCTTCTTCATTTTCAGTATTCCACGCATTTTTGCAATAACGTCAAAGGAAG
>JBJEQU010000079.1:0-4743 GCA_051881935.1 Porcipelethomonas sp. | reverse complement strand
TTCCCAATCAAGCTTGTAACCGCTTAAATCGTATGTTATTATATATATTTCTTCAATGGTATCAGGGTGGGATTTATCATCAACTAATTTAACCAGAGAATAAGTATCGAAGGTTTTCATGAAAAATCCGATAACTGCTTCTCTGAGTGCGTCAACGCTCATAACCGTTGCGGTAGAAGCAGCGAGAAATCCTATTATAATACACGCCGCACGCTTTCCAACGGTACTTATAGCATGAAAATAGGGCTTTCTGCGGCGTTTTATAAGCTTATTTATTTTCTTTTCAAATTTTTTGGAAAATTCATGCTCCGGGATATCGTTTCCGGAAAGCAGGACTTCTGCTTCCCTTGAAAGCGCCTCTTCCAACGCCCTTTTTAATTTATCGTCAGACATGAACCCCGCCTTCCTCTAAAATATCTCTCAGTTTTTTTCTTGCATATTCGAGTCTTTTCCAGACCGCAGTTGTTGAAATGTTCAGAAGCTTCGCTATCTCCTTTGCAGGCAGTTCATTCTTGTAGAACAGATACATAACGTCCCTGTAGATAGGGGGAAGACTCAGTATTGCATCGACCAGTTCATTATAATCGATCTGTTCAAAAAAATCTGCGTCAGCGGCAAGTTCCCAGCCCTCAGGAGTCTGAGTGTGTTCATGAAGCTTTTTGTTCTTATTGTATATGTTCAGTGAAACGCTTCTGATAATAATAACAATATAGGAGACTATTTCCTGACGTTTTAACTGTGATATTTTTCGAATTTGTTAGCTATGCACAAAAAAGCTTCGTGAACAGCGTCCTCTGCGTCCTCAACATTGTGCAAAATGCCGAATGCGATGTTGTACATTCCATTGCGGTATTCATAGTACAGTTCTTCAAAAAGGTTCTTGTTGTCATCGTCGTCAATTAAAGCCAGATATATACCAAGCAAATTTATCACCTCATTTTAACTGCGAGTATATGATTTAACATTTTCTCTGAATTCGGACAATTGGATAAATATTTTCTTATTAATTACAAAAGTATTTTACCATATATTCTCACTAATGTCAATGAAGTATTTTATATTCCATGAGGGACTGCTAAAAAAGGGCAGCCGGTGACTGCCCTGAAACATTTTAAAAATTATTTTTGCAGGTATTTTCTGACCTCTGACGCAAGATACAGCGAACCGCATACCAGTAACGGCGTATTGTTTTCCTTTGCAAAGGACAGCGCCCTGCCCGGTGCGTCACCACAGCCGCAGGCTTCGGACTCAACGCCCATGCTCTGAAATTTCTCCGCAAGGCAGTGTGCAGGGATGTTATTTTCAATATATCCGTCAGTGCAGTAAACTTTTTTAATAATACGGGACAGACGGGAAACAGCGTGATCTGCTGCTTTTCCTTTCACCATGCCGAATATGGCGGTAACACTGACGATACCGCACTGCTCCAGAATATCCAGAAGGGAATCGATTCCGGCTTCATTGTGTCCGCCGTCAATGATAGTGTCGGGGTTTCCGGCTATGACTTCAATGCGTGAGGAGAGGGAAGTTTCCGACAGGGACGACTTAACGGCGGATCGTGTAACGGCAAAGCTGCCGCTCAGGAGTGCGAGGGTTTCAATTGCCGTTACCGCATTGACGATCTGATGCTTTCCGCACATTTTAAGGCGGTATTCTTCGTTTTTGTAGAGAAAATCCGTTCCGTGCAGGTCACTTCTGAGTATCCTGATCTCCTTTTCATCCGGTATGACGAGGGTGCTGTTTTTTTCCTTTGCTGTGACACGGGCAAGATTTTTTACGGTATCTTTATTGTTGCAGGAGAGCACCGCCGGACAGTGGGGTTTTATTATTCCAAGCTTGTGGACGGCGATTTCCTCTGCTGTGTTACCGAGAATGGCAGTATGGTCGAGGGAAACAGAGGTTATGACCGAAACAAGAGGATTTTCAATAATATTGGTAGCGTCGAGAGTGCCGCCTATTCCGGTCTCCAGAACCACAATGTCACATTTTTCCTCAAGAAAATATAAAAGGGCGATTGCAAGAGATATCTCAAACTGGGAATAATAGTCCGACATTACAGCCTCTTTCACTTTGGTGCAGATGTCTGCAGCCTTTTGCTCCGGGATGTTTTTTCCGTTGATGCGGATGCGGTCGCAGTAGGATATGATGTAGGGTGAAGTGAACTGCCCGGTTTTATATCCGGAACGTATGAGCGCTCCGGAACAGTATTCAACTGTTGAGCCCTTGCCATTTGTCCCGGCAATGTGAATAAATTCAAGCTTTTTCTGCGGATTTCCAAGAAGCTTCAGAAGTCCGGATATACGGGACAGATCCTCGACTTTTTTTCCGCTGTGGCTGAAACTGTTTATATATTTCATTGAATCTGAAAAATTCATTTTTTCTCTCCTATCTGGAACGCAGATGTATTTATTTAAAAATGTGTACGGTTTATGACAAGGAATTTAATGAGTAAAATAAATCCCCCGGTTGGTCGGGGGATAGTTTTCATTTATATCATTTTCAGGAAATACTGATGAATTTCCGGTGAATCGTCAAGCTCCGGATGAAAAGCCACTGCAAGCTGATTTTTATCTCTTGCGGCAACGATTTTTCCGTCTGTTTCGGCGAGGATTTCAGCAGTGGAAACACTTTCAATATAAGGTGCTCTGATAAAAGTCATGGGGACATTGCCGATACCTTTAAAATCTGCACAGGTATGGAAGCTTCCGAGCTGTCTGCCGTAAGCGTTTCTCTTTGCGGTAATACCCATTGTACCTATATGAACGGTATCGTCACCGGAAATATGTTCAGCCAGCAGGATAAGTCCTGCACAGGTTCCCATAACAGGCACACCTCCGGTTATTCTGTCCTTTACCGGTTCCATGAGATCAAGCTCACGGAGCAGCTTTCCCATAACAGTGCTTTCGCCGCCGGGGAGGATAAGACCGTCAAAGGAACGGTCTATGTCCTGCCGTTTTCTTATTTCAAATGTTTCCGCACCGCATTCCAAAAGCATTTTTTCATGTTCGATAAATGCACCCTGAACAGCAAGTACTCCGATTTTCATTATTTCCCTCTTTCTGCCATAAGGAGGCTTATTTCATCCTCGTTAATACCGACCATAGCTTCACCCAGATCTTCTGAAAGTTCTGCAAGCATATCAGCGTCATTGAAGTTGGTTACAGCCTTTACGATGGCAGCTGCTCTCTTTTCAGGATTGCCCGACTTGAAGATACCGGAGCCGACAAATACGCCCTCAGCGCCAAGCTGCATCATAAGAGCAGCGTCCGCAGGAGTTGCAACGCCGCCGGCTGCAAAGTTTACAACAGGAATTCTGCCGTTTTCGTGAACATATGTTACCAGTTCATAAGGAACCTGAAGCTGTTTTGCCTTATCGTAAAGTTCATCCTCGCTCATAGACTGAATAATGCGGATCTCGCTGTTCATCATACGCATATGTCTTACAGCCTGAACTATATCACCGGTACCCGGTTCACCCTTGGTTCTTATCATTGAAGCGCCTTCATTAACTCTTCTAAGTGCCTCACCCAGGTCCTTTGCACCGCATACGAAAGGAACTTTAAATTTTCTTTTATCGATATGATACTTATCATCAGCAGGGGAGAGTACTTCGCTTTCGTCGATATAGTCGATTTCGATTGCCTGCAGTATCTGAGCCTCTGCGAAGTGACCTATTCTGCACTTTGCCATAACCGGGATAGAAACTGCATTCTGGATACCCTTTATCATTTTCGGGTCGCTCATTCTTGAAACGCCGCCAGCTGCTCTGATATCTGCCGGAATTCTTTCAAGTGCCATTACTGCGCATGCACCTGCGGCTTCGGCAATTTTAGCCTGTTCAGGGGTTGTAACGTCCATAATAACGCCGCCCTTGAGCATCTGAGCAAGTTCCTTGTTAAGCTGGTAACGATTGTTTTCCATAGTTTTTTACTCCTTTTCCCGTGAGGCACAGCGAAGGGAACCACGAGGGGGGTGGATGAAAAGCCCTTCGGGCTTTTCCGGGGAACGCCTGGCAACAGTATGCCTTAACGTGATTATAAAGGGGGCGTTCCCCTTGCTGAAAATCTTTGATTTTCAGATCCACCCCCCGGAGTAGGCGGCTCCGTTCACTTGCCTCAGAACATTTTTTATGATATAATAAACTGGAAACATTTATCCAAAGCCCACGCAGAAATAAAAGCAGATTCTAGGAAAACTCTGCTTACTGCAGACCGGGCAATATATTATATATTACAGTATATATAGTATCATAAAAGTGACATTACCACAATGCCCACTTTTGAATTTTTTTATAAGGTCGGTTGCGTATGATAACATTTAATCCGGAAGAAAACGGCAAAACACCGCTGTACCAGCAGCTTTACAATTATATAAAAAAAGAGATCGAGTCAGGGAATATAAAAAGCGGTGAGAAACTGCCGTCCAAACGGAGTCTTTCAGCACATATTAAGGTCAGTATCGTTACTGTTGAAGCTGCCTATGCTCAGCTTATGGCAGAGGGATATATCAGGTCAAAGCCGGGAAGCGGTTTTTATGTTGAGGAAAACTATTTTTCCTCTGAACCGCATAAAACCTGTGAAAATATCCCCCCTGATGATGAAATACTCTATGATTTCCGTACAAACTGTGTGGACACCTCTGATTTTCCCTTTTCAGTCTGGGCAAAGCTGTCAAGAGAGGTGCTCAGCGAAAAGGACAGCGACCTGCTCAATCCCTGTCATCCACAGGGCATTCTGTTTCTCA
>JBJEQU010000078.1:0-21231 GCA_051881935.1 Porcipelethomonas sp. | reverse complement strand
TCAATGTCGTAAAAACGCATGAGCAGATTTACAACAGTGGTTTTTCCGCTTCCGGTAGCGCCGACAAGGGCAACCTTTCTGCCAGCCGGCACTGTCAGTGTGAAATTATTGAGTACCGGACGTCCCGGAACGTAAGAAAACTGTACATTGCGAAATGTCACCGTCATATTTTTGTTCTCTGCCAGAGGCTCTCCTGCCTTTTCTTCATCCGCTTCATCCAGTACCTCAAATACACGCTCTGCCCCGGCGACAGCGGTCTGAAGCTGTCCATATATCTGTGCCACCTCATTTATAGGGCGGCTGAACTGCTTTGCATAAACGATGAAAGCGGAAATCACACCGACAGAGATCATGCCGTGCATGGAAAAATATCCGCCGAATACAGCGATGATCACAAACCCGATATTGCCGATGCAGTTCATGACAGGTCCCATAACGCCGCTGAATATCTCCGTCTTTATTCCCGCCTTAGTCAGGGAATCCGAAGTGCTGCAGAATTCATCAATTGTGATATCCTGATGCTGATAGGCGACAACAGTACGATATCCTGAAACCATTTCCTCAACCTTGCCGTTGAGCTGTCCGAGAAGCATCTGCCGTCTGCGTGAGAATTTCCGTACTCTCCCCGAAAGCAGCACTGTAGCAAGCAGTGTAAGAATTACCGTTACGAAGCTCAGCAGTGCAAGCTGCCAGCAATACCATATCATTATCACAGCTGTACCCGCAATAGTCAGAACCCCCGAAAACAGCGACGGCAGCGACTGAGAAACGGTAGAGGAAATGTTTTCCACATCATTGGTCATGCGGCTCATTACATCGCCATGGGAGTGGGTATCCAGATATCCCACAGGCAGATCCGTAATTTTACTGAACAGCTCCTCACGCATTTTCTTTACAATTCGCTGACTCAGTCTGGCACTGATAAGCCCCTGAATAAGCTGGCTTCCGCTGTAAAGGAGATATGCCGCAAGCATCATAGATAAGGTCAGTGCAAAATTTCCGGGAACCGTACCTGCGATAATATCTATAGCACTGCTTTGCAGACTGGGTGCATAAATACCGCAAAGAGTCCCGAATATAACGACCCCCAGCATACTGAATACCAGAACCTTTTCATGTACAAAGTAGACGGCAATACGTTTCAGGGTGGCTCCGGCATTTTTTGCATGCTGCACTTCTGCAAACCGTTCACGGGAACGTGTAAAGGGAATATTTTTTATTTCCGGTCCGGGAGTCTTCTGTTCACTCATATGCTTCTTCCTCCTCTCCAGTCTGCGAATGATAAATATCCTGATAAGCAGCACAGGATGCAAGCAGCTCCGAATGGGTACCGGACGCCGCAATTTTTCCGTTTTCCAGTACGATTATACGGTCTGCCCTGCGCACAGAAGCTATTCTCTGTGCAACGATGATCTTGGTAGCACCCTTGTGTGACTGCTGCAAAGCATTATAGAAGTCTGCCTCTGTTTTAAGATCCAGTGCACTGGTGGAATCGTCAAATATCATAATTTCCGCATCCTTGACTACCGCCCTTGCAATGGAAAGACGCTGTTTCTGCCCTCCGGAAAGGCTCATTCCCCGTTCTGCCACCATCATGTCATACCCTTCAGAGTTACGGGAAACGAAATCATCTGCCTGGGCAATGACAGCGGCATTTTTTATTTTTTCATCCGACGCCCCCGGTGCTCCCCATGCGATATTTTCCCGGACTGATGTGCTGAACAGCTCACTTTTTTGCAGAACCGCAGCAATCCTGCTCCTCAGTGCATTCTGCCGGTATTCCCGTACATCCACACCGTCCACTAAAACTGTGCCTGCCGTTACATCATAGAAACGTGGTATAAGGTTTACAAGGGTGGTTTTGCCGCAGCCGGTAGCCCCCATGACTGCCACAGTCTCGCCGCTGCGGATGGTCATGCTGATATTTTCCAGAACCATACGGTCTGTCCCCGGATAGGCAAAGGAAACATTGCGGAATTCGATCTGTCCGTGCTGCTGCGTTTCCCCGTCAAATGTACCGTCCTCAAGCTCAGGCTTGCTGACGAGTACTTCCTTTACACGTTTCCACGAGGCAAGACCCCTTGAAATATCCTGAAAAAACATCACCAGCATTAAGATGCCATGCAGCAGCTGAGTCGTATAGGTAAGTGCTGCCATTATCGTTCCCGGTGTTGTACTGCCGCTGTTTACCGCAAAGGAACCAGCCGCCAGAATAATCGCCGTTACAAGATACATCAGCGAGTTTATGACCGGATTCATAAAAGCAAATATAAACAGCACTTTCAGCTGTGTTTTCACCAGTCCGTCATTTGTCTTCCGGAAGCGTACCTTTTCGCTGATCTCACGTACACACGCCTTGATAATACGTATGCCGGACACATCCTCCTGCATCATGGTATTTATGCTGTCCAGCTGCTTCTGTAATTTTGAAAAGAACGGATTTGCCTTTGCAAGACACAGCACAAGACATCCCACTATGAACGGAAAGGCACACAGGACTATAAGTCCGAACTCCCGGTCAAGCCGGAACATAAAATATATACTGCCGAACATCAGCAGGAAGGTACGCAGCGACCCCCTTACAAACTGTGACACCAGTTTCTGTACCTGTGTAATATCGTTTGTAACTCTGGTCACAAGGGAACCTGTTCCGAGGCGGTCTGTCTGGGGAAATGAAAAGGTCATAATATTGCGGAAACAATCCTTGCGGATGTTGTTTCCGATATTCTGTCCGGACATATGTACGAACACATTATTCAGCGAGCCGCAGAGTCCTCCGAACAATACAAGCACTATCATCTGTATACCCAGCCTGCAGATAATGTTCACATTTCCTCCCCCGCCGCTGTCAAGACCGAGCACCCCCTCATCCACGATCCTGCTCATGATCTCAGGCTGAAGCAGATCCATCATCACCTCACCGCACATAAACAGTGCGGCAAGTACGGCATAGGGCAAATATCGTTTGACATATTTCCACATAAACTCATATTCTCCTGTTCTTCATAAATTCACCGGTACTTTTCCTCTTTCCCTGCACCACAGTACCGTTTCTCCCAGTCTGCATTTATCTTTTCAAGAAGAGCAAGCAGCTGCAGCTTCTCATTATCCTCAAGGCAGGAAAACATCTCCTCATGCCGGCGGATGCGCTGCTGTGTAAACTGTTCTGACAGTTCCTTTCCGCTGTCAGTCAGCTCGATATCAGAAGTGCGGCGGTCGGTTTCACTGGGTCGGCGCAGTATAAGTCCTGCTCTTTCCAGCTTTGCAATCACCTCGCTTGCGGAGCCCGGCTGTATACCAAGGCGGTCGGTAAGTTCACTTTGCGTAATGGCGCCGGTTCTGCCCAGTACGATCAGTACCTGTTTCTGGCTTCCCTTTCCCTCGTACAGTGAACGTATGGTATGGCTCAGATCACGGAAGTTGATGATTAGCCTGTCATTGGGATCCATCATGCTGTAATCCTGCTGCCCGGATCTGATGTCCCTTTTGTTTTGTCTGCTCATGGATGATGCTCCTTATGTTTTGGTACCTTTACATTATACTGTTTTTACAGGAATCTGTCAAGGTACCTGCATATATTTATCTTCCCTTACGGATCGGAAAAATGCTGTCAGGAAACGTATTTCAGCAAAACGATAAGGGATCAGTGTGAAAAAACTGCCGGTTAACCGCATAAATTATATTTTCAAAAAATATACCTCTATGATGAATTTAGGGATTGACATATTAAAAACATAGTGCTATAATACAGGTATAATAAGTTGTAAAGCAAGGGTGCTCCATTTAAATGGAGTGCCCTTTTTGCTTTATTCAAAGAGAAGGAGTGACCAGAATGAAAACAGCTGATCTAAATAAGGAAATTTATTCAGCTCCCGTTGGAAACGCAAAGGAGATCAACGAATTGCTGAGACGTTACGGAGTTAAGTTCGGCATATATAAAAACGGCACATTCAAAGAACAGCTTTTCCCTTTCGACCCGATACCGAGGATCATTACTCATCATGATTTCACCGAAATGGAAAAGGGACTTGTTCAGAGAGTGGATGCCCTGAACAGGTTCCTTTTTGATATTTATCACGATAAAAACATTATTAACGATGGTGTTATTCCGGAAAATTTCGTATATATATCAAGCGGTTACCTGCCCCAGTGCGAAGGAATTACCCCGCCGGATAATATATACAGTCATATTTCCGGTATCGACCTTGTACAGAGCCGTGACGGCAGCTGGTACATTCTTGAGGACAACCTGAGGATACCGTCCGGTGCCTCCTATCCGCTTATTGCACGGGAACTTACACGGGTTGCGTCCCCCTCCGCATTTTCCGACAACAGCATCGTGGATAACCGCAATTATGCCAGACTGCTCAGGGACACTATGGATCACTCGAACTGCGGAGGCATCAATGCGATCCTGACCCCCGGACGATGCAATGCAGCCTATTTTGAACATTCATATCTTGCAGAGCTTACCGGTTCTGTGCTTGTCCAGAATGATGAGCTGTTTGTTGAGGACAATATCCTCTATCACAAAACATATACCGGCGGAAAAACCAAGGTAGGTGCCCTTTACAGGCGTGTTTCAGATGAGTATCTCGACCCGCTTACCTTTGAATCACAGTCGCTTATCGGCATACCGAATATTATGGAGGCTTACCGTTCAGGAAACGTTGCGATAATCAACGCCCCCGGAAACGGCGTTGCCGATGATAAGGGAATTTATTATTTCGTTCCTAAAATGATCGAGTATTATCTGGGCGAAAAACCGATACTCCGAAACGCTCCCACATACCTGCCTTTTTATGAAGAGGACAAGGATTATGTGCTGCGCAATCTTGACAGGCTTGTTATCAAGGATGTTGCAGAAGCCGGAGGCTACGGTGTTGTATTCGGCAGTGAGCTCAGTGAGGAAAGGCTTGAAGATATGCGTCAGACTATTATTAATGAGCCGAGGCGGTTTATTGCACAGGAGGTTATTGACTTCCTTGATCTTCCTATCCTCGACAACGGGGAACAGGTCATGCGAAAAGCCGACCTGAGAGCATTTGTGCTTTCCGGAGAGCAGACAAAGGTTTGGGCTTCGGGACTGACACGTTTTTCAAGAAATCCCGATTCATTCGTAGTTAATTCATCACAAGGAGGAGGCTTTAAAGATACATGGGTACTATCTCGATAGAACACGGAGACAGACTTTTCTGGCTCGGACGATACACTGAAAGAGTTTTTTCAACCCTGAAAGCACTGGAAAATTTATATGACAGTACGCTTGACAGCATGTCAAAGCGGTATACTGATTTTCTGGCATGCTTCGGTCTTGCAGATACATACGGCTGCTCAAAAAACTTTTTCAGCAGCTTTATCTTCGACAAACAAAACATAAATTCTGTTGCAGCCAGCCTTGAAAGGGCATATGACAACGGAATTGTCCTCAGAGAGGAGATATCCACAGAGGCACTTTCATTTTTACAGCTTGCAATGGATACTCTTGAAAAGGCTGAAGGTTCCGGAAAAGGACTCAGACTTTCCCTGCTGCCTCTTGAGGATATTCTGTTCGGATTCTGGGGCTGTGTTTCAGAAAATGTATATGACTATGAGATCAGGACAATTCTTTTCTGCGGAAAATCCGTAGAGCGGCTTGATCTTTATCTGAGACTTGGCTCCGACTTCAGCCGTGTCGGACAGGAATTTGAAAGATTATGCAGACATCTGAGAAACGTTCCGAAAAACAGTCCGTACCGCTACAATACGATGCAGCTGTGCACACTTGTGGAGATTCTGGGTTCGGAAAATGACTACAGAATATCTGCAGACACCGCCATTGCAAGTCTCAGCAAGCTGTTTGAGACTTAGGGAATCGCTGATTAAATCAAAAGGACGTGAGAACATGAAGAAACTATACTTTCATTTTTCAACCAAGCTTACCTTTGACAATTATGTCCGTGACCATTCCTTCGCACTGAGATGCATTCCACCGGAGACGCCCTCTCAGCATATTTTATCCTGTGAGCTGAGCATTTCGCCCTTCGTCTCCACAATGCAGACCGTTGACTCATTCGGCAATAACGTGACCTCAGGCTATCTGAAAGGTGAACACCGGTTTCTGGACTTTGACATCAACGGCTGTGCGGAAACAGACTGCGGCGCTGCGAAATCCGACTTCATGCCCTGCTACAGCTATCAGTCAGAATATACAAAACCCGGTCCGGAGCTGACAAAATGGTATGAAAAAATAAAATCAGAATGTACAGAAACAGCACCCTTTAAACGGATGAAATTCTTTTCCGGCTGTCTTTCCGAAATCATGGTATATGAAAAATATGTCACGAATACCAAAACCAGTGCTTCCGGAGCGTTTGCACTGAAAAAAGGGGTATGCCAGGATTTTTCACATATTATGCTGTCACTGCTGCGAATGGACGGTATACCCTGCCGGTACATTGCCGGTCTTGCAAGCTGTGACGGCGAGACCCACAGCTGGATAGAAGTCTGGACAGGGGATTGCTGGAAAGGCTATGATCCCACCAACAACTGCGATATATCAGACAATTATCTGATTCTCTCACAGGGACGTGACTTCGGTGACTGTGCTGTTGACAGGGGCATAATGTTCGGCACATATACAAAGCAGCTTCAGCTTGTTGAATCCAGGCTGTCAGAAAATCCATTCTGAACACAGGGCAGGGAAAGCCTGCCCGGCAGAGCAATAACAGAACACGGAGGTTAAAACAATGATACAATCTGTTACGCAGGCGTCCCTTGCGGTCAACGAAAAACTCAGCATAAAAAAGAACAGTATAAAAAACGGCAGAGGTGACAAACGTATCTGCGTTGTCACCGGCATCCATGGCGATGAACTTGAAGGACAGTATCTCGCCTGGCTTCTTGCAAACCATTTAAATGAAAATATCGGCTGTCTCAACGGAACAGTCGATATTTATCCTGCCCTTAATCCTATGGGTATCGATTCGATCACAAGGGGAATACCCCTTTTTGACCTTGATATGAACAGGGTTTTTCCGGGTTCAAAAAATGGTACTATGATGGAAACAGTATGCTCAGCTATCGTTGACGATATATCAGGAGCGGATATCTGCATTGACGTCCACTCCAGCAATATCTTTCTTAAAGAAATACCTCAGATAAGAATAAGCGTTCCCACTGCACAGACTCTTGTACCCTATGCCAAAATGCTTAACGTGGATTTCATATGGGTACACGAGTCCGCCACAGTTCTCGAATCGACACTGGCTCACAGCCTTAATTCAACAGGCACAAAAACTCTCGTTGTAGAAATGGGCGTTGGTATGAGAATTACCAGGGAATACTGTTTACAGCTCTTTGACGGCATACTGAATCTTATGAAAAATCTCGGAATGTGGAATGGTGAGACCAGAGAGCCCAGGTCGCCGATAGTTTCCCTGAACGGCGCTGTAGGTTTTGTCAACTCCGGTGCAGCAGGAATTTTTGTCCGGACTGCAAATTTCGGCGACATGGTAAAAAAGGGAGATCATATCGGAGATGTTCTTGACCCTCTGACCGGCAAGATCGAGGAAGAGATAACGGCAGTCTGCGAAGGTATGATCTTCACTCTCAGGGAGTACCCCATTGTTTACGGAGGCTCACTTCTTGCAAGGATCCTCAGCGGCACCTCTGACGAAATTATCGAGAAAGGCATGATGGAACAATGAGAAAAGAAATACTGTATTCACTGAAATCACCCTACCGTGAAAGTCTTGACATAACCGGCTTCAGATTCGGCACAGGAAAAAAATCAGTCGCCGTAGTAGGCGCACTGAGGGGCAATGAGATACAGCAGATGTTTGTCTGCTCCCAGCTTATTCAGGAACTGAAAAGATATGAAAAAAGGCGTGAAATTTCACAAGACTGCGAAATAATGGTTATCCCCTGTGTAAATTACTATTCAATGAATATCGGCAAACGTTTCTGGGCTATGGACAATACTGATATCAACAGAATGTTCCCCGGATATGACCAGGGGGAGACGACCCAGCGTATTGCGGACGGTCTGTTCAGTGTTTTGCAGGGCTACGAATACGGCATTCAGCTGGCAAGCTTTTATCAGCCGGGAAATTTCCTTACCCATGTCAAGCTTATGGAAACAGGCTTTACCGACAGCAGCCTTATGAAATTTTTCGGCACATCATTCGGTATCGTCAGAACTCCCCGCCCCTATGACACCACTACCCTGAACTATAACTGGCAGGTATGGGAGACAAAGGCTTTTTCCGTGTTCACAAACTCCACAGACACCATAAATGAAAGGTCCGCACAGGAAGCGGTTTCAGCTATTCTGCGTTTTATGTATAATACAAATATTATAACCAGGAAAATTCACGCTGCCTATGAAACGGAAATTATTCCTGAAAGCTCAATAGAGCAGATACGTTCAGAGTGCGGAGGTGTTTTTTTCAGCAGAACCGAAGTCGGCAAATTTGTTGAGGAAAATGAAGTTCTCGGCGAGATACTCAATCCGCTGGACAGCGAAACTGTTTCGGTGATAAAAGCAGACTTTTCAGGAATTGTATACTTTGTGTATAACGATCCTCTGATAAATGAAAATACTGTATGCTTTAAAATAATCAGAGACTGATCTGAAAGGAATTGCCCCCGCAAAACAACAGGCAGCCCCCCTGCGGCGGCTGCCTGTTTACCTTTCTTATGAAGACAGGTTCTTATTCTGTTATATATCCATTCCGACCTGTATGGCTCTCAGGTTAAGCTCAATAAGGTGATTCCTTGACTGCGGAATGATCTTTTTCAGGGTACCCTCAACCGACTCATTTCTGATCACTCCTGTTTCCTTAATGAGTTTTCCGCAGAGTATGATGTTTGCCATACCGTCAACACCATTTTCATGGGCAAGGACAGACGCCGGCAGATAAAAGCATTCAATATCCGTTCTGCTGCATTTTTCCTTTATCATTGAGGAATCAATAAAAGCCTTTCCTCCCGGACGCACACTGTCAATAAATTTTGTATAGGAAGGCGTATTCATAACAACGAGGTAATCTGGATCCGAAATCACCGGAGAACCTATAGGCTGGTCAGAGACCCTGACGGAACAGTTTGCAGTACCGCCCCTCATTTCAGGTCCGTATGAAGGGATCCAGCTGACCTCTTTACCCTCGGTCATTCCTCCGTATGCGATAAGCTTGCCGGCAAAAAGTATACCCTGTCCGCCGAAGCCGGAAAAAACAATACTGTCAGTCATTACCATTCTCCTTTGCCGTTATGTCCTTGTAAACCCCTAAAGGAAAATATGGAATACATTCTTTTCTCAGTCTCTCCAGCGATTCAACCGGTGACATTCCCCAGTTTGTAGGACAGGTGGAAAGCACCTCCACAATCGAAAATCCCTTTTTGTCACGCTGATTATGAAATGCTTTTCTGATAGCCTTCTTTGCGTTGAGCACTTCCTTCGGCGAATCCACCGATACCCTCTGGGCAAGAGCTGTTCCGTCCACCTGGGACAGTATTTCACACATTTTCACCGGATATCCTGCCTTTTCAACATCACGTCCGAAGGGGGTAGTCTGCGTTACCTGCCCCGGAAGAGTAGTAGGCGCCATCTGACCGCCGGTCATTCCATAGGTGGTATTGTTTATGAAGATGACTGTTATATTTTCTCCCCTTGCGGCAGCGTGTATAGTTTCCGCTGTACCTATTGCCGCAAGATCGCCGTCCCCCTGATAGGTAAATACAAACTTGTCCGGCAGCGCACGCTTTACCCCGGTAGCCGTAGCCGGTGCCCGCCCGTGAGGCGCTTCTATCATATCACAGTTAAAATAGTCATAAGCCATGACCGAACATCCCACAGGGCATATTCCGATAGTGTCCCCTTCGATTCCCATTTCATCAATAATTTCGCAAATAAGCCTGTGCACTATCCCATGGGTGCATCCCGGACAGTAATGGGTATTTACATCTGCCAGGGAGTCAGGTTTTCTGAATACAACACTCATTTTTTCTCCTTATCCATTGCAGTGATCTTTTCCAGTATATCCCCGACAGCCGGAAGATTTCCTCCTGTCCTGCCGAAAAATTCAACCGGCAGCTTACACTTGACTGCAAGCTTTACGTCATCTATCATTTGTCCCATGCTAAGCTCCACGCACAGTACACTCCCGGAGGTTTCCGCAATTTTTTCATAACAGTTCACCGGGAAGGGCCACAGCACCTTCGGTCTTAAAAGTCCGGCTCTGATCCCCATTTTCCTTGCCTGGTCAACAGCCTCACGGCATATTCTTGAAACTGCTCCGTAAGCGGTGACGATTATGTCCGCATCCTCTGTAAGATAAAGCTCTGCATCCTGTTCCTTTTCCTCTATGATGCGATACTTTTCATACCGTGCAAGAACAGAGGCTTCAAGCTCATCAGGCTTGAGAAAGAGAGTATTTATAATATTATGCTTTCTCTTGTTTCCGTGACCGTTTGTCGCCCACGGTTTTTCAGGCATCATATCACTTGTTTCCGGAAGCACAACCGGTTCCATCATCTGCCCCAGCATACCGTCGGACAGTATCATTGCCGGAATCCTGTACTTGTCCGCAGTCTCAAATGCTCTTACTGCCATGTCCGCCATTTCCTGAACTGAATTTGGTGCAAACACCAGTATATGATAATCCCCGTGTCCTCCTGTCCTGACCGCCTGCCAGTAGTCAGACTGTGCCGGCTGGATCCCTCCCAGTCCCGGACCGCCTCTCTGCACATTGACTATAACGCATGGCAGATCGCTGGCGGCAATATAGGAAATGCCCTCCGATTTAAGGCTTATTCCCGGAGAGGATGACGAAGTCATAGTCCTGATTCCTGCTGCCGCTGCTCCCAGCACCATGTTTATCGCAGCGATCTCGCTTTCCGCCTGCAAAAACGTACCGCCGTGACGAGGCATATTCTTAGCCATGTAAGCCGCAATTTCAGTCTGAGGCGTTATCGGGTAGCCGAAATAGCATTTGCATCCGGCTCTGAGCACTGCTTCTGCCAGTGCCTCATTTCCCTTCATTAAAACTCTCTGCACCGTCATTTTTCCACCCGTCTTTCAACAATTATTGCACATTCCGGACACATCAGCGCACACATTGTACACCCGGTACACTTCCGGGCATCTGTGCACTCCGCAGTAAAATACCCGTTGCCGTTGATTTTTTCCTTCTGCATCCGGATTATTTTCTGCGGGCAGGCGTCTTCACACAGTCCGCAACCCTTACATTTGTCAAAAATAACGTCTATACGTCCCATAGGATAACCTTCTTTATACATTTATATTATATTCTTAACATAGACCTCAATATATTCTGCAAGCCCGTCAAGCCGGGGACATTTAAGTCTCCTGTCCGCCGTATGGCACAAAAGAGGAATACCCGAAATTTCAGATACTCTTTGAGCAAACCCGACTGACTCCAGGATGTCCTCCGAAGATGTCAGTTTCCCTATATTTGAATTGTTGACGATTCCGGTATGGTTCAGACCCGCCGCATGCCCGATCTCTTTCATAATCAGGGCAGTTTCCCGGACATCGTCTCCGGTTTCACGATACCGGTTTATAACGCATATCATTTCAACACTTTCTGAATATTTTCCGAACACGTCCCGGTACCTTCCAAGCACCGCTGCACCGGCATCATCTCCGCCGATATCGAGGACTATTCTTTCATGCCTTGAAATGATAGCTTCAATATCAAAGCTGATGGCAGGAATGTCAAGATTTGTATTTGCATACATGGTACTGTAAAATGAAATATTTTTTTCCATAAAAAGGACACCGAAATCAGCAGTGCGGAAATATGGATTTACGATATCCATATCGACGATCGCCGTTTTAAAGCCCTTCTCCGAAAAGCGTACCGCAAGATTTACAGAGAGGTTGGTTTTTCCGCAGCCGTAGTGTCCCGTTACAATATATATCTTTTTCATCCTTTCAATTATATATCATTTCGCATAAGAAATCAAGACCCTAAAAATTAAATAAATGTTTTAATTCAGAAAAATGTCATATCAGCTCTTTTTTTACACTTCTGTCATATAATAGTTCCCTCTGATTAAGTAATAAAATCGACTTTAATATTTCTTAAACATTTCCCAAACAAACCGGAAACATTTGCAGTGTATTATTTTACTTATAAGCATATCACCTATTGGAATAAACTATAAGAACCTGTCTTCACAAGCATATGCGAACACATATCTTATGAAAACAGGTTCCAAGAAGGAGCGAAAAATGAACGCAATTGAAATCAGGAATCTGTCAAAAAGCTTCCGGGGAATGTATGCTGTAGATCATCTGAATATGACCGTTCCCGTGGGAGCAATATACGGTTTTATCGGTGAAAACGGCAGCGGAAAATCCACAACGGAAAAGCTCATCTGCGGACATCTTGTTCCCGACAGCGGAAAAATAAGGCTGTTCGGCAGAAATTACAAGGACGCAGGAGTCCGGGTAAGAGTCGGTGCCTTGATTGAAAATGCAGGCTGTTTTCCAAATTCAAGTGTATGGGACAATCTGATGATGCAGACCATCAATCTCGGACTGAAAAATCCGGCAGATGAGATAAACCGTGTTTTGCAGATAGTCCGAATGGAGGATTCGGCGAAAATCAGGTTCAAAAGCTGTTCTCTGGGTATGAAACAGCGTATCGGTATTGCTATGGCACTTCTGGGCGACCCTGCCCTGCTGATACTGGACGAGCCTATCAACGGACTTGACACGGACGGTATGCGTATCATGAGAGAGATACTCGTTGACATTACAAAAAATTACGGCTGTACTGTCGTCATTTCCTCCCACATTCTCGGCGAGCTTGAAAAGATCGCCACCCATTACGGCATTATCCGTCAGGGCAGAATGATCCAGGAGCTGTCAGCAAAGGAAATGGAAAGCAGAGCCAGGGCTTTTGCGTCCCTCAGAACAAAGGATATGAAAGGTGCAAAAGCTGCCCTGAAAGCAAGATATGGCATCGTCAGGGAAGAGGACGGATATCTTCGTGTGTACGATGCGGACGATACGGAGTCCATTGTTGAGTATCTGATCCGGAACGGACATATTGTAAATGAGATCAGAAAGAATAAGATCGGTCTTGAAGAATACTACATCGAGCTGATGTCAAAGAAGGAGGAAGAAGCATATGGCAGCCGTGCGTGAATTAAAATTTGAATCTCCCAGCTTTACCCAAAGGCTGAAAGGTATGCTGGGGGTGGATTTCTACCGCTTGTTCCATACACCCATGTTTTATATTTTCCTTATGATCGCAGCGTTTATTCCCGCTCTGATCCTGGGAACAACCGGTATGTCAAATCCGGACGGAACGGTATCGGAACCTCTTTACACTAACGTGTGGAATGCAGTTGCCGCAGATACACCGCTTTATGCGTTCAGCGATATGGGCGGATATGCCAACATGAACATGGTATTTATCTTCGGCGGAATAATGGTCTCCATCTTCATCGGACATGATTACAAGAGCGGATATGTAAAACAGCTGTTCACTACCCACGCCAAAAAGCAGGATTACATGATGTCCAAAACGCTCACCTGCGCCTTTGCTATGGCTTGTATGTGCATTACTTACTTAATTGGTGCGTCAGCTGCCGGACTTCTCGTTGGTCTGGATTTCACAGTTAATGCCGGTTCCCTGATACTTGCTGTCCTTAGCAAAATGATCATGAGCCTTGGCTGGGCAAGCCTTTATACCTTCCTAAACATCATATTCAGAAGATATTTCGGTATTTCCATTGCATCAAGCTTTTTCTTCGGTACCGGTATCCTTATCATCGGTGCCGGCATGATCGTGGGAAATTCTTCTGTCCTCAATATCTTTCTCTACGGCTCATCGGTATATGCGTGTCTTTCCAGCGATATCGTGACCTTGCTTGTATGTCTTGTGGTTTCTGTGGTATGGACGATTATCTATAATCTGATTGGAACACTTATTCTCTCAAAGTGCGACGTATATTAAAAGGAGGCGGTCAGAATGAATGCAATCGAAATCAGAGGATTAACCAAAAACTTCGGAAACAAGCAGGCGCTCAAAGGTCTTAACATGACCGTCCCTATGGGAGCGATATACGGCTTTATCGGTGAGAACGGCAGCGGAAAGTCTACCACTGAAAAGCTCATCTGCGGACTTCTCGTCCCCAACGGCGGAACAATAAAGCTGTTCGGCAGAAATTATACAGATGAGGATGTCAGGGCAAAAGTCGGAGTTCTGATAGAAGCTCCAGGCTGTTACCCCAATTACAGCGTCTGGAACAACATGATGCTCCAGGCTGCCAATTTAAGTATTCAGAATCCGGAAAAAGAAGTTCAGAAAGTTCTGAGAATGGTTAGAATGGAGGGTGCAGCTTCCAACAAGTATAAGAACTGTTCTCTGGGTATGAAACAGCGTATCGGAATTGCAATGGCTCTGCTGGGAAATCCGGCACTGCTGGTGCTTGACGAACCGATAAACGGTCTGGACGCCGACGGCATGAGGATCATGCGTGAAGTCCTTGTGGATGTCACCCAAAACTATCATTGTACTGTCGTGATCTCATCTCACATCTTAGGAGAGCTTGAAAAAATAGCCACCCATTACGGAATTGTCCGGGGCGGCAGAATGATAAAGGAAATGACCGCCGAAGAGCTTGACGCAGGCTGCCGTACCTATGCTGCACTCAAAACAGGAGATATGAACAGGGCAAAGGCAATACTCAGCTGCAAATATTCCCGTGTTGAAGAAGACGAAAGAGGATATATCCGTGTTTATGACGCAGGAGAACCTGAGGAGATCGTCGCTTATCTGTACGAAAACGGCATTCTGGTCAGCGAGATCGGAACGGAAAAGATAGGTCTGGAAGAATACTATACTGATCTTATGAATGAAAGGGAGGCGTGACAGCATGGAAATGAGATTTGAGTACAACAGCTTCGGCAAAAGGATGAGAAGTATGCTGAAGGTGGACTTCCGGAGAATGTTCACAATGCGGCTGTTTTATATCATGACCGGTATCTGCCTTGTAATGCCGATACTGATACTGGTAATGACGACTATAACGGACGGTTCTGTTACGGTGAATCCGCAGACAGGCGCTGAAACGGTAATTGAAGGCTTTGACTATACATGGCAGATAATCGGCTCTGCAAGCGGTGAAAATACATCAGCCGGCATGAGTATGATAAGTATGTGCAATATCAATCTGCTTTACTTCTTTGTGGCAGTTCTGGTATGCCTTTTCGTGTCCGAGGATTTCAAAAGCGGATATGCAAAAAATCTGTTTACCGTCCGCTCAAAGAAGAGCGACTACGTTATATCCAAAACGCTCATAGGTTTTGTCTGCGGAGTATTTATGCTCCTTGCATTCTTTGCGGGAACAATACTGGGCGGAGTTGTTTCCGGACTTCCTTTTGATACAGGAACGGCAGGTGCAGGGGGAATTGCTATGTGTATGCTGGCAAAGATGTTCCTTATAGCAGTATTCGTGCCGATATATATTGCTGTCAGCACGGCAGCAAAACAAAGGGCATGGCTTTCAATAGTCGGTTCCCTCTGCGTGGGTATGCTGCTCTTTATGATGATACCGATGATTACACCGCTGGATTCCTCTATGCTGAATGTCGCTTTGTGTCTGGCAGGAGGAGTATTGTTCAGTGCAGGTCTGGGTTTTGTCAGCAATAAGATACTGACAAAGACAAGTCTGGTATAATAAAAGCGAAGCGTATCTGAATAAGCTCCCCTTTTCCCGGATTATTTTCAACGGAAACAAAACTTTAACATTTGTGTGCTATAATAAAAAAATCACTGATTAAACAAAAAGCGCACAGGAGGTAAATTTACATGTTTCAGATATTAGTCGTAGAAGACGACAGCGAGCTTAACCGCACGGTCTGCACCTTCCTGAATCAGAGCGGTTATAAGACTACCGGCTGTCTGAATGCCGATGATGCCTATGATGCCATGTATGAGAATATGTTTGACCTGATAATTTCCGATATTATGATGCCGGGGATAGACGGCTTTGAATTTGCAAAAACAGTACGTTCTATCGACGAGGAGATACCTATTCTGTTTATGACTGCAAGAGATGATTTTGCTTCCAAGCAGAGAGGCTACCGTGTGGGAATTGATGACTACATGGTTAAACCCATTGACCTTGACGAGCTGTTCCTACGGATAGGGGCACTGCTTCGCCGGGCGAAGATCGCCTCCAGCCGTCAGCTTACTGTAGGCAGCTTTACAATGGACGCAGATGAGCATACAGCATATCTGAACGGTGAAGAAATACCTATGACCATAAGGGAGTTCAATCTTCTTTACAAGCTTTTGTCCTATCCCAAAAAAACATTTACCCGTACACAGCTTATGGATGAGTTCTGGGACGCCGACACCGCTTCCGGCCCCCGCACAGTGGATGTATATATGACAAAGCTCAGAAGCAAGCTTTCAGAATGCAGTGACTTTGAAATCGTCACCGTTCACGGACTGGGTTACAAGGCGGTGCTCAAATGAAAACCGAGACAAAATTCAGCAAGGTGCTTATGCTCCTGAACCGGTATATTGTTTTCTTTCTTCTTGCCGCATTTGTCATCACCTGCTGCATGATGCTGTTTCTCACCGCATTGTCAAAGTCACTGGGCATAACATTTACGGAAGAACATCTGAACACGGCTGCAAAGCTGACTTTTATAAATGTGCTGGTCCTGAGCCTTCTGTTCACCATACTGGACATGATCAGGCGGAAGCTTACAGTCAGCCGTCCGGTTCAGAAGATAACCGATGCAGCTGAGAAAATCATACAGGGAGATTTCAGCGTGCGCATCCAGCCGTTTCACAGAATATCTGGTGCAGACAGCTTCAATCAGATCATAGACTGTTTCAATAAAATAGCTGAGGAGCTGTCCGGAACGGAGACTCTGCGCAACGACTTCATTGCCAATGTTTCCCACGAGATGAAAACCCCCCTTGCCGTAATGCAGAACTACGGTACTATGCTCCAGCAGCCGGGTTTATCTGAAGAAAAGCGGATGGAGTATGCAAAATCAGTAACGGATTCCTGTCGCAGACTGGCAGGTCTTGTCACCAATATACTCAAACTCAGCAAGCTGGAGAATCAGCAGATTTTTCCGGCTGCAAAGACCTATGACCTGAGTGAACAGTTATGCGAATGTCTTTTGCAGTTTGAAGATACATGGGAAAAGAAAAACATTGATATAGCGGCGGAAATTGAAGAAAGAATTCTTATTGAGTCAGATTCGGAACTTCTTGAGCTTGTATGGAACAATCTGCTTTCCAATGCTTTTAAGTTCACTGGTAACGGCGGAAGGGTTTCGGTTTCTCTCACGGCGGACGAATGCTATGCAACAATTAAAATTTCCGACACAGGCTGCGGAATGTCTCCGGAGGTCGGGGCGCATATCTTTGAAAAATTCTATCAGGGTGATACATCCCATTCTGCCCAGGGCAACGGTCTGGGGCTTGCCCTTGTAAAGCGTGTGGCAGATATTATGCAGGGAGAAATTGGTGTTGAAAGCGTAAAGGGCAGCGGCAGCACCTTCACTGTAAAGATCCGGAGGCGGCAGCATGAAAAAACTGAAAACGATAGTTAAAAAACTGCTGTATCCGCCATTGTGGCTGATGCTTGTACTGGCGGTCGTATGTGCGGCTGCCCTGGTAGCGGTGTTTCTTAAAGGCTGGGACAGACATCCTTCTGCCCCGGCGGTCTATGCGCCGTCATTTTACACACTGACTGTCATTGTACTTGCCTGTGTCAGAACTTTTCCGGGATACTACAGAAACGCAAAGCAAAAGGTCATTGATCACCCTGTCGGCGGGCGTTTTATGACGGATATGCCGTTTCGCACCCATATATCACTGTATTTTTCCCTTGCGGTAAATCTGCTGTATGCGGCAGTCAATCTGTTCTCCGGTATATGGTACTGGTCTGTCTGGTTTATCACCCTTGCAGTATATTATATTATTCTGGCAGCCATGCGTTTTCTGCTGGTACGTTTTGTAAACCGTGTCGGCATCGGCAGGGATCAGTACAGAGAGGTCAGGTGCTACCGGCTGTGCGGCATAATTCTCCTGGGACTGAACATTGCGCTGTCGGGTGTTGTTATCCTTGTTATCAAACAGAATAAGGGTTTTGAGTATGCAGGGATCCTGATATATGTCATGGCAATGTACACATTCTATATCACGGTTTCCTCTATTGTCAATATTGTTAAATACCGCAGGTACAACAGTCCTGTTATGTCGGCTGCAAAGGTTATAAATCTGGCTGCCGGACTGGTTTCCATGCTGTCACTGGAAACAGCAATGCTTTCACAGTTCGGATCGGGAAAAAATTCACCGTATTTTAACCAGATCATGACCGGTGCCACAGGCGCCGGTGTAGGCGTCATCGTGCTTTCCATATCTGTATATATGATCGTAAAAGCAACCAGAACTATCAGGAAATCCAGCAGAAAGGAGCATCGCCATGGAAAATCCAGATAAGAAAAATTCATTTCACTATACCTACTCTGCAAAGCAGCAGGAGGAGATAAGGAAGATCCGTGAAAAATATGTCCCGGATGAATCGAGCAAGATGGAACAGCTCCGCCGTCTTGATGCAGGTGTTGTTCAGAAAGGAATAGCGGTTTCGCTGACAGCCGGTATTATCGGTGTGCTGCTCCTTGGTATCGGAATGTGCTGTACAACAGTATGGGGCGGCGACCTGTTTATTCCCGGTATTGTTGTCGGGGTGATCGGCATCGCTATAGTATCGGCTGCATATCCGCTGTACAGTTATATCATAAAAAAAGAGCGCAAAAAAATTGCCCCCGAGATCATACGTCTTACTGATGAATTAATGAAATGAGAAGAGCTGTGCTGGTATTTTCAGCACAGCTCCGCAACAAGGAATATGCTATTGAGATTTTTGAGTATGATCCTCTGTATTTTTACATAAGGCAACACCTTCATTCATGTAATACCTTGATACTGCTTCAATGACACGGTCTATAAAGGAAAAAAACAACCGCTATAAAAGTCTATAGCGGTTGTTGCTTGGGGTTTGCTGTGATAGTTTATGGTTTAGTTGCCGTCCCAACCTATACCTTGGGTAGCTCCACATTCACATTCATAGCGAGTGATTCTTTGTTCTGTACCAACCTGAACCCACTTTTCTCTGAAACTTGTGTTTGCGGTTATACCATAAGTGTTCCATATAAATGGATTGAATACCAAACTGATAAAAAGTCAATTATTCAATTTCAATAGGTTCATCCAGATCTGTTCCGATTATAGTGTCAGCCGGCAGGTCAGGCATATCTGACATATCAAATTTCAGATACTCAAATACAGGTTTTACAACATAATAACCACTTTTATCTGCGCCTGCAATCAAGGGTAAGAATACATATCCGTCATTGGATTGTACAGCATATCCATAATAGGCAACATGCGAATCCTTGCGGGCATATCGGGAGGCTTCTTCAGGTGTGGTAATTTCTTCATTTCCGAAAAAAATAACATATGTGTTGCCATCAATTGTTGTTGAAATGTAGTAATCACCATTACGCTCCAGTATACCTGATGTGTTCTTTAGACCTATGCGAAATAGTGTTTTTGCATCAGTATTAGCTTCAATGTTTTCAGGACTTACATCTTTTATAGTATAAATTCCGGCAGCTTCAATAGCCTCTTCATTCTCCGCAATTGTATCCTTAGCCCGTCCGTCATCAGTTATAAACGGGAATAGCTTTTTTACAGTTGCAAAATTCTTTTCAACGGTATCACCGGCTTCAGGGTCAACCCATACGCCTTCAGCACCTATGTCATCAATGCTGAGAAACAGATTGTCAGACCTGTACCAGTAACAATCAGATGAATTACTGGTTATGCCTATGTACTGCGAATCATATACCGTTGCTGTATTTCTGGGGTTTGCAATAAAGAAATACAAGCGGTCTTTTTCTATTCTGCCCTCATTAACCCCTTTTTTTACATATGTTGTACCTATACATTCATATTCAACATTGTTTCCGGTGCCGTCGGTATATACCGCAAATGTAAAATCATTTTCTTCATAAACAACTTCATACCGTTCTTTTAACGCCTGTACTATTTCGTCATCTGTCATCCTGGAAAGCTCTTTAAATTTCAGACGATTGTCATTCGGTTCATCCCCGATATAGTCACTGCAATAGTATTTGGTTAATTTACCGTCTTCAAATACATAAAATGTAATTGCACATCTCGTCTTTAGCAGGATAACTCAATGTTGTTCTGTCAGTTTCACCTGTTGCAACATGATCCTTCATATAATACAGAATAAGCCTCTCTCCGCTGTTTATATATTCGCTGAGAGTATAGCTTCCCTGTGTTTCATCAGCAAGTTCGGAGTCATAAAGGTTTTCTCCGCTCTGGTCATCCATGTCCACCGCTGAAACGGCAGCCGTCGATTGTTCTTCGCTGCCCGTATCACTCTCCTTTTCAGCAAAGCTGATTCCGCAGCCTGTAAGACATGACATAACAGCCGCAGCGGCCAGGGTAATATTGCTCCCCCAATTAACTATTGAATATTTATACGCAGAGATAAAGATGAAGGCTTAGGAAGAAAAACGCAGGAATACTGTCGTATTGCAAGTTTTTCTGACGACAGGATTCAGCTTTAGAACAAGCAGAAAGTTCAATAGTTAATTGGGGGAGCAATAAAACACATCATAGAAAACGGTAAGAAATACCGGCTTATACTCAGACTTAAAACATCAGCTGACCCGGAAACGTACAAAAATTCTGTCATTACTTTTTTCAAAGTCAGTGAAAAGAAATGGGCGAAATATTTAAGAAATAAAAAAATTTTATTTTGCAAATCCGACCTTATTGACAAATCAGAATAAATATGATATAATTCGTGTATGATATGAATAGGTTATCTGAGGTGGAAGATTTCGTACAGTCCACACGCCGATGGTACTGACAGGGAGTGATCCCGAGAGATGCAGGAGAATTGTACGCCTGCCGGATAACCGTTCTTTCGAAAAACCGCTTTGAGTAATCAAGGCGGTTTTCTTATGCCCAAAAGTGATTATTTCCAAAATAGAAACAGTTCATAGTGCATCTCGAAAGAGGTGCTTTTCTTGAGATACTCCTGAACCACCTGAAAAACATACGATATCTTTTTCCGATAAAGCAATTGGCATTATCGGTAATTTTTTTATGTAGAAAGGAAGATGAAGAATGCTCAACAAAG
>JBJEQU010000077.1:0-21429 GCA_051881935.1 Porcipelethomonas sp. | reverse complement strand
TATTGCGTTCAAGTTTAGGGATTGCCGGGGTCTTGTCAATAATTTTAAGAGGAACCTTAAAAAAGAATGTACTGCCTTTTCCGTATTCGCTGCTAACAGAGATATTTCCTCCCATAAGCTCAAGCAGCTGCTTGCTGATAGCAAGTCCTAAACCGGTTCCTTCAATATTTCTGTTGCGCTTGCTGTCAACCTGCTGGAATGAGTGGAAGAGTTTTTTAAGATTTTCTTCTTTTATGCCAATTCCTGTATCAGATACAGCCGCTTTCATAATAACTTTTTCATCGCTCTCACGAATGCAGCGTATCCTCAGATGAACCTCTCCGCGCTGGGTAAACTTGACAGCATTTGTTATAAGATTTAGTAATATCTGATGTATTCTTATGTTATCGCCGAAAACTGTCTGAGGCATATCCGGTTCGATATCCATGGTAAATTCAATATCCTTGTTGCCGATGCGGCTATTGGCAATACTCGCAAGATCATTTACAACTGAAAGCGGCTCATGTGCCACATTAATGATATCCATTTTGCCGGACTCGATTTTTGAGAAGTCGAGAATATCATTGATTATGACAAGGAGATTTTTGGCAGAAGCTTTGATCTGATGGATATAATCCTTTGCGGCAGGTGACATTTCTTCTCTCAGCGCAAGATCTGTCATGCCGAGAACAGCATTCATAGGTGTTCTTATTTCATGGCTCATGTTGGCGAGAAAATCGCTTTTCATATTAGAAGCTTTTTCGATCTCAACATTGCTCCTGTGCAGTTCATAACTCTGATACGCAAGATGGGAAAAACAGTCAGCGATAACTCGCAGAGATTCTGCGGATCTGTCAATTTTTTCCTTGCTTACTATCTTTACTCTTGATACAGCTTCCTTGTATTCCTGCGGATCTATACCAAGCTCCTGGGCAATTTCCTCGAAAGCTGTCATATTCGGCGGTGCAGGAAGGACCTGTCCGCCGATAAAGCTTCCGACCATCTGACCGTTTGCGATGATCGGGGCTGCAAAATCCACAAGTCCGGCATGGCAGTAATATGAACATGTCTTTTTTGATTTCATTGTAAGTTCTGCGCCGGTCTTATCACATCTCATGCATCGGCTGTATCCGAGAGGTGTTTCTCTGGTGTACTTCATGCAAAAATCAGTGAAATTTGAGCCTTGTGTTACCGGCATTCCATATTTGTCAGTTGTCAGGGCAGCCATTCCTGTCATTTCAGAGAAGGCATCCTGAAGCTTTTGCAGTATTTCAACGTCTACAAGGTCAGTCAGGTATAATTCATCATCATGTTCCATATAAATCCGGCTCCTTTAATTAGTCAATGAGGTTGCTTACAGTGGCAAGAAATGCTTCCATATTAACAGGCTTGAGCATATAAGCGTTTGGTCTGAGTGAAAGAATTTCCATGATTTTCTCACGGTCGGAAACGCCGGTAAGGAAGCACACCGGAACATCCCTTGACCGTTCATTGTTTTTGATATCACGTATAACATCTGCTCCGGTTTTTACCGGCATCTCATAATCGAGAACAATGAGATCAACATTCTTTGTCTGCAGGAACTTTTCTACGAGAACACCGTTGACCATAGTTGTAACTTCGTATTTGTCCTCAAGGGCAGCCTTGAGCATTTTAAGTATTCCCCTGTCATCATCCACCACGAGAATATGTCTGCGTTTTTCCGGAGACTGTTCAGATTCAACAGCTATATCAGCAGATATATCAGCATTTTTCTTTTCTTCCTCGGCAATACGTTTCTTTTCTGCGTCATCATAGAATTTTATTATTCTCAATGACAGATTGTCAGCCGAAACCGGGCGCTTGAGCATAAGATCCGCCAGATGGGGGTTTTTCCTCTGTACAGTAGTACATACATCAAGAGGGGCACAGATAAATATCGGACAGCCGTTATAGCATACTTCTCTTCTCAGTTTATTTACCTGTGATATCATCAGGTCATCAGGTTTTTCAGGGAAAATAATATAACCCTCCGGTTTGAAAAGGTCAAAATGCCTTTCCAGATCACTCCAGCAATCGGTGGTGCTCATGCATTTAAAATACAGATCTGAGTGCTGAATAAAATCTTTGACAAGTGCTGTATTTGATCCTGCAACAAGTATGTTTTTCTTCATTGTAATCAATCCTTCCATATACATCAATATAATTACATTATTGGGGATTTGCCGTCAGTCAGGGCATCGAAAACGTTTTTGTAATTTTATAAGTGAATTTGTACACTGTTATTTTAGCATATTTTACATATTTTGTCAACAGAAAAAGTCGAAATTTGTACTTTAGTATTTAACAAATTTTTAAGAGGTTAATTATATATTTTGTTGGTAACTGAATTTAACCTGTTATATATTTTTATTATAAACCCAGATTTGCCGCCTGCCGTTTTTGGAATTTTTTCAAAATAAAAACGGCACCCGGAAGTGCCGTTTCATAATCCCCAATAAACGCTTCAATAGCGGGCTTTATATCATTCCTTTCAGCTTTTTCATATCTGTATTTTGATTTAATTAAACTGCAAGCCGTTACTCAGACTATGCCCGTTTTGATTATCCGGAATTTGCCTTCCATGAAATTAACGTTTCTTAACCCGATATCCTGACACTAAATATGCATAACACGGGAGATTTTTTTCAGTGTCTGCATTTCGGGGTAATACATCGACGGAAATGTACGTTTCGATGTTAAATGAGGTTTGCGATACGGAAACGGTCACAGTGGTGCTGGCAGCCGGAGAAACGGTTGTAGTGGTAGTAGTTGTAGTGGATGTTTCAGCTTCTGTCGGGGGAGGCAGTGTAGGTGCACATGGTTCGTCATATGTCGGATATGAGATCATTGTTGTAACTGCCGGCAATGATTCGTCTGAGTCGTCCGGTTCTGTCGGTTCATAGCCGGGAGCGTCAGGGTTGTCAACGTCAATGTCAGCCTCATCCGCAGAGGTTACTGACGGCGATGAGGGATATGTTACGACAGAAGCCGCAGTTGTCAGTACAGAGGGAATATTAACGGTGGTGTGAGGTTTTGTCGCCGGCGGTTTTGCATGCGATATGGGAGCTGTGGTAATCAGAGAAGGCTTTGCTGTCGAAACAGAAGTAACTGTGGCAGCAGAACCATTTTGTTTCTCATCACTGCTGTTTACCAGCACTGTTGTTACAGTATTTCTTCCGGGCATAACCGGCGGACCGAAGACCTGGCTGTCATCCTCATATTCGTCCCTGTCTGGTACTGCGGGATCGGTATCCTGTACGGTTTCATAAATGTCCGGGGAAACTGTCGTATTATAGGTTGTATCAGTTTTATCTGAAATCTCCGTCCGGATGGTACTGTCAATATCAGGATATATAAATTCATTTTTAGTTTCTGAAAGCTTCCATGCTCCGAAGCTCAGCAGTACGGCAAGGCACACGCTTGAGGCAGCAGTAAGACTTTTAAGAACGGTCATTCTGCGTCTGTGTTTTATTTCAAGCTGACGGTCCCGTCTTTCAAGGACACATCTTGCCATTTCTTCATAACTCTTCATATTGAAATCCATCCTTTTCCAGCTGTGATTTCAACGCTTTTTTTGCATTGTATAATAAATTTTCGATCTGACGCAGGCTTTTATGCATAACTGCGCCTATATCGGCATTGCTCATATCCTCAAAAAATGACAGATAGAGCACCTGCTGATAATCCTTATTAAGCGTTTTCAGCGCCTTATTAAGTAAAATTTTCTGTTCATCCCTCAGGTACTGGGATTCAATATTATGTTCATCTGCAATTTTATCATATTCTTCAACGAGAAATTCCGGTTTCCTTGCAGAATGTCTGAAATAATCCATAGCGGAATTTCTTCCGATGGTGTAAAGCCATGCCTTAAAAGAGTGCTTTGATTTATATTTTGGTTTTTTCACCGCAATTTTTACAAAGGTATCCTCAGTAAGCTCCTCAGCAATACTAATATCACAAACTATACTATTAATATACAAAATCAGTCCGTCTTTATAGTCACGGATAATTTCGACAATACCATTATCATCACCCTCAAGGAAACGGCAGTAGCTACTTGTACCGTTATCCATTATTCAGCTCCCTTCCGAAGGTTTTTGCCCTTTTCTGTTTATATAACGCTGACTTTACGGAAAACTCTAAGTTGTTTTTAATATTTTTTCAATTTAACGAAATGGGGCGGTGGGTTCGTGGGGTGACTTGAAAATCGGAGATTTTCACGCCCGAACGCCCGGCAGCTTCTGTCCGGTATCGCAAAGGTTTTACCGGGCGTTCCGGCGGTTCAAAAGCCCGAAGGGCTTTTGAACAGTCACCCCACTGGGTCTCCTTCCGCTGAGATGCAGCCCTGCCGGGAAAATCAACTGTGCATTATGATTTTTTTCTTTAAATTCTATTTACAAAATGCAGCGCAAGTGTTATAATGGAATAATACTTATCAATTGCAATTTATAACAGGAGAACCGTGTATGAAAAGAAATAAACTGACCGACAGTTTTGCTCCAGGAAAAATTATAATGCTTGTCTTTGTCGTCTATACTATTGCTCTAAAACTTATCGATGTTGATTCCATAGGCCCCGAAAATTCAGAGGTGGGATTTTCGGCAGTCAACGGTTTTTTCCGTGACCTTATCGGATACAGTGGCTTCTGGTACACGGTAAGCAAAATTTTTACTATAGGTGTGTATGCCACTGTTGCCGCTTTTGTTCTTATGGCGGTCATGCAGTTTTTCCAGAGAAAAAGTATTCTGAAAATCGATAAGAATCTTATTTCACTTGTTCTGTTTTATGTGACGGTTATCGGTCTGTACCTTTTTTTCGAGGTGGTTGTAATTAACTGCCGCCCGATAATCCGTGATAAGGGACTTGAAGCATCCTTCCCGTCAACTCATACTATGCTTGCAATGTGCGTTATGGGTTCGGCAGTTATACAGTTTAAAAAATATCTCAGGGACTTGCAAAAAAGACGTATCGCAAGTATAATTGCCGTATTCATAGGCGGAATGGTCATCCTTGCCCGCTTTCTTTCGGGGGTTCACTGGTTTTCTGACATTCTGGGAGGAATCATTCTGTCAGCTGCTATGCTGCTGCTTTACAATACGGCCTTTAACATTATCGAAAGGGCAAATTCAAAAACAATTAAACAGTAAATTATAAGGGACATGCTCCGGAGAGTATGTCCTCTTTCTGTATAAAACGGAATATTCCCTTTTGCCGCAAAGAGATAAATACCTATGCGGAAAAGCCTCGTAAACCTGCCCTGTACCCACAGACATACCAGTGTTGCCGAAACTATACCGCATGGAGAGTATAGGCAACACCGCACAAAGAACGCCTGACGGCTTTGCACATCGTCTGCTTGCATATTTTTCGTCATCTTGCACAGATTTCGTTTGACATACGCTAGTATGCCTGCACTCAATTTGTACAATCTGACAAAAAATCTGACTTCGCATCTGCCGCACAATCTCTGTGCGGTATTGCCTATAATGCTGAAAGCTGATTCCATAGCTGTCTTGAGGGTGCAGAATCGGCTGACAGATCACTTACCGCCTGTGACATCCAGTCGTATCCCGGGTATGCCATGGGGGAAAACAGGACTGCAAGAGTGTAGGAAACGAGTGAAACGATTCCCAGCAGTCCGAGATAATTAATCAGTGTCTTTTTCATTTTTTATGTACTCCTTAAAATTTTAGTTCGCAGGTATTATAACATATCGTAATGTGATTTGTAAAGATGATATTCTGATGTTAATGATACTCTGAAGAAAATCATGACAAATGTCATATTGAAAAATGAGTATTTTCACTTTACTTTTATAGCCCGATAATGTATAATGATAATACAGTAAAATATTTCCTGAAAACACTTGCGTTTATGCAATGCTTACGGAGTATTTGCTGCGTGAATTACCTTCCTTTCCGCCCGGGATGTGTTCACTTATATAATCGGTTCAGGCGGAAGAATGGAGAGTAAAATGCTTAGAATAGAAAATCTTACCAAGCAGTATGGGGAGAAAAAGGCTGTTGACAACCTTTCACTGCATATTAAAAAAGGTGAAATATACGGCTTTATCGGTCATAACGGTGCAGGAAAGACAACCACAATAAAATCCTGCTGCGGTATCCTGAAATTTGAAAAAGGGGAAATCTACATTGACGGAACCTCCGTAAAGAATGATCCCCTTGAATGTAAAAGAAAAATTGCATATATCCCGGATAATCCCGACTTATATGAATTTATGTCCGGCATACAGTATCTCAATTTTGTTGCGGATATTTTCGGGGTCAAAGGCAAAGAACGTGAGGAACGCATATACAAGTATTCGGATATTTTTGAGATCACGCCCAGTCTATCACAGCTTATCAGCGAATTTTCTCACGGTATGAAGCAGAAGCTTGCGGTCATTTCAGCTCTTATCCATGACCCGAAGCTTGTTATTATGGATGAGCCTTTTGTTGGACTCGACCCGAAGGCTGCTCATCAGGTCAAGGAAATTATGAGAGGTATCTGTGATAACGGCGGAGCTATTTTCTTTTCCACTCATGTCCTTGAGGTTGCGGAAAAGCTTTGTGATAAAATCGCTATTATCAAGGGCGGAAAGCTTATTAAAACAGGAACTACCGAAGATGTCACAGGAGATGCTTCCCTTGAATCGGTATTTCTTGAACTGGAGGATTAAAATATGTTTAAAGCTCTATTGAAAAAACAGCTTCTTGAAATGACCTCTTTTATTTACCAGAACAGAAAGAACGGCGGAAAAAGAAGCAAGGCGGCTCTTATAGGCTATGCAATATTGCTGATATACGCATTCGGCGTGATCGGTGTAATGTTTTTCATGATGTGTAATTCCATATGCGATCAGTACTTCGATGCGGGCTTTGGCTGGCTGTACTTTGCGCTTATCGGGATCATGGCAACAGGTATGGGAGTTCTGGGCAGTGTGTTTATGATATATTCCACCATATACCAGCCTAAGGATAATGAATTTATCCTTTCCATGCCTGTGCCTCCGCTGAAGGTCCTTATTTCAAGACTTTCAGGCTCTTATATAATGACCTTTGTTTTTGAAGCAATCACACTTATACCGTGCTACATAGTATTTTTTATAAACAGGACATTTTCACCCCTTGATATAATTGTTGGTATTGTGGGAATGTTTCTGCTTCCGCTTCTGGCACTTTCGCTGGCATGTATTCTTGGCTGGTTAATTGCAGTTGTTGCTGCAAAGCTTCCAAAAAGTATTAAAACCATTGTCACCCTTATTGTTGCACTGGCATTTTTCGGAGGGTACATGTATATCGCTTCCGGTGCAACAGATTTCTTCCAGAAGCTTATTGCCGATCCGGAAAATATTGCAGGTGCTGCACAGTATGTATTCTATCCCATTTACGCTTTCGGAAGAGGGGCAGCAGGAGAACCGGTCTATTTCCTCTTTTTTGCCGTAATTGTACTGGCGGTATTCGCCCTTATCTGTCTTGTACTTGACAAGACCTTCCTTTCACTTTCTACAGTGAAAAAGGGTTCATCGGCAAAGAAGTTCAGCAAAAAGGAGCTTAACAATTCGTCGGCAGATTCTGCTCTGCTCAGACGTGAATTCATTCACCTTAAAAGCAGCTCAATGTATATGCTTAACTGCTGTATGGGAACAGTTTTTACTATTATTGCAGTTGTAATGATTTTCGTAAAGAGAGACTTCCTTTCAATTATTCCTTCTGAATTTACGGGACTTGCTGTCTGTGCCGGAGTTGCTCTCATCTCCAGTATGAATGACCTGACTGCGGCTTCTGTATCCCTTGAGGGAAAAAGCATATGGATAGTGCAGTCTCTGCCGGTTTCTCCATGGAAGGTACTCCGGTCAAAGATAACACTCCACATGATACTGACCGCAGTTCCGGCACTTATTCTTGCAGCAGCAGCGGAATATATTTTCGATTTAAGTCTTACTGTAAGAATAATTCTTCCCCTGCTGGCGATCATATTCCCGTTCTTTGAAGCAGTTTTCGGACTTATGCTCAATCTGAAAATGCCAAATCTCAACTGGACAAATGAGACAGTTGCTGTAAAGCAGGGCGGAAATATCATGCTGGCACTGTTCGGCAGCTGGGGTATTCTGGTAGCAATGGGACTGCTGTATATCCCGCTTAGTATGCTGTCTGCGGATATTTATCTTATCATTTGTACAGCTATTATGTTTGTTCTTTCGGCAGTTCTTCTGACATGGATTAAGAAAAGGGGAACAGAAATTTTCAGCAATTTATAAGGAGTTAAAGTATGAAAAAGAAATTTTTTACGGCTGCGGCAGCAGTGCTGCTGGCGGCTGTTCCGCTTTGCGGATGCGGCGTAAATATGAATTATGAAACCTATGATAATGACGACAAATACAGTACTCTTGCCCCAGCTCCGTATACCTCTGCTATGGGTGAATTCAATGGCGTAGAGAGTCTTGACGTCAGCTGGCTTTCCGGCAGCGTTGAGATTCTGCCGACAAAAGACAGTACTGTCTCTGTTACGGAAACATGTGAAATTGAGCTGGAAAATGATGAGGCTCTTCACTACTGGCTGGATAACGGAACACTGAGAATACGCTATGCGGAGTCCGGATTAAATGTTAGTTTTGACGATGAAAAGAAGCTTACTATTTATATTCCCGAAAGCATAAGTCTTGAGGAGTGTGAGATAGATGTTACTTCAGCGGAAGTAAACCTTGATAATCTCCGTGTAAAAGACATATCAATCAGTACTACTTCCGGGGCTGTAACCGGTGACCTCATCGGTACAGAGACCCTTGAATCAGAGGCGACCTCGGGCACTGTAAAACTGTCCGGCGACGCTCTGCGTAAGGTAGATGTAAGTACCACGAGCGGAACCTTTGAGCTTTCTTCACAGAATACTCCGGCGGAAATAGATGCGGAGTCCACCTCAGGAAATCTTACCTTTAATATTCCGGCAGATTCTGAATTTACCGCTGAACTTGAAAGTACAAGCGGAGATTTTAACACTGATTTCAGTGCTGAAAAGTCCGGCGGCAGATATATCGTCGGAGGCGGGGAAAATGAATATTCCTTCGATACAACATCGGCAGATGTATCCGTTATGAAAAACTGATGTCCTGCCTGTAAACAGAAGCAGGACTGAAGCAGATCAATAAAGCGGTTGCTCAGACAGAGCATCCGTTTTTAATATCATAAAGTGAAATGCTGTAAAATTATATACAAAAAGATCCCCCGATGAAGTCATCGGGGGATCTTATGTACTTATTGGGCGCCGTCTCTTGTAATAACAGCCTTGATAGTTTTAAAAATAATCTTCACATCAACAAAAAGTGATCTGTCTTTTATGTACTGAATATCCATATCCATCCACTCATCAAAACTTACGTTGCTCCTTCCTGAACACTGCCAGTAGCAGGTAAGACCGCCTTTGACGCAAAGACGCTGGAGCTGATAGGGCGTGTATTCATCAACCTCATCAGGGAGCGGAGGACGGGGCCCTACAACACTCATCGAACCGCCTAAGACATTAATCAGCTGGGGAAGTTCATCAAGAGAGGTGACTCTGAGGAATTTGCCGATTTTTGTAACTCTCGGGTCATCGGCCATTTTAAAGGCAGGACCATCGATCTCATTGTGTGATTTAAGTGCTTCCAACTTCTCCTCAGCATCTATACACATCGAACGAAATTTATACATCTTGAACTTCCGACCGTCTTTTGTAAGCCGTGTCTGAGAAAAAATCGGATTATGGAAATCCTGGAGAAATACCGCAAGGGCAATAACAAGCATAACCGGGGAAAGCAAAACAAGAACAGTTGCAGAACTTATTATATCAAAAGTTCTCTTGAAAAAACTATATATTCTCTTCGGGCGTACACTCAGATTATTCAGGAAAATGGTCTGAGCTTCTCTGCGCTCTCTGACCGCTATATTTACTCTCAAAAAATCTCCTCCAAAGACGAAAAAGCACATTGAGCGGACAAACATCCACTTATGGCGCCAGTTTCACGTACACATATATATCTTGCTGTTTATTTTAACATTTTGCAGTTGCATTTATGTCATATCTATGTATTTCAGTATATAATATATATCAGCAAAAGTCAAGTTAAAATATCTCAAATGTAATTTATTTCCTCCTTTTTCTACATTTGTAACAAACTGTATATAAGCAAAAAAAATATAATTGGTAATATTAATATTGCATTATTTCTTGTTTTTGTAAAAATTATATATGTGAAAACTGATAACTTATCCGTTGTAAAATCATCATTTATTATGCATTTAGCCCTTTGAAAAAAATATGTAAATATGCTATAATAATTATAGAGGATTTTAATATGATTTATTTATTTCGTGGAAAATGATCTTTAAATTTTCAAAATATCATAAATTGTCATCTTTTTGCTTTTGTCTGCGGATGTCACCGCAGGTCAGGTACAAAATGTCAATTTAAAGAAATTATTGCTCCGCCGGATCCGGCAAGGTCTGGCGGAGCAGTATCAAACAGGCAGAAAGTGAGGTGCTGATTATGGATTATAAAATTGGTGAGCATGTTGTGTATTCTTCCGGGGAGATCTGTCTTGTTGACGGCGTTGTAAAGCGCTGCTTTGACGGGGTACACGAGGAGGAGTATTACAGACTGATACCCATAAGTACGAAGAAATCATGCTATTATATCCCTTGCAACAATTCCGATTCAAAGGTAAGACCGCTGCTTACTGAGGAGGAAATATACGGACTGATCGATGAGATGTCTGATGTTGAGGGTGAATGGTGCGAGGACAAGAATGAAAGAAAAAATCTTTTCAGTTCTGTTTTAAAGGGTGATGATTATCATAAGCTTATAAAAATGATGCATGTCCTGTATATACAAAAGGAAAACCGGCGATTAAAAGGAAAGAAGCTGCCGGCTGCTGATGAAAGGGCTATGAATGAAGCTGAAAGGCTTATACATCAGGAATTCTCTTTTGTCCTTGGTATAGATGAGGACAAGATCGGAGATTTTATCTCCTCAAGGATAAACCGGTAATTATCCTGAAAACCGGCTGCCATACCATTGCGGTGTGACAGCCGGTTTATTATTATTCACTTCTCAGTGCGTCAACTGCATCACGGTTTGCAGCCATTCTTGCAGGGATGAATCCGCCGATCATCGTAAGTATCGTACTGATTGCAATAAGAATTACAGAGTGTGAGATCTTGAGCTGTGCTACATCTTTAAGCTCTGTCAGACTATATATAATGGAGTTTACCGGGAAAGTGAGCGCCTTTGCGATAATAATACCCAGCAGTCCTGAGGCAACACCGAGAATAAATGTTTCCGCATTGAATACTCTCGTTATATCCTTCTTTCTTGCTCCGAGAGCCTTGAGAATACCGATCTCCTTGGTTCTTTCAAGAACAGAGGTATAGGTAAGTATTGCGATCATGATAAGGCTTACAATAAGATTTGTTCCGGCAAAGGCAATGAGTACTATTGTAATACCGTCCATTATGCCGTCGGACATGTTTGATACCATACTTGCCATATCCGTGTAGATGATCTTGTCATTGTCGGCAAGTCCCTCATTGTATTTATCAAGATATTCGAGCATTTTGTCCTTGCTCTCAAAATCATTGGGATAGAGCTGGATAACAAATGGAGTTGCATTTCCACCGAGGTATGCAATGGTCTGTTTCTTCGTTTCCTCGTCCATCTGTTCCATTGAGATAACATTTGTATCAGAGGCTTCCTGTGCCTTTACGATCTCTGAATCCTGCGCATTTTCTATGACAAGCTGTGCAAGCTTGTCATTGTATGCCAGTCCGCCGCCGCTTGAAAATGACGCCATAGGGGAGCTTTCCTTGGGTCTAACAATGCAGCTTATTTTAAGGGTAAGCGCTTCAGGGGAATTATACATTGTCTCATAATCGGTATTGAACGAGTAAATACCCATTTCAGTTTTCTGGTAGTAATCGTCGTTCATTATGACCCTGAATTCAGTGCCGATAATATCATCGAAATTGATCTCTGTAAGATTTTCGGTATCGTATCCCAGTTCTTTCATAACTGTTGTGTTTATACGGTTTTTTGCGTCTACAATAAGTATGATATCAGTAGGTTCGGCGGATATCTCACCGGTTAAAACATCGTAATGCTCCTTCATAAGGGCATTTTCGTCATCCTGGAGGGAGAGCGGATAAGCTGTAAAATTAAGATTTCCGGCGGTAACAGGAACATAGCCGTCTTCGTCCTTCCGGAGCATATTCATATTGACAAGCCTTGAATAGCTTACGCCCTTGCAGAGGTTTTTATCCATTTTGTCCACATATTCAAGGTATTCGTCAGTGAACTTATTGGTGTGCATCATGGAGTCCTGCATTGAATCAAACAAAAATACCTTTTCCTCATCGGGATAGCTTTCAAACTTATCCTGTTCCTCGCTCATTTCCATCATTGTCTCTGCATCAAGATTCATGCTCTGCTGGGAGATCATGATCGGCATTTGCTGGAGGGTGTCCGCTTCAAACTTGTCTATCTGCATCTGGAATCCCACCGAAAGGCTTAAAATAAGCGCAATACCGATAATGCCAATACTCGAAGCAAAGGAGGTAAGAAATGTTCTTCCGAGCTTTGTTTTGATATTGTTTGCAGAAAGCTTCAGGGCTGTCAGAAAGCTCATGCTTGTCTTTTTGAGGAAAAATTCTTTTTTGTTTTCCTCTGCATTGTAGGGGTTGGTGTCTGAAATGATTTTTCCGTCGCTGAACTTTACTATTCTGTCTGCATATTTTTCAGCAAGCTCGGGGTTGTGGGTTACCATGATAACAAGCTTGTCCCCGGCGACCTCTTTGATAAGATCCATTATCTGAACGCTTGTAGCGGTATCAAGGGCACCGGTAGGTTCATCACAGAGGAGAATATCAGGATCATTGGCAAGAGCTCTTGCAATGGCAACTCTCTGCATCTGTCCGCCGGAAAGCTGGTTCGGTTTTTTGTGTATGTGGTCACCGAGTCCGACCTTTTCGAGAGCTTCCTTTGCACGTCTGTGTTTTTCAGAGGCTGAAACACCGCTGAGGGTCATTCCCATTTCTACGTTTGCTGTAATGCTCAGGTGGGAGATGAGGTTATAGCTCTGGAAGATAAATCCGATACTGTTGTTTCTGTAAGCGTCCCATTCACGCTCACGGAATTTTTTTGTGGATTTTCCGTTTATAATAAGATCACCGGAATCGTACCTGTCAAGACCTCCGATAATATTAAGGCTTGTAGTTTTTCCGGAACCGCTTGTTCCGAGAATCGCAACAAATTCCTTCTCCCTGAATGAAAGGGAAATATTGTCAAGAGCTTTTGTCTCCACGTCTCCGACCTTGTAGGTCTTTGTAATATTCTTTAATTCAAGCATTTTATTCTCCTTCTGTTATTGATATACAAATAATAGCATATTTTATCTGTAATTTCAAGTGTCTCTTCTCTGCCGTTTCGGCAGAATAGAAATTTTTTTCGGAAAAATATAGTTTTTTTCTCCTGTATATGTTATAATGATTTTAGAGATGACATTTATACATTAAAGAGAGTGGAGCTGATTTATTTGATTACAGATTGTCATACTCATACCCATAATTCCTTTGATGCTGAAAATGATACGGTAAGAGAACGATGTGAACGTGCCATCGAACTTGGAATCGCAGCTATGGCTGTTACTGACCACTGTGAGGCAAACAGATTTTATCCGGCAGAGCGCTACGGCATAACCGTTCCGGCAGAGCATGATGTGTATAACTACAGGCAATTTTATGAAAGCTCTGTTGCGGAGGTCACTGCCGCAAAGGAAGAATATAGGGACAGGCTGGAGCTTGTCTGCGGAATTGAACTGGGACAGGGAACTGCTGATGATGGGGCTGCGGATATTATCTGCGGCGATAAGCGCGTGGACTTTATAATCGGTTCTATGCATGAGCTGCCCGGACGTGAGGACTTTTTCTTTCTCGATTACTCAAAGCTTGATGTGGATGAGCTGATGGAAGAAAACTTCAACGAGATATACAAACTCTGCAGGCAGAATAAATTCGATGTTCTGGGACATCTTACCTACTCTCTCAGGTATATAGAGGGAGAGCAGCACATAAAGGTGGATATTGATAAATACAAAGACATTATTGCTGAAATATTTAAGGAGATCATAAAAAACGGAAAGGGAATAGAGATAAACACATCCGGTCTGCGTCAGGCTTACGGCAGGACTTTCCCTTCCGGAGAATATGTAAAGCTTTACAGGGAGCTGGGAGGCAAAATAATCACTCTCGGTTCGGACTGTCATTCCACTGCTGACCTGGGTGCCGGAATAGCACAGGGAATTGAAATTGCACAGGCGGCAGGCTTTGACCGTGCAGCATACTATATAAATCACGAACCCCGTTTTATTGAGTTTTAGGAGGAGTATTTACAATGAATGAACTTATTGATCTTTTAAAGCAGAATGCAAGATTTTCAAACGAACAGCTTGCGGCAATGCTGGGAACGACACCCGAAGATGTCGCAGAGCAGATAAGCCGCCTTGAAGAGGACGGAATTATCAAGGGCTACAGCGTTATTCTCGATGAAAACCGTGCTGACAAGGATATGGTCATTGCCAAAATTGAGCTGAAGGTTACTCCTCAGCGTGACTGCGGCTTTGATGAGATCGCAAAAACTATCATGATGTATGATGAGGTCGAGAGTATTTCACTGATGTCCGGTTCATATGACCTTCTTGTAACGATCAAGGGGAGAGATTATAAAAATGTGGCTCTTTTTGTCGCACAGCGTCTTTCTACCATCGAAGGGGTACTTTCTACTGCAACACACTTCGTCCTCAAAACATACAAGGAAAAGGGAATCTTTATTGAGGATGAGGATGCAGATGAAAGAGGATTTATTGCACCGTAATTAAGAACCTGTCTTCACAAGCGTATGCACACGTCTTTCCGGCAAATTTTGTCGCATACTGCGTTAAAAATATTTGCCATACGCGAGTATGCCTGCACATTTTTGCCTTGTCTGCACCAAAATTATGCTCGGAAATCCGCACACATATCTTATGGAGACAGGTTCTAAGAACTTGTTCTAAAAGCCTGCTTCATAAAATATTCTCTGGAATTATCAGCGACTTTTATGTACAGGCAGGTACATCAGACATTATGAAAGAGGTTTGATTATCAGATGATAGACTATAACTCAGTGTTATCAGATAAAATTAAGAAAATAAAGCCGTCGGGTATACGAAAGTTTTTCGACCTTGCTGCGAATATGGAGGGGGTCATAAGTCTCGGTGTTGGTGAGCCGGATTTCCAGACTCCCTGGTCAATAAGAAGAACAGCTATTGACACCCTTGAAAAGAAAAGAATTATTTATACTGCAAATTCGGGACTTGCAGCACTGCGCAGTGAAATTTCAAAATATACCAAAAGGAAGATAAACACCGAATACGACCCGGAAAGTGAGATCATCGTAACGGTAGGCGGCTCGGAGGCTATTGATATAGCCATCCGTTCAATAGTGAACCCGGGAGACGAGGTGCTTATTGCTGAGCCGTGTTTTGTATGCTATGCTCCTATCGTTGAGCTTATGCATGGCGTTCCGGTGCCGGTAAGGACATATCTTAAAGATAATTTCAAGCTCAGGGCAGAGTCACTTCGTGAAAAAATCACACCTAAAACAAAGCTTCTGATACTGCCATTTCCGAACAATCCTACCGGGGCAATAATGACCCGTGAGGATCTGGAACCTGTTGCAGAGGTTCTCAGAGGCACAAATATAATGGTTTTATCCGATGAGATATATGCAGAGCTTACCTACGGAAGAAAGCACTGCTCCATAGCGTCCCTTGAGGGAATGAGGGAACGGACGATACTGGTAAACGGCTTTTCAAAGGCATTTGCAATGACAGGATGGAGACTCGGATATTTTGCCGCACCGGCGCCTATAGTAAAGCAGGCTCTGAAAATCCATCAGTATACCATTATGAGTTCACCCACCATAAGTCAGTATGCAGCAATTGAAGCTCTTGCAAACTGTGACAGAGAAGTCCGGAGAATGGTGGATGAATATAACGTGAGAAGGCGGCTTGTCGTTGACGGCTTTAACAAAATGGGACTTGAATGTTTCAACCCGGAAGGAGCTTTTTATGTATTCCCATGCATAAAGAGTACCGGTATGAGCAGTGAGGAATTCTGCGAAAAGCTTCTCAATGAGCAGAAGGTCGCAGTAGTTCCGGGTAACGCCTTCGGAGAAAGCGGAGAGGGATTTGTGCGTGTGTCCTATGCATACTCTCTCAAGCATCTTATGGAGGCACTCAGACGTATTGAAATTTTTATAAAGGGTATTAAGTGAGAACGGGAATGGACAGTATAAGAGTTAAAACTTCAGCAAAGATAAATCTCTCTCTTGATGTTACAGGCAGAAGAAATGACGGATATCATCTTATCGAAAGCATTTTTCAAAGCATCGGAATTTATGATATTCTTACTGTAAAAAAGACTGTCAGCGGAATAAAAATAACCTGTGATGACGAGAGAATACCCTGCGACATGAGCAATATCGCTTTCAGGGCAGCACTTTTGTTTTTTGAATATACAGGTATCGAAGCAGGGGCAGAGATCCATATAGAAAAGCATATCCCCTCTGAGGCAGGTCTCGGCGGCGGAAGCTCCGACGGTGCGGCAGTTCTTTATGCGCTTAACCGTATTTTTGATACGAAAATGCCTATATCCGAGCTTGCGGATATAGGAGAAAAAATAAGTGCGGACACAGCTTTTTTTCTCTACGGCGGTACGGCATATGTTAAGGGAATAGGGGAAAAGATAAGCGCAATAAGATCCATTCCAATCGCAGACCTTGTTATTGCCAAGGGCAGAGCGGGAATTTCCACACCGGAAGCATACAAGCGTATTGACAAACTTGTAAACCCGGTACATCCGAGAACCGGAAAGCTTTTAAAGGCGGTTGACCAGGGGAAATTCCTGAAAAAATGTGAGCTGTGTGAAAATATTTTTGAGCAGGTCACAGACAACCGTGATGTATTCGACCTTAAAAATCATATGCTTGATTACGGTGCAAAGGCGGCAGTTATGAGCGGAAGCGGTTCGGCGGTCTTCGGAGTTTTTTCGGACGAGGCGACGGCAAGGAAATGTGAGGAAAGTCTGAAAAAGTATTATTATTTTGCACAGTACTGCAAGGCAGTGACACGGGCAATAGTTGAAATTCAGGGCAGAGCCGGCTGACGGCTCTGCCCTGAATCTGTATAGAACAGCAAGCCTAAAGGCTGCATCCGATGACCGGCTGAAGCTGGATCCCATGAAGTGCATTGACGATGGTTTCTTTTAGTTCACGGAAATCGCAGATTGCCGAGGTGGGCTTTTTTATGCAGTCATCCTGATAGATCGGCACGAAGTAGTAATTTTTCATATTCATAAGCTTTCCGATATTTTTCATTGAACCGGCAAGGGAATCATTTGATGCAATTGCCAGAACTACCGGACGCCTGTTGCGTATGTGTGATTTTACCGCCATTGTGACGGGTGTGTCTGTAATGCTCAGTGCAAGCTTTGCGCAGGTGTTGCCTGTACACGGACATACAACCATTATGTCCGTCATATTTTTAGGTCCGATAGGCTCTGCGCCTTCAATGGAAGTTATGACCTTTCGTCCGCATATATTTTCAAGCCGTCTTACATTATCCTCTGCTGTACCGAATCTGGAATTCACCGCTGCCGCATTATATGACATGACAGGTATCAGCTCCGCTCCGCTTTTGCGAAGTACTGCAGCCTGTTCAAAAGCCTTTTCAAATGTACAGAAAGAGCCTGTAACCGCAAAACCTATTCTCAAATCTGCAAGGTCACTCATTCAGCCTTCTCCTCTCTCTAAGAATATTCAAAACAGTACAGGCAATTATCTCTCCGGCTGTTACAGGAGCATTTTTTCCGGGTATTGCAAGGGCATGGATCGTCCTTATCCCATATTTGTCTGCTGCTTCAAAATCCACCCCTCCCGGCTTTGAAGCAAGGTCTATTATGAGTGTGTCCGGTCTCACATTACTGAGAACCTCTTTATCTATTACAAGAGCCGGCACTGTATTTATTATCAGATCTGCCTTTCCGGCAGCTGATGCAAGCTCCGGCATCAGTACAGTATGGCATCCTGAAATCTGAGCCCAGGCAAGGTCGGAATATTTTCTCGCCGCAGCAGTTATATCTGCTCCGAAAGCTGACAATATTTTTATGAGGGTTCTGGATATTCTTCCATAACCGGTGATGAGTACTCTGCTTTTGTACAAAACAGTATTTCTCTTCTGGATCGCTGTCATTATCGCTCCCTCAGCCGTTGGAACAGCGTTTAGAATATTAAACTCTTCTCTGTTGAAATAATCGACCGTTTCTGCTTTGCAGTCACTGAAAATCTTTAAAACGGAAGCGTCGGCTTTTCCGGCAAATATTATGCCGTCTTCCTTCATGTATGACGGGATATCAGAAAGCTTTATTCTGTCTTCACAAAACGGGCTGTTGACACATACCCCGTCATCTGAGGCAGGGATCGGAAGTATAATATAATCTGCCTTTTCCGGCATCTGACGGATATCACTGATAAGCACTGCTCCGCCTGTATCGGCAGCGCAGCGGTCAAAACCGGTCACATAAACCCTGTATTCTTCCGAAAGCTTTCTGGCAGCATAAACCTGACGCAAATCTCCGCCAATCGTCAGAAAAACCCTTTTATAACTCATAACAAGTCCTCGCTTCCCGTTGATTTTCTTTTATATAATATGTGCAGACTGAACAAAGGGTGAATAACTGATTTTCTGGCGGCAATAAAGTTGACAAAGCAGATGAAATCATATATAATATAGTGTATGGGTGTATACCATTTCAGACCATAAAATCAATATAAAAATAATATAAGGAGAATACGGTTATGGCAAAAAAACAGATGTCCCGTGAAGGCTTTGAAAAGCTGCAGGAGGAATATACAAGATTAGTTACAGTAAGACGTGCCGAGGTTGCCCAGAAGCTTAAAGAAGCAAGAGCATTCGGTGACCTTTCGGAAAATGCCGAATACGATGAAGCTAAAAATGAACAGGCAATGCTGGAAGCTACCATTGCTCAGCTTGAAGAGACAATTTCAAATGCAGAGGTCGTTGAAGGCGACAGTATTTCTGTCGATGAGATAGGCGTGGGCTCTGTTATTAAAATAAAGAGAGAAGGCTCAGATGAAATCGAAACTCTCCAGATAGTGGGAACAACTGAGGCTGACGCTGACAACGGCAAGATCTCAGATGAATCTCCTATCGGAAAGGCCGCAATGAAGAAAAAGCTCGGAGATTTCTTTACGGTTGAGGCACCGGTTGGGGAAATAAGATTTGAGGTTATTGAAATATCAAAATAAACTGGACGGTGAAATAAAAAATGAGTGACATCAAAAACGGCAATGCTCCTGAAGAAATTACGGAACAGGACATAAATATTCTTAAAAAGGTAAGACTTGAAAAGCTCAGTGAATTAAAGGCAAAGGGCGCAGATCCCTATGAGATTACAAAATTTGATGTGAATGCAAAAAATGCTGACCTGAAGGCTGACTATGAAAAGCGTGAAAAGGAAATCATCGACGCTGCCGCCGGAGATGAGGAAAAGATAAACGCTGGTCTTGACAAGATAAAGGAAGAAACTGTTTTTATTGCAGGCCGTGTTATGAGCTGGCGTGATATGGGTAAAGCCAACTTTATCGATGTAAGAGACGAAAGCGACAGAATTCAGGTCTATGTCAGAATGAATGATATAGGCAAGGAGGAATTCCAGGAATTCAAAAAGTGGGATATCGGTGATATTATAGGCGTTGAGGGATTTGTTTTCAGAACGAGAAAAGGTGAAATCTCCGTTCATGCCCATAAGGTAACGCTGCTTTCAAAATCTCTCCTTCCGCTTCCTGAAAAATGGCACGGACTCAAGGATCAGGACACACGCTACAGACAGCGTTATATAGATCTTATTGTAAACCCTGATGTAAAGGATACATTTGTAAAGAGAAGCCTTATTCTCCGTGAGATAAGAAATTATCTTGACTCACTGGGATATATCGAAGTTGATACGCCGGTTCTCCATACTCTTGAGATCGGTGCAGCTGCAAGACCTTTCAAGACACATCACAATGCCCTTGACATGGATATGTATCTGAGAATTGAAACTGAGCTTTATTTAAAGAGGCTTATTGTAGGCGGATTTGAAAAGGTTTACGAGGTGGGACGTATTTTCAGAAATGAGGGTATGGACACTTCACACAATCCGGAATTTACTTCAATTGAAATGTATCAGGCATACACTGATTACAAAGGAATGATGTCCCTTATTGAAAATCTCTATGAAACTCTTGCAAAGAAGGTATGCGGAAGTACTACTATTCCGTATCAGGGCGAAATGATAGATCTTGCTGCACCATGGGAAAAGCTGACAATGGTCGAAGCGGTTAAAAAGTATGCCGGCGTTGATTATAACAGCTGGGCAACCGACGAGGATGCAAGAGCCTGCGCAAAGGAAAAAGGTATTGAGGTCGAAGAAGGGGAGTCCGCAACCAAAGGACATGTGCTCATTGCATTTTTTGAGGAATTTGTTGAGGACAAGCTTATACAGCCGACCATTATATATGATTATCCTGTGGAAAATTCACCTCTCGCAAAGAGAAAGCCGTCCGATCCGGCATTTACCGAGAGATTTGAATATTTCATCTACGCAAGGGAAATGGGCAATGCGTTCTCCGAGCTTAACGACCCTATCGATCAGAGGGAACGTTTTGTAAAGCAGGTTGAAGCAAAGAGAGCACAGGGCGCAAATGCCGAGGTTGACGAGGACTTTGTAACCGCCCTCGAATATGGCATGCCGCCTACGGGAGGACTTGGTCTGGGACTTGACAGGCTTGTTATGCTTCTGACAGACAGCGCATCCATAAGAGATGTACTCCTTTTCCCGACTATGAGACCGCTGCCGCAGATCGGTCAGTCGCAGTCTGACGAATAATTTAATACTAAATAAATAATCAGAGCCGTCCGGAGGGGCGGCTTTACTTGTTAAAAAATAAAAATATCAGTCGTACAGCGATAGCATTATACACAGTCAAAAACGCCCCTTTCCGGGAGCGTCAGTTTGTCGAAAAGCCTTAAGGCAACACCATACAATTAACGGCAGACGCCTTTGCCGCACATCTGCTTGCAGATTTTCCGTCATATCACCAAAAAATTTCTTGACATACGCCCGGAGGAAGTGCCCTTGGGGTACGCCAGTATGCCTGCAAGATTTTTGTGCAATCTGCCGAAAAATATGACTACGCATCTGCACGACAATAATTATGCGGTATTACCATAAATTCTCTTTTATTATTGTTCCCCCAATTAACTATTGAATATTTATGCGCAGAGATAAAGATGAAGGC
>JBJEQU010000076.1:0-4939 GCA_051881935.1 Porcipelethomonas sp. | reverse complement strand
TGATGATTAAAAGAAACCCTGCGGACTTTGCGGTTCGCAGGGTTTTTATGTTGCATTTTCTTCGTTACCGTGATATAATAAAAACAGAAAAGTATGACAGGGAGTTTCTGCATTGCCCTGTTTGTATATGGGAGTGATATAAATGAAAAAAACATTGCTTATATGTGCGACCGGTGCGATTTTGCAGATGTGCTTTTTTACAGGGTGCAGTGATAAAAATTTAAAAGATACACAGGATAGCAGTCAGGGAACTTCTGTGGAAACAAGTCATGCTGAAATGTCAGATTCCGATACTATAACCAATACATTAAAGGAAATAGTTCTGCCAGAAATGGACATAGAAGATGATTCTTCCGAAATGTCACCCACCGGAGCAACCCAGTCCGATAATTCTGATACAAATGATAAATCCAGTAATGACAACAGGGCTGTTACCACAAAAGCAACTGCAACAAGCAAAGAAACCATCACAACAACAAAAGTTACAGCCAGAATTACTGCGCCGGCTGTAACCACTAAAAATAATACTTCTAAAGAAACGACCGCAAAAGCGGTTTCAACGGCTGTTACTGCTGAATCTGTTACTGCTGCAACGAAAATTGATGTAATAGAGCTGCCTGAGGTCGAGTTTGATTGAGCGGATACGGTTATTCTCGTTGATGTACATCTGCTCTATCGTCCCGTCAAACAGTCGTTTTAACATACTCTGAATATCACTTGTGTTGTGACACTATGCCATGAGAATTTTTACGAGTTCTACTTCCTTTTCGTTTTTTTACCCCTGCCACGGTCAATGTGAAGAATAACATTATCAGTATAGTCCTGATTTTCCCATGCTTTTGTCAGTGCAGAAAGACTCACTATCAAAATCCCCTGATCCGGCATGAATCAGGGGATTTTTACTATAGTTCTTTCGGGTTTTTTCCGCTGTTTTTGCGGTAACCCATATAGCTTTCCAGTATGATAGTCGCCGCAACTGCGTCAACAACTGCCTTACGCTTTTTTCCTCTTGTATTGGTTGTGTTAAGGTAGTTATGCGCTGAAACTGTAGTGCATCTTTCATCCCAAAGCTCAACGGGAATACCCGTAAGCTCTTTAAGCTTTTCTGCAAAGAGAGTGCATTTTTCCGCCCTCTCCCCTACCGTATTGTTCATATTTTTCGGGTAGCCAACAACCGCAATATCCGCTTTATTTTCCGCAATTTTTTCTGCGGTTTTTTTAATGCATTCCTCAAAGTCCTTTTCGGAGATGACGCAAAGCGGAGACGCAAGCATCTCCGTCTTGTCGCACATTGCAAGACCCGTCCTGGAATCCCCGAAATCAACAGCAATAATTTTCATCTTCTGCCTTTCTTACCATGGCTGGACTGTTCCGATAATATCCTTTACCGAAGGGATATTTTTTTTATCAAGGAAGTCGTTAATACCGTCGATTATTTTCACCGGTGCGTATGGGTCAGCAAATATGGCAGCACCTACCTGCACTGCAGTCGCACCTGCCATCATCATTTCAACAGCATCCTCGCCGCTGGCAATTCCACCGATACCGATCACAGGAATAGATACAGCATTTGCAGTCTGCCATACCATTCTTACTGCAATCGGAAATACAGCGGGTCCCGACAGTCCGCCCATGTTATTTCTGAGAACAGGTCTGCGTGAATTGATATCGATCCTCATACCGAGTACTGTATTTATAAGGGAAACTGCGTCTGCACCTTCTGCTTCAACAGCTTTTGCAATATCAGTAATACTGGTAACATTCGGGGAAAGCTTTACAACCAGAGGTTTCTTTGTTGCCTGTCTGACCTGCTTTGTTATAGAAGCGGCTCCGTCGCACGTTGCACCGAATGCCATACCGCCCTGTTTTACGTTAGGACATGAAATGTTAAGCTCGATCATGTGGACATCAGTACTGTCGAGCTTTTTTGCGATTTCGACACATTCTTCCGCAGTAGAACCCGCAATGTTAGCCAGAATAACAGTATCTTTCTTCAGAAGATTGGGAAGCTCGTAATTTAAAAATATATCGATACCCGGATTCTGAAGTCCTACGGAATTAAGCATTCCCGACGGAGTTTCAGCAATTCTCGGTGACAGGTTTCCGTTTCTGCCTGTTATCGTTGTACCCTTTGTAGCAATGCCCCCAAGCTTTGAAAGGGGGAAAAATTCCTCATATTCCCTGCCGTAGCCGAACACTCCTGATGCCGGGATAACCGGATTTTTAAATTCAACTCCTGCAATTTTAACAGATAAATCAGCCATTACCAGACAACCTCCTTTGAATCAAATACAGGGCCGTTTCTGCAAACGTGTACAAAATTTTCCTCGTCCCCCATTTTTGTCCTGCATGCACAGACAAGACATGCGCCTATTCCGCAGCCCATTCTCTCCTCAAGAGAAACCTCACAGTAAACGTTATACTTTTCACAGAGTGCTGAAATATTTTTAAGCATAGGAGTCGGACCGCAGGTCATTACTGCGTCAACGCCGCCCTCTTGCAGAATTTCCTCCAGCGGCTGAGTAACAAATCCCTTTATTCCTGTGGAACCGTCATCCGTACAGAGGATAGTTTCTGCACCGGTACTTCTGAAATCCTCCTGAAGAATAACAGCTTCTGCACTCCTGAATCCGCAAATTACCACAGCCTTATTCTTATAAATTTCTGCAAGTGGGAGCATAGGGGGAGTACCTATTCCTCCACCAACAAGAACAACCTTACTGTAAGAGCTGTCAACAGTAAAGCAGCCCTGACCCAGCGGACCTATCATATCTATCAGGCTTCCCTCATTAATTGAGGAGATTTTTTTTGTGCCGTCACCTTTTACGATAAACACTATCCTCAGTGTTCCCTTTTTCTTATCAATGCCGCAGATGGAAATCGGACGTCTCAGTGTACTTCCTTCGGGAAGTATATGCACAAACTGTCCCGGCCTAGCGGCTGCTGCAATATCAGGGCAAAGGATAACCATGCTGAATATATCCCTTGCCAGTGCTTTTTTTTCAATTACCTGGTATTTTCCCTGTGTGTATTTCATAAAGCATTCCTTTCTGTTTGATTTTTATTCTGAGCGTATTCACATAAAATAGATGTGCGGATACGTTTATGTGAAAACACCTTAATGACCTGTATGGATAACAGTCATGATTTATTATTCACAATATCTAAGCGAATAAATCTTATTATCATACTCCGACAGTGAAACAGCCTCTCCCTTTCCGTTCATAGGATCCATACACAAAAAGCTCTCATCGTCTGAACCTGTCAGCAGTACAAAATGATAATTCCCCGTTGACGGAACCTTTACGCAGGCAATGGGATATATATTTTTTCCGATCATTCTGTCCAGATAAGCTCCGTCTATTTCCGAAGTTGAAATTCCTGTAAACTCTACATTCAATGCCTCTCCGGCAGCGTCCCACTGCAAGTTCCCTTCAGAATCATAAACATCATTTTCAGAAAAAAATTCGTTTAAGGTTCCCGGATTAATTTCCGGTACTCCCTCAACAGATATCCCCTGCATCAGGAGCATGGAAGCAATACATGTAGTCAGGCATCCGGAGTTGCTCATTTTGTATTCTGAATCGCCTAAGCGATCATCTTTCCACAGTTCATCACTCTGACAGAATGCGGCTGTTTCGCAAGAACCTGCTGCCACAGTCGGACTGACAGTTTTTGCATCCTTCTCTCTGTAAAGATATATTGCACCGCTTCCGGCGATTATGAGAATAGCAAAAACAACTAACATATATATAATTGAATTTATAAGTTTCTTCATTGATGTCAGCTCCGTCAGTTACCTGTTCATAAACTTTCGGGCGGAATCTGATCCGCCCTGTGAGAAGCAATTATATTTTTGTTATATCAACCATTTCTACATCGTCAATAGTTCTGTTGGTTTTCAGAACGTTTGCCAGTGCTCTTGCAGTATCAATAGCAGTAAGGCTGCAGATTGAACGTTCTACAGACTTACGGCGCATCTTAACACTGTCTCTCTCCGGAAGACGTCCTTTTTCAGAGGTTGAAATCACATAGTGTATTTTTCCGCTTTCAAGGAGGGAAATAACATTCGGCTCAGTTTCCTCTGAAATTTTATTAACAAGATTTGTTGCGATCATATTCTTGTTGAGTATGCTTGCAGTTCCGCTGGTACCGTAAATCTCAAAGCCCATTGAAGCAAACTTATCAGCAATTGCGATGATCTCCTGCTTATCCTGATCCCTTACGGAAATGAGTACTCCACCTTCCTTTTTGAGGTCATAGCCTGCAGCAACAAGTCCCTTTAGAAGCGCATCCTCAAAGGTTTCGGCAATACCAAGACACTCACCTGTTGACTTCATTTCAGGTCCGAGCATCGTATCAACATCCTGAAGCTTTTCAAATGAGAATACCGGAACCTTTACAGCAACATATCTGCTCTTTTTGTAGAGTCCGCTTTCATAGCCCTGTTCCTTCAGGCTTTTTCCAAGCATGATCTTGGTTGCAATGTCAACCATGGGAATACCTGTAACCTTGCTGATATAAGGTACAGTTCTCGACGAACGAGGGTTCACCTCAATAACATAAACCTCATCGTTATAAACGACATACTGAATATTTACAAGACCGATTACATTAAGCTCAAAGGCAAGCTTCTTTGTATAATCGATGATAGTTTCGATTGTCTTTTCGGAAAGAGTCTGGGCAGGATATACTGAAATAGAATCTCCCGAATGTACTCCGGCACGTTCGATATGCTCCATGATTCCCGGAATAAGGAAATCTGTACCATCGCATATTGCGTCAACCTCGACTTCTTTGCCCATCATATATTTGTCAATGAGGACAGGATTTTCAATCATCGTTCTTGTGATGATTCCCATGTACTCAATAACATCCTTTTCAGAATGGGCGATTATCATATTCTGACCGCCGAGAACATATGAAGGATGAAGAAGAA
>JBJEQU010000075.1:0-4951 GCA_051881935.1 Porcipelethomonas sp. | reverse complement strand
AAATAAAACTTTTCCTGCTCACTGCTGAATCCGAGTATCTCGAAAAGCTTGCCCGAAACATATTTATTGTATGAGTTGAAATTGAATACTGCGATCCTGCTGTCTATGGCAGCTATCATATGTTCCATAAAGCTTTGTCTGATTCTGAAATATTCTTCCATATTTTAACCTTGCAACTTTCTTAATTTTACTTTTCATACAGGTGATTACATGCTGTAATGTATCGATATATGATATTTTATCTGCCGTTATAGTGTTATATTACTTTTAAGGTATTTTCGTCCGCAGATAATAACAGCGGCGGAGTATACAGCTGTAAGAATACCTGCAATGGTATAGCTTGCAGTCCAGTTCATATTAAATCCGATCTTTGCATTAAGAATAAAGCTCAATATTACAAACATATAGAACATTCCCGGAATAAGCGCCATGAGAAACGGCTTTTTTGATTTTATCATAAAGACCGATATCATTGATAGCGTGAATACAGTTATTACCTGATTTGCCCATGCACTGTATCTCCAGAGAAAAGAAAACCCGTCGGGGTTGCTTTTGGAAAAAACAAGCAGAGCAGCTGCAATTCCAAAAACTGCCGCTGATACGGCACCCTTCTGAAGCCTGCTTTTCTTATTAATATGGACAGCTTCTGAGATAATGAGCCTGAGCGAGCGAAAAGCCGTATCACCCGAGGTAATGGGAAGAATGATTATACCTATAACCGCAATAGTACCTCCGACCTTTCCAAGCAGACTTTCGGCAACTATTCCCACAACATCCGTGGCAGGAGTATCGGCATTTGCAAGTCCCATATTTATAACACCCATTGTTGCTGCCGCCCATGTCATTGCAATAAATCCCTCGGCGATCATCATATTGTAGAAAACGCCTCTTCCGTGCTTTTCGTTTTCAATGGTACGGGATACAAGGGTAGACTGAGTAGAATGAAAGCCTGAGATAATACCGCAGGCGACCGTTACAAAAAATATTGGGATGAAATTCAGCCCCTTTGGGTGTACGCCGCTTATCCCTATATTCCAGATCTCGTCAAGGGGGTAGCCCTTTATAAATATGCCTACGATAATTCCTACAGAAGAAAGCAGAAGCACTCCGCCGAGTATCGGATACACCTTCCCGATGATTTTATCAATGGGAAGGACGGAAGCCAGAATGAAATACGCAAAAATAATACCGTAGACTATCCAGAGCACAGGATTTGTTATTCCGCTCTCCATATGTAAAATGTGTGATACAAAAACATCACCGGGGGTATATGTAAAAACCGTCCCCAGAAGCATCAGCAGGATACAAACGAACACGCTGTAGAAAGCGTAAGCATGTTTGCCGAGGAAGCTGCGGATGAGCTTTGGTGTCTGCTGTCCGTTGTTTCTCACGGATATCATTCCGCACATATAGTCGTGAAATGCGCCTGCAATAACACAGCCTACAGGAATGGTGATGAAGGCAACGGGTCCGAAAAGTATACCCTGAATGGGTCCCAGAACAGGACCTGTTCCTGCAATGTTCAGAAGCTGTATCAGGCAGTTTTTCCACTTTTTCATTGGAATGTAGTCTACGCCGTCGTTCATGGATACAGCGGGAGTTTGTCTGTCATCCGGACAGAACATTTTTTCACTTATTCTGCCGTAAATTGCTCCGCCGCCTATAAGAAGAACAAGCCATGCAATAAATGTCATCAATTTGATTATCGCTTCTTTCTGTTATTATGATATGATATAGATTAAAGGAAAAGAGGTATATTGAATATAAATATTTTATCATTTTTTACGTTAAATGTCAATAGAGGAACTATAATACTCACGCAAATCAATTTTTGTGAAATGGTATCCTCTGATCTGACCGTTTTGGGGTCAAATTCCGTCTCATGCAATCCCTTACGCCGACTTTGTCGGCTAAACTCCGGTAGACTTTAGTCTGCCGGAGTTAAGGAATCGCTGATTAAATCACGCCTGTCGGCAATGCATTTATTATGTTACTTCATTATTGCTCCCCCAATTAACTATTGAACTTTCTGCTTGTTCTAAAGCTGAATCCTGTCGTCAGAAAAACTTGCAATACGACAGTATTCCTGCGTTTTTCTTCCTAAGCCTTCATCTTTATCTCTGCGCATAAATATTCAATAGTTAATTTAGGGAGCAATATAAAATATGACAATTCATGCTCGTTGATAGTTGTGAATTTTAATTTAAATTTCTATAGACAATCAAGTAAAAATATGGTACAATACATATGTATATACATAATAATCAAAATGTATGAGGTTTGCGTTTGATTAAATTTATTCTCTGTAGGAAATCGCAGTGACAATTAATAAGGAAATTAACGATAAAATGATGGCAGCTAATGCCCTCAGGACTATACTTGAATTCTGCTTCAAGCTGTGGAGCTGTTGACACGTCAGGTCTGCCTGAAATGGCAGTGATGTAATTGAGGTTTTTCAAGTGACAGGCTTCGACAGTATTCTGAATATAGAATAATAGGAGGCTGCCTCTGGCAGCACCTATGTTTATGTTTGCAATGGTGGCGGGAATGGTTTTTTACAGAATATTCTTACAATGAAAAAAATAATTTAAATCAGTGCTTCATTTAAGGTTTCAGAGTATGAACAAACATAAAGCGGAGAATTTGTATGCTGAGAGACAAATTGGAAAAATATAGGAAAAAACGAATTACGTCAGACGAGCTGTTTTTGATATCAAAAGACGTTGAAGAAATATATGATCTGGTAGACCTTGGAATACTTGTTCCTGTAAAAAGCAGCGGAACGAATGGAGATCTTTTAAGACCGCTGTACAAGAAATATACGATAGCTCTTGATAAAAGTGGCAGCCAGGAAACTGTTTCCGAGATACAAAGTCTTCATCCTAAGCTGACAAAGAACGGATATCTGCTGAAAAAAACAGAAGTATTTCTGAAAAACAGAGAAATACTTGCGGCACTAAATGCTTTTCTGGAAAGTAATAAAAAAATCTGTCCTATTTCCCGCAGAGAGAGGTCATTTTTGATATTCGGCGATGAAAAGATCCTTGATAACAATATGTCGCTGATGAATTCACTGGGACTCAGCGAAACTGACCTTGCTTATTATACAACTCCTGAGCTGTGCTTCCCTGACTATATACCTGAGAGAAAGCCTGATATGACGCTGCTGATATGCGAAAACAAGGATATATGGTTCAATATCCGCCGTCTTATGACAGAGGACAAAAAGACTGAGCTGTTTGGCATTTACATTGACGGAGTTATATTCGGTCAGGGCAATGATGTGACGGGTAAGGGTAAATTTTCTTCGTATGCGCATTATCTTGGCAGTGAAAATGTACATTTTCTGTATTGCGGTGATATAGACAGAGCAGGTTTTGATATGTTCTGCCGCCTGATAAATGAGGCAGCCGGACTTGATATCAGGCTGTTTGTTCCCATATACCGGAAAATGCTTGAACTTGCAGAAACTGACAATCTGCCTGACAGCGGGGACGGCCGCCGGATCGATGTGAAATGGGACAGATTCCTGCATCTGTTTACTGAAGCTGAAAAATTAAAACTGGTGGAAATACTGGAAAAAAATAAACGGCTCCCTCAGGAAATTATTAATTATACAGTTCTTAAAGAGAATATGAGGTGATTTCATGCTCTCTCCGGAGACAAAGGAGCTTTTTGAAGGCTTTGAGAAGCGAATGCGGTTTGTAAATATAGTTAAGTATATCAGAAAGCACAGCTTTACTGATGAAATAAAAGAGTTTTTCCCAAACGATCAGGATATTATGGATAACTTAGTCCTATCAGTACTTGTTTTTATCATGGACAGTACACTTCGTTACGGTGAAAAATGCACTAAGACTGATATATCAAGATTTCTCGGGGAAATGTCGGAGGTCTATGGTTATCCTGCGGAAAAGTCAGACAGTCTTACCGACTACATAGTAACTGATATTCTCCGCAATGGCGGAATGCTTGTAGAGTTCAATACCTATATGAGCAGCACTGAAAAATTTATGCCCCAGAGCACTATCATACTTAATGACAACAATGGCAGTTATACCCTGACAGACGAGGTTTATGAGTTTTTGTTCCGTACAAAGGGGATAGACAGCGAACTTGATTTCTCTGTAACAAGATTCAAATTGAACGAATTTATAAAGCGTGGAAATTACTCTAAGGCACTTCGTGAAAGCCGTGAGCTTGTCAGTCGTGTACGCAGCCTGAAAACCCGTATGGATGACTTTGTTCTGCGGTGTAAAATGAACGTGTCAAAGGTTTCGGTGGACGAGTATGACGAAATCATCAGTCAGGTAAAAGCGGCATTCGATGATGAGAGTCGTCAGATAAACGATATACGCAGCGTTGTTTCGACGAAGTTACAGGCAATGCTGGACGCAGTCAGCAATGGTGTCCATATTGAAAATGCGGAGGCTGCTGAAAAAGAAATCTCAGAAATTCTTGATAATATTGAAACTGTAATTGACGAGCAGACAAGAATATATAATAAAAAATTCTCGCTGACTGAGTGCTATGAACAGCTTCTGGACGAAGATTTTTCATATATTCTTTCGGGAAGATTTGACTTTGAAAAAGTTATTATGGAACCAATGCAAAAAATGGAACGTTCAGAGTTCGCTGCACTTCCACAGCTTCTTTCGCCGCTCTTCATACCTGTTTTGCCGCGGCATTTCAGTATCGAAAATTTTTATATGCGCCAGAAAAAACTCAGCGGTGAAGAGAATACTGCCACTATTGATCTGACAGGAGCCGAGGAAAACGATATTTCTGATGAGGATATCAGAAATTCCAGATATATTGCAATAACAGGCTCTCTGTTCGGTTATCTGAGTGAACGTGAAAATGCAGATTTCAGCGGCTATGTGAACTCTCTCACCAATGGGCAGAAAGAAGAATGTACACAGAATAATGCTCTTCCGGATGTAATCATGAA
>JBJEQU010000074.1:0-5017 GCA_051881935.1 Porcipelethomonas sp. | reverse complement strand
AAAAAGTAACAAAACCTGTTTTAGCCGCAGTAAGCGGAAGAAAAAATTGCACAAGCAAGAAATGAAGAGAAAAAGAAAATTGATATAGTTTAGTATAATTCAAGTAAAAAAGTAACAAAACCTGTTTTAGCCGCAGTAAGCGGAAGAAAAAGAAATTTGATGATAAAAAAGAATTATTTTGTTTTCCCCTTGAAAATTGAAATATTATGTGCTATAATAGATGATGTATAGTTATGTGCATTCAGGGCATGTCCGGATATACTTTAAAGGGACATGCTGATGCCGAAGGGAGGAACAAACCAATGACGGCAAGGGAACAGACTGAGCTTCTTGAGCTCAGTACTTTAAGCAGATATGCCTGCACATCCTCCGGTCACGGAAAACGCAGGGTGCCCGAAAAGAAATGCCCTATGAGAACGGATTTTCAGCGTGACAGGGACAGGATCCTTCACTGCAATGCGTTCAGGCGTCTCAAACGAAAAACTCAGGTTTTCCTCTCCCCTGTGGGGGATCATTACCGCACTCGTCTTACCCATACCCTTGAAGTCTCCCAGATAGCAAGAACCATTTCAAGAGCCCTCCGGCTCAATGAGGATCTTACGGAAGCTATCGCCCTGGGTCATGATCTGGGGCACTCCCCGTTCGGTCATTCCGGAGAGGCTATCCTCGATGAGATATGCCCCTATGGATTCAGGCACTACCTCCAGAGCGTAAGAGTCGTGGACTACATAGAAAAAAAGGGAAAGGGACTTAACCTTACCTACGAAGTAAAAAACGGAATAGCCTGTCATACAAACGGCATAGCCGCCACCGCTGAGGGAAATGTAGTCCGGCTTTCGGACAAGATAGCCTATATAAATCACGACATCGAGGACGCAGTAAGAGCCGGTATATTAAAGCCCTCCGACCTGCCGGAAAGACCGGTAAAGGTACTCGGCAGCACTAAATCAGAAAGAATCACCACCCTTGTTACATCTGTCATTGAAAACGGCGCTGACGAAATACGCATGACAAAGGATATAAAGGCGGCTCACGATGAGCTGCGCAGCTTCATGTTTGAGTATGTCTACACAAATCCGGTTGCCAAATCCGAAGAGAAAAAGGCAAAGATACTTGTGGAGCAGCTCTATGAGTACTTCAGGAAAAATCCGAAAAAAATGCCCGGAGAATATGTGGAAATATGCCGCCGGTTCGACGCTGACAGAGCAGTATGCGACTACATTTCCGGCATGAGTGACGGATATGCGGTAGACCTGTATACTGAACTTTTTGTACCCCATTCATGGAAATAAACGGAGGATAAAATGCCCTTACCGGAAGAGTTTATTTATCAGCTCAAGGCTGCAAATTCTATCGATTCCACCATCGGAAGATACGTAAATCTGCTGAAACGGGGCAGGGATTATGTCGCCCTCTGTCCCTTCCATTCGGAAAAGACCCCCTCTTTCCATATCTACACCGACACCCAGAGCTTTTACTGCTTCGGCTGCGGCGCAGGAGGAGATGTCATAACCTTCACAAAGCGAATTGAAAACCTCGGTTACATTGAAGCCGTGAAGCTTCTGGCACAGAGAGGCGGACTGGAAATGCCGGAAAATCAGGGGTACGACAAAACCGCTGAGCTTAAAAAAAGAATACTTGAAATAAACCGTGAGACCGCAAATTTCTATTACCGTCAGCTGGTGTCCGGCAGCGACAAAAGGGGTCTTAAATATCTTATCAGCAGGGGTCTTAAACCGGAAACCATAAAAAAATACGGTCTTGGATTTGCTCCGGCAAGCTGGGATATCCTGAGCCGTCACCTTAAAGGACTCGGCTATACGGAAAATGAAATGATCGCCGCCAATGTCCGGACGGTAAGCCGCAATAACAGCAATGTCTATGATACCTTCCGTGAAAGGGTCATCTTCCCTATCGTGGATCTGAGGGGGAATATTATCGCTTTCGGCGGCAGGGCGCTGGGAGAAGGCACTCCGAAATATCTCAATACAGGCGATACGCCGGTATTCAAAAAAAGCCGCAATCTTTTCTCTATGAATTTTGCAAAAAATTCACCGGTGAAAAGACTTATCCTCGCCGAAGGGTATATGGATGTTATTGCTGTAAATCAGGCTGGCTTTGAAAATGTGGTGGCAACCCTGGGAACTGCCCTGACCCCGGAACAGGCAAGGCTTATGAAACAGTATGCGGACGAGGTCATTATCTCGTATGACAGCGACAGTGCCGGTCAGAAGGCAACACAGCGTGCAATAAACCTTCTCAGTGAAGCCGGGATAAATACACGTATCGTAAAAATAACCGGTGCCAAGGACCCGGACGAATTTATAAAGAAATTCGGGCCCCAGCGGTTTAAAATGCTGCTGGACAGTTCAGACGGCGCAATAAATTTTGAACTGGAAAAATGCAGACAGGGGCTTGACACTGACAATGAAGCGGACAGAGTCATCTTCCTTAAAAGAACTGTAAAGGTGCTTTCGGGAATTTCCAACCGGCTCGAAAGGGACGTTTACATATCAAAAATCGCAAAGGAAAATGAAATAAATCCCGAAATACTGCGCTCACAGATCGACGATGAAGTCCGCAGAAAAATAAACACCGACAAGAAAAAGCAGTGGCAGGCTATCCGCTCAAAGCCCAATTTCGCAGACCCTGTTCTCCCTGAAGCTGTAAAGCATCCGAGAGAGGTCAGAGCAGAGGAAGGAATACTTGCCTACCTGTTCAGATTTCCGGACAGCATGGAAAATGTGACGCAAAAGCTGCCGCCGGAATATTTCGTAACGGAATTTCACAGAAAGGTTTACGAAACATTCTGCAGGAAAATGCAGGAAAATGACAATTTCAGTCTGTCGGTATTTGCAGATGAATTTAATGACGAGGAAATGGGAAAAATAACGGGAATAGAAGCAAAAAACAGAGAAATCACTTTGACCGAAAAAAGTCTTGAGGATTTTATTGATATCCTGACCGAAAACAGCAGACGTCCCGAAAGCATTTCCTCTGATGATGACCTGCGTGATATAATAAAAGCAAAAAGGAAAAAATAACAGGCTGCCCCTGCCCCCCGTATGCGGTACAGGCTGCCTGACAGGAAAAATAAGCGGTGCCAGTTAAATTATACGGCATAGGACACTGGCAGGGATCCGTAAGATGTATGCCGGGAAATGGAAAATAAATTATGTCAGAGAAAAAAGTTACTATTGAATCACTTATCGAAAAAGGCAAAAGTACAGGACATCTTTCCACCAAGGAAATAACCGATGCCCTGGAAGAGCTTGAATTTGACGTCAGCCAGATGGACGCATTTTATGACAGCTGCTCGGAAAACGGAATTGAGATAATCGATGACTATACCACCGACGCCGACCTTAAAATCGGTCTTGACTCGGAGCTTAACAGCGATTTTGATTTTGAGCTTTCCACCGACGGCATTGCCATTGATGATCCGGTCAAGATATATCTCAAGGAGATCGGACGTGTTCCTCTCCTTTCTGCGGAGGAAGAAATAGAACTTGCCCGCCGCATGGCTCAGGGTGACAGCTACGCTAAAAAGCGTCTTTCCGAAGCAAATTTAAGACTTGTTGTCAGCATTGCAAAAAAATATGTAGGACGGGGAATGCAGTTCCTTGACCTTATCCAGGAGGGCAACTTGGGTCTTATCAAGGCTGTGGAAAAATTCGATTATACCAAGGGATTTAAATTTTCCACCTATGCTACATGGTGGATACGTCAGGCTATTACAAGAGCCATTGCCGATCAGGCAAGGACAATAAGAATACCTGTTCACATGGTGGAAACAATTACAAAGGTAAAGAGGATCTCAAACCAGCTTCTCCACGAAAACGGTCATGAGCCTACGACTGAGGAAATAGCCGAACAGCTGGATATGCCGGTGGAAAAGGTCCACGAGATAATGATGATCGCACAGGATCCGGTTTCCTTTGAAGCCCCTGTAGGCGAAGAGGATGACAGCCACCTGGGTGACTTTATCCCCGATGAAAAGGAACCGACTCCTAATGAAGCAGTTTCAGGAATGCTGCTCAAGGAACAGATAAATGAAGTCCTTTCCACACTGTCAGACCGTGAAGCCAAGGTCTTGAAGCTCCGCTACGGACTTGATGACAAGCGTCCCAAGACCCTTGAGGAAGTGGGCAAGGAGTTTGACGTTACCCGTGAACGCATAAGGCAGATCGAAGCCAAGGCACTGAGAAAATTCAGGCATCCGAGCAGAAGCAAAAAGCTTGTGGATTTCCTTGAATGACCGGAATACATATCCTCCGGCGGAAACAGGGAATCCGGCTGACACAGTATGATCATCAAAGGGGATCTGTACGGTATTTTCAGGGTGCAGATGTATAAAACTGCCCTGTCAGCGAAACACTAAGGGAGCACTGATTTAATCAGTGATTCCCTAATTCCCTGAGGAAAATATTTTGTTGTGAAAAAGAGCGTAATATCGGCATAACATGCCGGGAAACGGAGCATTGAACATGTCAGATAAAAAGCATATTATGGAAACTCTTATTGAAAAGGGTAAGAGAACCGGAAAGCTTACCGCAAAGGAGATCACCGACGCTCTTGAGGAGCTTGATTTTGACGTCAGTCAGATGGACGCATTTTATGACAGCTGCTCTGGAAACAATATCAAAATTGTCGATGATTCTCCCGCTGACTCCGACCTTGAAATTGGTCTTGATTCGGGGCTTAACGACGATCTTGAAATGGCACTTTCAACAGAAGGCATCTCAATTGACGATCCGGTTAAAATTTATCTCAAGGAGATCGGACGTGTGCCGCTGCTGACCGCAGAGGAAGAGCTTGAGCTTGCCCACAGAATGTCCCAGGGAGACAGCTATGCTAAAAAGCGTCTTTCCGAGGCAAATTTAAGACTTGTTGTCAGCATCGCAAAAAAATATGTGGGACGTGGAATGCAGTTCCTTGACCTTATCCAGGAAGGGAACTTAGGTCTTATCAAGGCTGTGGAAAAATTCGACTATACCAAGGGATTCAAATTTTCTAC
>JBJEQU010000073.1:0-5040 GCA_051881935.1 Porcipelethomonas sp. | reverse complement strand
ATAAAACATCTTCGGTTTCGTCCGAAAAAGCTGAAAACAGCAATGTAGAATCTACGGACACCGATGAAGCTCAGAGCAATCCTGCAAATGATACAAACAGCAGAATACTTGTTGCCTATTTTACTATGCCCGAGGACGGTTCAGACGCTGACGCAGGCGCAAGCCGTGTGGTTACGGCAGACGGAAAAGTTCAGGGCAATGTGGAGTATTTTGCGAATATAATCGCCGATGAAACGGGCGCTGATATGTTCCGTATCGAAACGGCAGAGCAGTATCCCGGAACTCACGATCCTCTTGTGGATCAGGCGGCAGAGGAGCGTGACAGCGGAGCACGTCCGGAGCTTTCTTCGCATATTGAAAATCTTGATGATTATGATACGATATTCATAGGCTACCCTATCTGGTGGTACGATATGCCTATGGCTATGAATACGTTTTTTGAGGAATATGACTTTGGCGGAAAAACTATCGTGCCTTTCAGTTCCCACGGTGGCAGCGGATTCTCAGGCACTATTGATCAAATGACAGAGTATGAACCAAATGCAAAGCTTTTGGACGGGTTTACAGTAAGCAGAGAAGACGTGCCCGATTCGGGTGACGAATTAAAAGCATGGCTTTCGGATCTTGATTTATAAGGTTTGGTGATCGATATGACGAAAAAGAAACTGCCTGTAATTATTTCAGGTCTTTTGCTTGGAATAAGTATATTGCTGTTTGCTGCAGCTGTTATATATCTTCATGCTGCAAATTCAGATAAAACTCTTATCGTGTATTTTACACGAGTAGGAAACACAGATTTTAGCGAAGATGTAGACGCAGTATCCTCCGCTTCCCTGAGAAGGGATTTAAGCGGAGAACTTGAGGGGAACTGCGAGGTCATGGCGAACACGCTGAAAAAAGCAACAGGTGCAGACACTTTTTCTATCACGGTTGAAGACAAGTACCCCGAAAGCTATGAGGAAACCGTAAGCCGTGCCAGCGAGGAACAGTCGGACGATGCACGACCGATTTTGTCCGGGACGGTCGAAAATATGGATAAGTATGAGAAAATAATTCTTGTCTATCCTGTGTGGTGGAGCACAATGCCAATGCCTGTATTCACGTTCCTTGAAAGCTACGACTTATCAGGAAAAGATATATATCCCATAGCTACTCACAAGGGCAGTTTTTTAGGTTCAAGCGTTGACGATGTTAAAAAGCTGTGTCCCGATTCAGAAATTCATGCAGGAGTTCCCATTGCAGGAGGCAGTGTTGACTGGATAGGCATTATTCCGATAGCTATTATTGTTTCATTAGCATTTGTATTTGCAGGTTTTTGCGTAAGGTATAAATGCGAGGTCAAAACCAAAGGAGCGTATCTTGGTGCGGTATTGACGGTTATCGGTGTTATAGTTTTCTTTGCTTGTCTTATAAGAGTAATGATTTAATAATTTTTGGAGGTAATTTTATGAGTAAAAAAGTTTTGATATTGTCAGGAAGTCCAAGAAAAGGCGGAAATTCCGATCTGCTTTGCGATGAATTTATGAAAGGCGCTATTGAAAGCGGAAACGAGGTCGAAAAAATCAGAGTGGCCGAAAAAAAGATAGGCTATTGCAGAGCCTGCTATTATTGCCGTGACAACGGAGGGAAATGCGTCATAAAAGACGACATAGCTGAAATTATAGAAAAAATGATAGCGGCAGACGTTCTTGTGCTTGCCAGCCCCGTATATTTCTATTCCATAGACGCACAGCTTAAAGCGCTTATCGACCGTACCGTTGCACGCTGGACGGATGTAAAAAACAAGGAGTTTTACTACATAGCCACTGCGGCTGACAGCGAAGATGAATCTCTTGAACGCACCATTGAATGTATGAGAGGCTATGCGGACTGCGTTGAGGGCGCAGTTGAAAAGGGCGTTATCTACGGCGGCGGATTTTACGAGGCAGGAGAGGTCAGAAATTCGCCTGTTATGATTAAGGCTTATGAAATGGGAAAGGGAATTTAAAATGAGAACTGCAAAGCTTGGCAATCTCACCGTTTCGGCGGAGGGTTTTGGCTGTATGGGATTATCTCACGCATACGGCAATGCTTCGGACAGAGACGACGCCATAAAAATAATTCGCACGGCTTATGAAATGGGCTGTACATTCTTTGATACCGCCGAATGTTATACAGGCTATTTTGCCGACGGAACAATATCATACAACGAAGAACTGGTGGGAGAGGCACTTGCACTGTACAGAAATGACGTTGTGATAGCAACAAAATTCGGCGTTTCTCACAGTCCCAATGGGCTTCTCACAGACAGCCGACCCGAAACTATCAGAAAATCAGTTGAAGGCAGTCTGAAACGTCTTGGCACAGATCATATAGACCTTTATTATCAGCACAGGCAGGACGCATCTGTACCTGTTGAAGAAGTTGCAGGGGTTATGTCTGAGCTTATTAAAGAGGGGAAAATACTCCATTGGGGATTGTCAGAGGTCGGAGAAGAAACTATCAGAAAAGCGCATAACGTGTGTCCCGTTACTGCAATACAGAACCGTTATCATATGATGTACAGAAACTACGAATCACTTTTCCCGACCCTTGAAGAACTGAACATAGGCTTTGTTGCCTTTTCTCCGCTTGCAAACGGTTTGCTGTCGGATAAGTATACAAAAGCTGATGAATTTGATAAAAACGACTATCGTTCATTTATGCCGCAGTTCAGAGCGGCGGCTTATGATGAAAACAAAGGTCTTTTTGAATTTATAAGAACATTATCCTATGCAAAAAACTGCACTCCCGCTCAGCTTTCTTTGGCGTGGATGATGTGCAAAAAGCCGTATATCGTGCCTATCCCCGGCACTCGAAAAGCAGAGCGTCTAAGTGAAAATCTGAAAGCGGCGGAGGTAAAGCTTTCGGTTAATGAAATATCTGCAATAGATAAAGCACTCGATGAGATGAAAATGTCAGAGGTTTTCGGCGGCAGCAGGATAGCTAACAAGTAAAAGGAGTGAATGTTGATGAAAGTAATGCTTGTAAACGGTGCGCCCCACGAAAAAGGCTGTACATATACTGCTCTTACAGAGGTGTCAAAAACGCTGAACGATCTTGGTATAGATACCGAGATATTCTGGATAGGCAATAAGCCCATTGGCGGCTGCATAGCCTGCAAAAGTTGCGTAAATACAGGAGAATGTGTTCTTGGAGGTACGGTAAATGAGTTCCGCAAAAAGGCATATGATGCGGACGGCTTTGTTTTCGGCTCTCCCGTTCATTACGGTGCGGCAAGCGGAAATATGACCGCCTTTATGGACAGACTGTTCTATTCCGAGCTTGGCGGAAACGGCAACAAAGCTTTTTACTTAAAGCCTGCTGCCTGCGTTCTTTCGGCAAGACGTGCAGGAACAACTGCGGCGTTTGACCAGCTGAATAAGTATTTCACCATTCAGGAAATGCCTATAGTTTCGTCACGCTACTGGAATATGGTACACGGTGCAAAGCCCGAAGAGGTTTTGCAGGACAAAGAGGGATTGTATACAATGCGTGTCCTTGGCAGAAACATGGCATATATGCTGAAATGTATCGAGGCGGGAAGAAAAGCAGGAGTTGAACTGCCCGAGAAAGAGCCTGCAATTTTCACAAATTTCGTGAGATGATACTATGAGCGCCAAAACCTTTTTTAAGATCACGGTCGACATACTGATGCTTATTGCAATGCCGCTGCTTATGGGATATATGCTTGTTGGAGCAGAGCTGCACGAATGGATAGGCGCAGGTGTTTTCCTACTTTTTATCCTGCACCACATACTGAATTACAAATGGCTGACATCGTTTTTCAAAGGAAAATATACGGCGATTCGCATTTTAAATACGGCAGTGAATGTTCTTGTTTTTGTATGTATGCTGGGGCTTATGTACAGCGGTATCGTTATGTCACGGTTTGTGTTCGCATTTCTTCCCATAAACGGCGGAGCGGCATTGGCAAGAAAAATACATATGCTTTGCTCCTATTGGGGACTTGTGCTGATGTCCTTGCACCTTGGTCTGCATTGGAATGTTATCATGGGCAGCGTTCGGAAGATTACAAAAGCTAAAATGTCATCGGTACGCACCGTTGTCTTACGGCTTTTTGCCGTCGTTACAGCAGGATACGGAGCATACGCATTTGTCAAAAGAAATGTTATGGACTATCTGCTTTTAAAAATACAGTTTGCCTTTTTTGATATGAGCGAATCTCTTGTCAGCTTTATTCTTGACTTCGCTGCAATAATGGGACTTTTTGCAGTTGTCGGATATTATGTTTTAGCATCACTTCGTAAACTCACTTCAAAAAACAAGGGTGATATAAATGAGTAAAAAAAGCTTTTATACAGATTTAGTAATTTATATTTTTCTCGGTATCGCTCTCTTGGTTCAGACTTCATGCAAAAGTTCTGACGACAGCATGAATTCTTCCCATAAAGAATCAAAATCCTTTTTCGCAATGGACACCTATATTACTGTTACCGCCTACGGCGAAGATACGGATAATGGGCTAAAAGCCGCAGAAGATGAGATAAACGCTCTTGAAAAGCTGTGGTCTGTGACCGATGAGAACAGCGAGATATACGCGATAAATCACAGCGGCGGAAAGGATGTGGAGGTAAGTTCTCAAACGGCAGAGCTGCTTAGATTTTCGCTTGATATGCATGAAAGAACAGAGGGCGCATTCGATATCACGCTTTATCCCGTTCTCAAAGCGTGGGGGTTCACAACAGATAAATACCGTGTACCCGACGATGAGGAAATAGCCCAATTGCTGAAAAATACGGGAGTTCAGAACATAATTCTTGATGATAAAATGGTGCGAATATCTGATAATATGCAGATTGATTTAGGTGCAGTAGGTAAGGGTTATGCCGGTGATTTAGCGGCTCAGAGGCTTAAATCAAAAGGTATAAATTCCGCACTTATAGACATCGGCGGAAATATTCAGACGGTAGGACTGAAGCCCGACGGAGAAAAATGGACGGTGGGTATACGCAGTCCTTTCGGAGAGGGTAATTTTGCAACTCTTGAAATAGGCGAATG
>JBJEQU010000072.1:0-22187 GCA_051881935.1 Porcipelethomonas sp. | reverse complement strand
ATGCTCCAGACAAGAAACGGCAAGAGAACTGCTCAGGCTGCTCTCAAGATCGCATGCGACCTGGTTGACGAAGGCATGAGAACAGAGCAGGAAGCTGTTGCTATGATCGATCCGAGAAACCTTGATACACTTCTCCACCCGCAGTTTGACGCTGCTGCCCTCAAGGCTGCTACACCTATGGGCAAGGGTCTTGGCGCTTCACCCGGTGCTGCATGCGGCAAGATCGTGTTCACAGCTGATGACGCTGTTGAATGGGCTGAAAGAGGAGAAAAGGTTGTTCTCGTTCGTCTTGAAACATCACCTGAAGATATTACAGGTATGAAGTCAGCTCAGGGTATCCTGACTGTAAGAGGCGGTATGACATCACACGCTGCCGTTGTTGCACGTGGTATGGGTACATGCTGTGTATCAGGCTGCGGCGATATCAACATGGACGAAGCTAACAAGAAGTTTACTCTTAACGGCAAGGAATTCCACGAAGGAGATCCTATCTCTATCGATGGTTCAACAGGTAACATCTACGATGGTATCATTCCTACAGTTGACGCTACTATCGCCGGCGAATTCGGCAGAATCATGGCTTGGGCTGACAAGTACAGAGTTCTTAAGGTAAGAACAAATGCTGATACTCCTGCTGACGCTAAGAAGGCTCGTGAGCTGGGTGCAGAAGGTATCGGTCTCTGCCGTACAGAGCACATGTTCTTTGATCCTGAGAGAATCGGTGCATTCCGTGAAATGATCTGCTCAGATACAGTTGAGGAAAGAGAAGCTGCTCTTGCTAAGATTGAACCTATGCAGCAGGCTGACTTTGAAGCTCTCTACGAAGCTCTTGAAGGCTGCCCTGTAACAATCAGATTCCTGGATCCTCCGCTTCACGAATTCGTTCCTACAGAGGAAGCTGACATCAAGGCTCTTGCAGACGCACAGGGCAAGTCAGTTGAAACAATCAAGAGCATCATTGCTTCACTTCACGAATTCAACCCGATGATGGGTCACAGAGGATGCCGTCTTGCTGTTACATATCCTGAAATCGCAGTTATGCAGACAAAGGCTGTTATCAAGGCTGCAATCGCTGTTTCAAAGAAGCATGCTGACTGGAATATCGTTCCTGAGATCATGATCCCGCTGGTTGGCGATATCAAGGAGCTCAAGTATGTTAAGAAGGCTGTTGTTGAAACTGCTGACGCAGTTATCAAGGAAGCAGGCGTTGAACTCAAGTATGAAGTTGGTACAATGATCGAGATCCCGAGAGCTGCTCTTACAGCTGACGAGATCGCAACAGAGGCTGAATTCTTCTGCTTCGGTACAAACGACCTTACACAGATGACATTCGGCTTCTCAAGAGACGATGCTGGTAAGTTCCTCGGCGCTTACTATGACGCTAAGATCTACGAGAACGATCCGTTTGCTAAGCTCGACCAGACAGGCGTTGGCAAGCTTATGGATATGGCTGTTAAGATGGGTAAGAAAGTTCGTCCTGACATGCACATCGGTATCTGCGGTGAGCACGGCGGCGATCCTTCATCTGTTGAATTCTGCCACAAGCTTGGTCTGACATACGTTTCTTGCTCACCATTCCGTGTACCGATTGCAAGACTCGCTGCTGCTCAGGCTGCTATTGCAGATAAGTAATCTGACAATCAATTTTGAATCTGCGTGAATTATTGATACATGCAGTATAGAAAATAATAGCGATTACCCTGCCCGGTTTAAATTTGAATCGGGCAGGGCTCTTTTTATGCATTTCCGGATTATGGAGTGTCTGGCAAATGTCTACCGAACTTTACTTATGTGAATAGATGTGGTATAATATACATGATGGGCAGTTGATCTGTTCGGTAAATCGGAATTTGAATAAACAGAGGGTGATCATAATGGACATAAAAGCAAGTATTAACGCAACAAGGGAAGGTTTTGAACAAAGCTTTTCTTCCGGAAACTTTTATAATAAACAGACTCAGGATTCAGAGCATTTGGAACAAATAATGAATTTTCTTCCGATAAAGAATGGAATGAAGATACTTGACCTCGGAGCAGGAAGTGGCTATATGTCGTTTCCAATAGCAAAAAGCAATGCTTCGTGTAAAATTATTGGATTGGATATTGTTTTTAATACTCTGGCGGCAAATCGTGTCAGAGCTGATAAAGAAGGTTTGCGTAACCTTTCATTTGTATGTTATGATGGGATAGAGTTTCCGTTTGAAACAAATAGTTTTGATATGGTTATAACAAGATATGCCTTACATCACTTCCCGGATATAGATTATAGTATCAGTGAAGTAGCCAGGGTTCTTAAAACCGGCGGAAGTTTCTTTATCTCTGATCCATGCCCGAATGATTGTGACAATGATAGATTTGTTGATGAATATATGCAACTAAAAAAAGATGGACATATCAAATTTTACACCGAAGACGAGTGGTGTTGTATATGCGGAAAATGCGGAATGGAATTGACTTCTTCTTTTAAAAGTAAAATTCGTTTTCCTAAGAAAAAGGAAACAGCATATGGATATGAAGATGTATTGAAAAAGCATAACAGGTCAGTTATTGAAAGTTATAATCTGATTGAAACTGATACCGAAATTTATATTACTGAAAATGTAAATAATATTATGTTTTTGAAGATGTAATTGATATTTTAACTATATAACACACAGACAAATTCCAATAGTTTGTGCTATTGCAACCCTCGCCGCAGTACATGAAGGGTATATTATAAGCAAGGGATTAATGAAGTGATATTTATGTAAATATGAATATAATTAGATGCGCAGGGGCTGGCGAAGTCGCCAGCCCCTGCGTTTTGTGGTGTATCAATATAGTATAGTCACAGCAGCTTCTCTATCTCAGATTTCGGATTATATCCCACAAGGCTGCCTGTAACTTTGCCGTTTCTGAAAACGAGAAGCGCCGGAATGCTGTCTATGCGAAATGCCGCCGCAAGCTCCGGCTGTTCGTCAACATTTACCTTGCCGACCTTTACTTTACCGGCATATTCCTCTGCGATCTCAGCCACAACAGGTGCGATCATCTGGCATGGTCCGCACCATGACGCCCAGAAATCAACAAGTACTGGTTTGTCCGACTTCAAAACCTCATTTTCAAAATTTTCCGATGTTAATATAATCTCACTCATGATTATTTCCTCCCTCTTTTGACTTGTAATAAAGCATACAATGGCAGTACCCTTCAAAATCCGGGTCCTTTATCTGCTCACGGAATTCCCTGCACATACACTTGTTATCTTCTGTTTTTTCTATGCGACAGGGACAGTAACCGCCCTTTTTCTCCAGTCCCTCCTTAACGGACTTTACGATTTCCTTATCGGGATTAAGGGTTATCTTCATTGTTTTCAGCCTCCTTATGAATCTACATTTATCCCAGACGTGTATGGATCGTTACTGCTGTGTTTATATTATAGCATGAAAAAATACTGATTACTATAGTTTTGTAACATTTTGCAAAAAATATTCATTCCCCTTGACAACAGATAAAATCTATGGTAGAATAACCCCATATGAAAAACGAATATTTTCTGCCACCGGGTAGAAGAATGCGGAGCATTCGCTTTGTACATCGTTAGGTCTTTGAAGATGTACATTTAGCGGGTGCTTTTTTTGGAGGTTCTGTGAAAATGTTAAAATGCTTCAAACAACTCAGCAAATTTGAACTGCTTCTGTGGCTTTGTTCACTTATAGCTGTAACTTCAGCATTTATGCTGACACCAGAGAAGGATTTTCTGTCACTTGCCGCCTCACTGATAGGGGCAACAGCACTGATTTTCGTGGCAAAGGGTCTGGTTATCGGACAGATACTTACGGTAATTTTTGCCGTATTTTACGGAATTATATCATTATTCTCTGCCTATTACGGCGAAATGATAACCTATCTTCTGATGACCTCACCGATGGCAATATCATCAGCTGTACAGTGGCATAAAAATCCGTATAAGAATACTGATGTGGTTGAAATAAAGGCTGTAAGCCGGAAGCAGACGGCAGTTATGGTTATACTGACCGCCGCCGTTACCATAGCTTTCTATTTTATATTGGGAGCGCTTAACACAAATAATCTGTGGTTCAGTACTGTTTCTGTAGCAACAAGCTTTCTTGCCTGCTGTCTTGCTTTTCTGAGAAGTCCCTGCTATGCCCTTGCCTATGCTGCCAATGACATAGTACTGATTATTCTGTGGACGCTGGCAGCTGTCGAAAATATTTCCTACCTGCCGATGATAATATGCTTCGTCATATTTCTTGTAAATGATGCCTACGGCTTTATAAACTGGAAGCGCATGCAAAAAACTCAGGATGATTTTTGTCATAATTTTGGAGGACAACATGAAAATTGAACATATCGCAATGTGCGTATCAAATGGGACGCTCCGGAGAGCGTCCATCAGACTGTAGAAAAAGTTCATTTTCAAGTATTCGGGCGAGCAATGCTCGCCCGTTAGTTTTAACGTGATTTAGGGGACGCTTTCACTTGCAAAGCGCCCCTAAATTATTATTTAACAGCGAAATTTTTACTGTTGACCTTCTGTGCAAGCATATTCCATGTATCTGTACCGATGCCCTGCATTCCCTGATCTGTTCCGCTTATATTTTTAAACGCCGTGACAGCATTCTGCATCTCCGGCGAATATATTCCGTTCAGCTCGGTCAGCGGGATATTCGCATATTCTCTGCTCAATATGTTAAGCAGCATCTGAATTATATATACAAGCTCTCCTGTACTCTCAGGAACGAGAATATAATTTTTCGGAAATATATCAAGCTGTTCCGGCTGTACTGTCAGGTCACGGTGTCTGCCAGCCAGAGCAGACCATGTAGCACTGTCTGTCGTACCGCTGACCGGAAGCCCCTGCGTCCTCTGAAACGCCTTTATCGCTTCCGTGGTTTCTCTGCCGTAAACCCCGTCGGGTATGATCGGAGGGATACGTTCGTCATGATGGGAAATGCCGTACAGGTAATCCTGCAGCTCGGAAATATGCTCTCTTTTCTGATCATCTGTAAATGCCATCCTATGCCTCCTTTATGGTATAACCCGGATTCTGATACGGCAGTTTACTGAAACCGTATTTCAGATCGGAATAAAGTCCGGCTATGTCATTCCACGTTACAGCACCGACAATACCGTTCTGATTAAGACCGAACTGACGCTGAAACGCAAGGACAGACGCTCGTGTAAGGGGACCGAAAAAACCGGTATTGTTTACAGCCGGAATGTTGGGGTATGATTTGTTTATATAGGTCAGGTATTCCTGAATACGTTTTACATCCTCTCCGGACATTCCCTCCTTGAGTATTCTTCCCGGGAAAAGCACCACATCCTGTGAACTGTCAAGAGGAATGGATTCTACGATACCGAGATACGCCCTGTAAATGTCCATCCACACTGCTCTGTTTACGGTTCCTGTTTCCGGCAGTCCGAAAACTCTCTGGAAGGAACGGACTGACGCTTCCGTTTCGGGACCGTAATAACCGGTTATTTCCACAGGCTGAACTGCGTCGTAGTATGCCCCGATGACTGCAAGAAAATACTGAAGTGTTTTCACCTGCTGATCCTGCATACCCGGCACCAGCTCTTCAGCATACTGTTTTTTGACCTCTTCCAGGCTTACACCCTCGGAATTAAGCTCTGCAAGCTTTTTGACGCTGACATATATGTATGCTATTTTGTACCATGTTGCTTCGTCTACTACTCCCGTCTGGGGCAGATTAAATATATTCTGAAATTCTTTTACTGCGTTCTCTGTTTCCACTCCGAATGCGCCGTCAACAGAGCTTATTTTCGGAATCGCAGGATAATTTCTTGAAATACGGTTGAGCTGTACCTGAATAGTCCTTACATCGTTTCCGAATGAGCCAAGCCGCAGCTCAATTCCGGGATAGGAGGGTGTGTTGGTCATAACAGGGGCGTCGGTTACTATATCTATATCATCTCCGTAATAATATTGCAGTATCTCATAGGGGGTATAACCCTGATTTGCTAGCTCTACCGTCCCCCATTGGGAAAGTCCCGGACAGGTAACTGTCGTACCGTTGCAAAACTGTGCAAATAGGGGCTCTATGCTTCCCTGACGAATAAAATAATTGTTAAAGATCTCATCGGTTATCATACTTATATTTTCAAATATTTCACGTCCGTCTATGTATTTCTGGTCGTACTGCGTGGAGTCGGTAATATCGAAATCATAACCCTTCAGCCTGTACCATTCGGTATAAATACGGTTAAGTGCAAATGTTATAATGGCGTAGATGTTAGCCCTCAGTGAACTTTCCGGCCATGTGGGATACAGCTCACTGCTGGCAACATTTTTTATATATTCCGGAAAGCTGACCGTAACATTTTCGGCGTCTTCATCGGGGGCACCGAGATGGACTGTTATTGTCTCGGGAATAAATGGGGTACCTGTCATAATCTCCTCCTAAACTTCTGGTTCCTGATTGCTGTCCACAATGACATTGTCACCTGAATCGTATTCGAACGGTTCCGGTATAAGATTAAAGTTCTGTATTGATGTTATACCGTCAAATATCGGAGCATCTACGCTTGTTTCCCGGAAATATCCTTTATTATATGCCGAAATATTATATTTTGAAAACTGCTCATATCCCTGTGGTGTATTCCCAAGATAATTTTTTGGTGCAGGCAGCTTTAAAATCTCCGTGGCTCCGCTTGAATCTGTATTCATGATCTTTATTATATTTTCCTTCCCGTCCTTTATTTCTGAGACTGTAACAAGACTTCCTGCAAGAGGCAGACCTCCGTTTCCGGTTTTTACGCTGACTTTAAGATAACCGAAGGAGTCATTATTTTCTGCCGGTGCATTTGCTTTTATAAACTCCGGCAGCTCCGGCGGCGGAAATCTTTCGTCTATGCTCTTTATGCCCTCTGCTTCACTGACAGGTCTTTCCGTCTGATTTGCTTCCAAGCCCTGATTTTCTATATTTCCGGTTTTATTATACGGATTTTCCGTCTGATTTGCTTCCAAGCTCTGATTTTCCATATTTCCGGCTTTATTATTTGGTGCTTCTGTCTGATTTGCTTCCAAGCTCTGATTTTCTATATTTCCAGCTATGTTATTCGGATCCTGGGTTTCATTGGCTTCGCTGGATACTGAGTCGCTGCCAGCCGGCACGGATTCCGGCTTTGCAGCAGGTGTGGGTTTTGCACCGTAAAGCTCAAGCATCTCCTTTTTATATCTTTCAGCAGTTTTCCTGAAATCGGAATTGTCCAAGTGATCTCCTCCATTCTGATTTAAGATGGGAACCCTTATGCGTTCTCAAGTAATAATATGAGGGATTTTCCGGCAATATACGTAATGACAGAAAGAGGCTGCTGCACTCACTGATAAGTGCAGCAGCCTCTTATACTAATCCCTTTTTTGAGGATCAGTGATTCCTTAGTATTAATAATCTCCTGATGTATCTGTCATAAGCTTGAATTCAATATCAAAGTAGCTGATTTTTCCGTCCGGTGAAACCCTTGCACATTCTGCCTTTACAGTATCACCGCCTTTTTTACCGCTGATGGCGTCAGAAAGGGATGAGTAATCGCTCATTTTTTTCCCTTCAAAGCTCACTATAAAGTCATAAGGCTCAAGCTCCGTATTTGAAATATCGCAGTCCTCGCTTATTTCCTCTATCCAAAGCGCTTCTTTAAGTTCATCAGGAATTTCAAACCCGAATTTATCCTCAAACATTATAGCTGCATAGTTTGCATATGTTGAATAGAATGTGATCCCGATTTTTACACGTCCGCTTACATAGCCCTGCGAAATAAGTTCTTCAATAATAGGTCTTGCATCATTTATAGTTATTGCAAAGCCGAGTCCTTCCGTGGTTGTAGTTGCGTATTTTGAGGATGTTATGCCGATAACCTGCCCGTACATATTGACCAGTGCGCCGCCGGAATTTCCGGGACTTATAGCAGCATCCGTCTGTATACAGTTCATTTCAAAACCGGTAGTATCTGTTTTTATTTTCCTGTTAAGTCCCGAAACAATTCCGTCTGTAATAGAGCCGGAAAGTCCCGCAGGATTGCCTATTGCAACAACAGTTTCCCCCTGTATCACCTCATCGGAATTGCCGAACTGAGCAGGACTGAGTCCCTGCGCAGCTACCTTTATTACAGCTATATCAGTCTTTTTATCCTTTCCGGTAATGCTTGCCTGATAGGATCTGCCGTCGTGTGTAGTTACCATATACTTTTCCATTCCGTCGAGAACATGGGCGTTGGTAACAATGTAGCCGTCCTCACTTATAATTATGCCTGAGCCGCCGCCGGTTATTGTATCTGAGTTCTTGTCAGCATAGACATAAATTTCAACCACCTGCGGCCTTATAGCCTTTGCGATTCCCTCAATGGTGTATTTCCCGTTTTCATCGATAAATTCGTCCCCGTCATCCGGACGGTGTACAGCATCAAGAACAAAGTCCGGACGGCCGGAAACGCCCATACTGAGATTATTATTGCTGTCGGCAATGTCTGAGCAGATACAATAGACCGATGCGGCGCAGACAGCCGCCAGAATGAGCACAGAAAGAACAATAAGTATTATCCTTTCCGTGCGTCCCGGTATACTGTGCTTCCTCTTTTTTGTTATTTTGCCGGCGTTTTGCAAAATATCATTTTCTATATCAGAAAAACGCTGCGAAATATTCTCTGTGTTTTCGTCTGCGGCAGTATCCGTGGTACTTTCCGGCAGCATTGTTTCATCATTTATATTATTGTTTAATTCATCCATATTAGCCTCCAATCTGCCCTGAATGCGCCAGCACAAACAGGAATAAAAATCCCCTGAGTGGCATAACGGGGATTTCCGGTTTGTTTGCCGGCTGGGGGGCACAACGCCTGTTTAAATCTGAACAGAGCGATTTTTCACGCTATTCACACTCGAATTTATATCCGACTCCCCAGACTGTTTTAAGTCCCCACTTATCCGAAACGCCTTCAAGCTTTTCCCTGAGTCTTTTTATGTGTACGTCAATAGTTCTTGAATCACCGTAATATTCAAATCCCCAGACCTCGTCAAGAAGCTGATCCCTTGTGTACACCCTGTTCGGGTTGGATGCCAGAAAGAACAGCAGTTCCAGTTCCTTAGGCGGCGTGTCGATTACCTTCCCGTTTACCTCAAGGGTATATCTTGACAGGTTGATATGCAGATTTTCGTAGATAAGCTCCTTTGACTCATATTTAGGACGTGCATCCACAGTACGTCTTGCAACAGCCTTTATTCTTTCAATGACCTCTCTTATGTCGAAGGGTTTTACAATATAATCATCTGCCCCAAGCTCAAATCCGAGAATTTTGTCAAAAATTTCAGATTTGGCAGTAATGAATATAATAGGGGTGTTGTGATTTTTTCTGATCTCACGGCATATCTGCCATCCGTCAATTTCCGGGAGCATTACATCCAGCAGTACCATTTCCGGTCTGAGAGCCTGAAATTTTACCAGTGCCTCCTTGCCTTCATTTGAAACAATAACGCTGTAACCTGCCTTTTCGAGGTTCTGTCTTAAAAGCTCACATATATTTTTATCATCGTCAACAATAAGAATTTTGTTCAATTTCTTCTCCGCATTAATTTTATAAATTTCTTATTTCAAAATAAGTTCATATTTATGATATCAAACATTGAAAAAAAAGTCAATGATTATAAGGAAATTTTATGCCCTTTCCGGACAAATTCTGACTTTTTCTGATATTTTTTTGCACTTGACAGTATTGTATCCATAAGGAAAAAGAGTTTGTCAGCAGTTATGCAGCTGCTAACCGGTGCTTATAAAACCTCTTATTTAATATTAATAGTTATGATTAAATATTATCAATATTTACTATTTTAAAGCTTGAATCAATTGGGAAAGTCGTACAATGATACAAAAATATATCAGAACGTTAAAATACCCTTGATTTTTTTGAAAAAGTTGGTAAAATAAGAATTAGCACTCAAGGAGTTCGAGTGCTAAAAGAAAATAAAAAAGTTTTGGGAGGAATAAGTATGAATATCAAACCATTAGCAGACAGAGTTGTCATCAGGATGACAGAAGCTGAAGAAACAACAAAGGGTGGTCTTATACTTGCGGCTGCATCAAAGGAAAAACCGCAGATCGCAGAAGTTGTTGCAGTAGGTCCGGGCGGGATCGTTGACGGCGAAAAGGTTGATATGTATCTGAAGGTAGGCGACAAGGTTTTACTCAGCAAGTACGCAGGCACAGAAGTCAAGGTTGACGATGTTGAATACACTATCCTCCGTCAGTCTGAGGTTCTGGCAATAGTTGAATAATAAATGTAGATTTGTAAAGGAGATTGATTACTATGGCAAAGGATATTAAGTACGGCGAAGAAGCAAGAAAGTCTTTACAGAAAGGTATTGACAAGCTGGCTGATACAGTAAAGATAACACTGGGTCCTAAGGGCAGAAATGTTGTTCTTGACAAGAAATTCGGCGCACCGCTGGTTACAAACGACGGTGTTACTATAGCAAAGGAAATCGAGCTTGAGGACGCTTTTGAAAATATGGGCGCACAGATGCTCAAGGAGGTTGCTACCAAAACAAACGACGCAGCAGGTGACGGTACAACAACAGCAACTCTCCTGGCTCAGGCTATGATCCGTGAAGGAATGAAGAATATTGCTGCCGGTGCTAACCCGATGGTTGTAAAGAAAGGTATGGCAAAGGCTGTCGATGCAGCAGTTGAAACGGTTATTTCAAACTCCAAGACTGTTGAAGGAAGCGATGATATAGCAAGAGTTGCAACAGTTTCTTCGGCTGATGAAAACGTAGGCAGACTTATTGCTGAAGCTATGGAGAAGGTTACTGCTGACGGCGTTATAACTATTGAAGAAAGCAAGACTGCTGAAACCTACAGCGAAGTTGTTGAAGGAATGCAGTTCGACAGAGGCTATATTTCACCGTACATGGTTACAGATACAGAGAAAATGGAAGCTGTATATGACGATCCTTATATTCTTATTACAGACAAGAAGATCTCATCTATTCAGGAAATTCTTCCGCTTCTCGAGCAGCTCGTTCAGTCAGGCAAGAAGCTTGTAATTATTGCTGAGGATATTGAGGGCGAAGCTCTTACAACACTTATCCTTAACAATCTCAGAGGCACATTCAAATGTGCAGCTGTAAAGGCTCCGGGCTTTGGCGACAGACGCAAGGAAATGCTCAAGGATATCGCTGTTCTCACAGGTGGCGAAGTGATTTCCGAGGAACTTGGTCTTGAGCTTAAGGAAACAACTATTGAACAGCTTGGTAAGGCAAGACAGGTAGTTATCCAGAAGGAAAATACGATCATTGTTGACGGTTACGGCGACAAGGAGGATATTTCCGCAAGAACATCTCAGATCAGATCCCAGATCGAAACTACAACATCTGACTTTGACAAAGAAAAGCTCCAGGAAAGACTTGCCAAGCTTTCCGGCGGCGTTGCTGTTATCAAGGTTGGTGCGGCAACTGAAATAGAAATGAAGGAAAAGAAGCTGAGAATCGAGGATGCTCTTGCTGCTACAAAGGCTGCCGTTGAAGAAGGTATCGTAGCCGGCGGCGGTACAGCTCTTATTAATGCTATTCCGGCTGTTGAGAAGCTTACAAATGAGCTTTCCGGCGATGAAAAGACAGGCGCACAGATTATCCTCAGGGCTCTTGAAGAACCTGTTCGTCAGATCGCTAAGAACGCAGGTCTTGAAGGCAGCGTTATTATCAATGAGATCATCAAGTCAGGCAAGGTTGGCTACGGTTTCGACGCTTACAACGAAAAGTATGTTGACATGATTCCGGCAGGTATCGTTGATCCTACTAAGGTTACCCGTTCAGCACTTCAGAACGCAGCTTCCGTATCAGCTATGGTTCTTACAACTGAGAGCCTTGTTGCTGATATCCCGGCTCCGGAACCGGTTCCTGCCGCACCGCAGGGCGGTATGGGAATGGGTTATTGATTGCTGTTAACTTCCCATTTATTACTATACTTTTTCAGAATGCCCTCTGTCGGTTATCCGGCGGAGGGTTTTTCGCGGTTCATACCATTGCTCCCCCAATTAACTACTGAACTTTCTGCTTGCTCTAAAGCTGAGATCTTACGTCAGAAAAACTTGCAATACGCCAGTATTCCTGCGTTTTTCTTCCTTAGCTTTCAACTTTAGCCCTGCGCATAAATTTTCAATAGTTAATTGGTGGAGCAATAATCCTCAAAACTGTAATATATATTACAGTTTTGAGGGCGGCTGGCTGCGGCATCCTCTGATTTGACCGCTTTGCGTTCAAATCCCGTATCATGCAACCCCCTATGCCGACTTTATCGGGTTAAAGGAATTAGTATCATATCAGAACTGCGTACATTTTTTGTAAAGCTGACTTGACAAAAAATGTAAAATGTACTTGACAAAAAATGCAAAGTGTGCTATACTAAAAATGCAAAGTTAACTTAGCAAATATGAAAGGCAGGTAATATGAAAACAATTATAAGAGAACTTCGGAAGAAAAACAAGCTTTCTCAGGAAGAGCTTGCCGAGGCTGTAGGAACCACAAGACAAACCATTACCTCAATAGAGAATGGCAAATATACAGCTTCGCTGCCGCTCGCCTATAAAATATCCCATTATTTCGGGCTTACTATAGAGGAAGTGTTCGATTTTTCGGAACTTGAAGGAAAAAACGGTTAAAGGAGATATCGTTATGGAAAATTATCGTAAAAAATTAAAGGCTCAGAATATCATCTTTTCATTCTGTGCTGCCGCACTTATGATCATATTGATTCTTGCTTTCTCAGGGGTCATCAAACCTATAGAGGGCAATGAACACTGGAAGGATTACTGGAATGGGATGATTTTTGGATCGTCATTTGCGGTTATGGTAATGATGATATTCGGCATTATTAAGAATATTATTGCCATGAAAAATCCTCAAAAGCTTAAAAAGCAGTTTGTAACTGAAAATGATGAGCGGACGGCTCAGATCCAGGAAAAAGGAAAAAGCTCCGGTGCTTCTGTATTCCAGGTCTGTATGCCAGTTGTAATGATCGTAAGCGGATATTTTAATATTACTGTGTGCATTACATGTCTGGCACTTATTTTCGGACTTTCTGTTTGTATGGCTCTGGGCAAATTTTATTACTCCAAAAAAATATGAAAAAATACTGCATGACCGTCAGAAAGTCATGCAGTATTTTTCAGGAGAAAATCATGAAGGGGCTTATTGCTTATTTAACGATTCTTTCGAGAATTACACAGTCAAAGACATTTACAAGACCATCGTTGTTGATGTCGCATGTTTCAGTACTGAGGACTGTTCCGTTTATATCGATACCTACCATAAGCTTCTTGAGAATTTCAACATCCTCACTATCGATAACATTGTTGTTGTTGAAATCTCCCTTGGCTATTCTGTAATTTACCTTGATAGATTCGATTGTGATAGTCGAGCTTTCGCCCCACCAGTAGCCGATATTGACTGTCGAAGCGCTGTTTGTTGTTTTCTGGTTTTCGGCTTCGATCTCAATGGGGAGAGTGATAGTGTTTACATCTGCCTGACCTGTCAGGTTTTTCTGAACTACTGAGTAATCGGACATATTCATAAACATTCCGAGATTGTATGCCCCGATTTTTTCTCCGTCAGCAGAAACAGTGATCTCCATGCTTTCGATTATGCAGTTGGGATCGATAAGCTCTGATGCGCTGAGGGTAAGAAGTCCACCGCCAAGTGTCATTTCACTATTGATAGTTACAGTTTTTGAAAGAGGAGAGCTGCCAAGTGTATATGTTGTAGTTGAAACTGTTGTTGCAGCGGCTGAAGTGGAAGTAGTAGTAGTCGTTGTTGTTCTTGCCGTGGTTGTAGTTGTTGTAGTTGTTGTAGTTGTTGTCGTCGCTGCTGTAGTAGTAGTGGTGGTAGTTGTTGTTGCTGCTGTAGTTGTGGTTGTAGTAGTTGTTGTTGCAGCTGTAGTCGGCTGAGTTGTTGTAATTTCTGCTTCTCTCATTATAACGGTAATGCTGTCAAGATAGAGCGGAAAGGTTTCGCTGTACCAGCAGCCGATCTTAATGCTGTAGTAACGGCTTAACTTATTGCATGAGTCGGTATCAGCCAGGTCAACTGTAAAGAAACAGGAATCTTCAACGTACTCTGCAAAACTCTTTTCGCACCATGAACCGTCACTGAGATTTGTGCCGATCGTAAGGCTTACACCGCCGATTCGGTCAGAATCTACAGAGAAATTGAACATAATCTTGTCAATAATATCTCCATCACTTATGTAACTGCTCAGGTACAGTGAATAGGTTTCGTTGCTGTTTTCAAACTGCTTGTTAACCATAAACTGCTTAACTACCTGACCTGAAAGGAGGGAAGTTGTTGAAGCGGCAGTGGATGTGGTGGTTGTAGTAGTTGTCGTTGTGACTTTTGTTGTGGCAGCTGTTGTAACAGCAGATTCTTTAGTCCATACCGCTGCAAGAACAATCTTGGTACCGGAAATAACTGCCGGGATTTCAAAGCTGGAACCTTCGCTGTAGGTAACGCCGTCATATTCCCAGCCGGAGAAAACGTATCCGTCTTTTGTAAAAGGATTTTCCGGAAGAGTCATTGTTGTTCCGTATGTTGCCTCGGTGTATATGTTAGCTTCACCTGATGATGTATATCCGCCGACTCCTGCAAATCCGATAGTGTATGTTTCAGGAGTCCAGTTTGCTACGACTTCAAGATCATAGTACGGCATTGTGCTTGGCTGTGAAACAGCTACTGTTTCACCTGTTGTTTTTACATACCATGAGGTGAGCTTGTATCCTTTTCTTGAAAATCTTGATGAAGCACAGTATTCAAATGATGAACCTCCGGGAACTGAGAAGGTAAATGTGCTTGAACCAACGATGCCGTCAACGTCACCGGCTGAATAATAGATGTTGTATGTTGTTGCGGCTGTAACAGGGAATGCTGAAACAAAAACTGTGATGAATAAAGAAATCACTGAGATGATTGAAACTGCTCTTTTTGATGTCTTTTTTAACATGATAAATACACTCCTTTTTTATCCGCCGGATCAGATGCAAATAAAAAACCGACATCTTGAGACAAGATGCCGGTGTGCAATCAGAATATAACACGGATTTACTCCCTGTGTTATGCAACCGGCTGTCGTACCATTTCTGGGTTAGACCCTTAGCTTTGCGTCCTTGCTTTTCAACAAGTTTGCCAAATATTTAAGAACTTTGAAAGCTCTTTTGTGCATGTTTACAGTATATCACGAAAACGTTTAATTGTCAAGCGCTCACAGAATCTTTTACATTTGCCTCGTAAAAACGCTGCTTTCCAAAGAAATAATGTACAAAGTGCACTAATCTTTAATTGTTATAACCTTGGCTTTCGTGAAAATCCGTGATTTCAGAGCGAGAAGTAAAATAAAATGCAAATGTAAAGATTGTTCTTCCGAAAAAGTCGTCCGGAATTTTTATTAAATCCAGCAAGCACGAAAGCTTAAACGTTTAATTAAAAAATCGGTTCAAAAGACAAGATTTTACAAAATATTCAGCGGCTTTATATTACAATATATCTGGGGCAACAAGAACAAATAAAATTTTCAGGAGGTTTAATATGTCTGTAAAAATTTCAGCAGAAAAAAACAAAGTAACGGCTTTTCTTTCGGGGGAAATAGATCATCACAGTGCCGGACTGCTGCGAAGTGAGATAGATTATGCCGTAAGGGAAGCTGAACCCAGAGAGCTTATTCTTGATTTTTCAGGAGTGGGGTTTATGGACAGTTCCGGCATAGGTCTTGTTATGGGCAGATACAGGCTGATGCAGGAGATGGGCGGAAAGGTTCTTATAAAAAATCCGCCGCCTCATATAAAGAAGGTAATGAAGCTTTCGGGAATAGAAAAGCTTGCGGAATTCTGCAATAGTAAAGAGGAAGTGAAAAAATGAAAGTGAAAAATGAAATGAAAATATCCTTTGAGAGTATGTCTGAAAATGAAGGCTTTGCGAGAACAGCAGTCTGTGCTTTTGCCGCAATGCTGGATCCTAATCTGGAAGAAATATCGGATATACGTACAGCAGTGTCGGAGGCAGTTACTAATTGTATAGTACACGCATACAGAAACAGCAGTGGAAAAATTGAAATAAGCTCCAAAATACTGGAGGGAAATGAAATATACATAAAGATCCGTGATAAAGGCTGCGGCATACCGGACATAAAGCAGGCAATGGAGCCATTGTATACAACTGCTCCATGCGAGGAACGTGCAGGACTTGGATTTGCAGTAATGGAAAGCTTTATGGACAGTCTCAAGGTCACCAGTGAAGTCGGCAGAGGGACTACTATTACAATGCGGAAAAAAATAGGCGGCAGCCATGAGTAAGCCGGTACCTGAAGAGAACCTGGGGCTTGTACACCTCTGTGCCAATCGTTTCAGGGGCAGAGGCATTGAATATGATGATCTTTATTCTGCCGGATGTATAGGGCTTCTTAAAGCTGCCGAGGGCTTTGACAGTGAAAGGGGAGTCAAATTTTCGACCTATGCAGTGCCGGTCATACTCGGCGAGATAAAACGTCTTTTCCGTGACGGCGGTGCAATAAAGGTGAGCCGCAGCCTTAAAGAGCTTTCGTTAAAAGCGGTCAGGGCAAGGGACGAGCTTTCAAAAAGCCTTGGGCGTGAGCCTACGATATCCGAGATCAGCAGCAGACTTGAGGCGGATGAGTGCGTCGTTGCGGAGGCTTTGTCTGTCAGTGTGCCGCCGGTTTCCCTTACGGACAGCACAGAGGAGGGCGGAGGGCAGATAGATGTGACAGTACCGTCTCCGGAATATGAAATAGGTGATACGGTTGCCCTGCACCAGGTGCTGGATATTATGGACGAGAAAGACAGAAACCTTATCATTCTCAGATATTATAAAAATCTTACCCAGTCGGAAACTGCCGGAAGACTTGGCATGACTCAGGTACAGGTCTCCAGACGTGAGAAAAAACTTCTCAAATTTATGAGAGAACAGCTTTTGCTGTGAATCTGGAGATGAAAGCTCCAGGACAATTATATAGTCAGAGGTTAACGCCCGGTCATCCAGCATATATCATTTATGCTGGATGACCGGGCAAATTTTTGTGTAACCTTTATTTCATTTAAGCGTCTATTATACGAAGACTATAGTGGAGGTGGCAGAATTTAGTATGAAGCATGATATAATTGAAGAACTTTTTGCAAAATATTATAATGAAGCTTTAGTTTACACACTGTCCCTTTGTCATAGCAAAGACATTGCAGAAGATATTGTGTCGATGGCTTTTTTTAAAGCACTCTCATGCGCAGATGACAGCATCAGGAATTTCAAACCATGGCTGTTGACAGTATGCAGGAATGAATTCCTGTCTTTGTGCAGGAAATACAAAAAATCATCTTTTGATGAACTGAATGACGAAATTGCTGATGACAGTGCCGAACTTATCGAGGGGATCATCAAAAAAGAAGAATACCGTGCACTATATCATGCAATATCTCTTCTTCCGGATGTTCAGAGGGAAATAGTAATTCTTTTCTATTTCTCTGATGTGCCTATAAAGTCCATAGCACAGGTTATCGGAAAAAGTGAGACAAACACAAAGGTTTTGATGCATAGAGCGAGAAGAAAGCTCAAACAGATTCTGGAGGTATAATCATGAATTTTGAAGAGACATATAAGAAATATAAAAACGGAGAGGCAACGGAAGAGGAAAAGGCATTTATTGAAGGTGAAATCGTAAAGGCGCGGAAAATCAGTGCAATTCTCGACAGGGATATAGACGAGAAAGCTGTTGATGAAGTTGACGGTGAAATTATAAAAAAGGCTAAAAAGGCATTCCGCTTTAAAACGACCATAAGAACGGTCATTATTGTCATAAGCTGTGTTGCTGTTCTGACAGGGATTACGGTCGGAGGTGTATTGGGTATCTCTTTGTATTCTGCTGGCAGGAGTATTCAGGTCACGGAAGATGAAGCAATCGATTTAGCTAAGGACTATGTCATAGATAATATAGAAAACATAGGGTCTGAAATGAGTGTTGAAGCAGTGAAGCGTGAACTTGAGCTTGATATAAAACTTACCGATTCCGTCTATATTTATGAGATAAAGATAGACAATGGGGGAAATAAATATAAGATAGAAGTGAACAGTGTATCAGGCTATGCGAGAATTGTGGATATTTATACAAAAGATGAGCATAAAATTAAATGAAAAGGAGCAATAAAATGAAAACAAGAGATCATATAATCCTTGCAGAGATAATGGTAAAAAAATATATGCAGCGTATTCCTCAGAGCTGTAAAAATGCTTTCATACTCGGAAATGCCGGACCAGACCTGAATTTGTTTTCTTATCTTAAAGGGACTTTTTCGGCAAAGCCTTTCATGGGGCATAATTATGAAAATTCACAGAAATATATGAAAAAACTGATAAATAAGCTTACGGGTTTCAAGAAACCGGGAGTACAGTATTATTATAATCTTGGGGTGTTAGTACACTATCTTGCGGATTCTTTTACATTTGCTCATAATAGTATTTTTGGAAATTCAATAAAAGGGCACAGTGAATATGAATATGCTATTCATAAGATTTTTTGTACTGATAGAATAAAAATATATTCATGTCTTTCAGCGGACTTCAGAATCATGGAATGTTATGATGATTGGATCAGACTCCATGACAATTATGTTAAAGAGAAAATGTCCGTTGATAATGATATGATTTATATTTTTCTTATAGCAAACAGTTTCGTAAAGGCGTTTGTAAGATTACCGGACGTTAGCGTGTGCAGGAGAGCAGCATTGGCATAGGCAAATCCATATACAGGGCACAGGTATAAAATCATACCAATTCCGGTATACTTGTATATCTCCGGTCATTTGAAAAGTAACCTTTTTTCGCACTTTAAATATACTAAAAGTATATGACACCTGAAACAGCTGCGAAAAGAGGTTAACTGTATGACGGAAGATATACTTCTTGTAATGGCGATGATTACCGATACCTTTCTTGTGTCCTTGTCATACGCCGGAGAGAAAATAAAAATACCCGTAAGCTCAGCGATAATAATAAGTTTTATAAGTTCTTTCGTTCTCACAATGTCGCTGTGCTTATCAGGATATCTTGGTACATTTTTTCCGGAAGAATACTGCCGTGTATCAGGTGCAGTGATTCTTGGAATAATCGGTATAGTACAGTTTTGCCAGAACGGTCTTAAATCCATTCTTAAAAAGCACAGCGGAAACGGTTCGGTTTCCTTCAGCTATTTCAATATCGGATTTGTCATAAGCGTATATCTGGACGAAACAAAGGCGGATACTGACTGCTCGAAAATTCTTTCAGCCAGAGAGTCTGTCGCATTGGCCCTGGCACTTTCTGTGGATTCTCTGTGCGGAGGAGCGGCGGCAGGCATTTCAGGGGGAAGCATTCTTCGTGTGGGAGTTATGAGTTTTATTTTCGGACTGCTTTCTGTGGCGATCGGAGGCAAGGTCGGCAGACAGATAAATAATAAAAAAATTGATCTGTCGTGGCTTTCGGGGGTCATACTGATTTTCCTTGCGGTTATAAAACTGTTTTAAAAATTTTAAAACTTTGTTATTTATGTGACAATCTGACGCTTTATTTGTTAAAAATGCCAAAGTTTCTTCAAATTTCTGCATTTTTATTGACATATTAAGATATAATATTGTATAATTGGTACAAATAGTCAGTAAAAATATCAGAAAGTGGGGATCATATGTATGTAATTGTTAATGAGGATAAGTGTATAGGGTGTAATGCATGTATAAGGGTATGTCCTGTTCATGAGGCAAACAGGGCAGTTGCCGGCAGGAACGACGGACATTCGGTCATATCTGTAGACAGGGAGATGTGCATTTCCTGCGGAGAGTGCGTTAAGCACTGCCACCATGGGGCAAGGTCGTTTGTTGATGATACGGAGAGATTTTTTGCCGACCTGAAAAGCGGAAAAAATCTCACGGTGATCGTTGCACCGGCTCTGCGGCTTACGGAACCGGACAGTGACGCAATGCTGGCGCATCTGCGCAAGCTTGGGGTCGGACTTATGTATGATGTTTCCTTCGGTGCGGATATCTGTACATATATGCATATAAAGGCGATAAAGGAAAAGAAGGTCGACAAGGTCATGTCACAGCCTTGTGCTGCCCTTGTGGAGTATGTTTTAAAGCACAGGCACAACATGATTCCCATGCTTTCGCCGGTGCATTCGCCTATAGCATGTACAGCTGTATACCTGCGCAAGTATGCAGGGATCAAGGGGGATATTGCATGTATTTCTCCGTGCATTGCAAAAAAAATTGAATTTGAAGAAACGGGTCTTATACAATATAATATTACATTCAAAAGATTTGTTGAATACATGAGAAATAACTTCAATTTTGACAGAAACGAAAAATTCCGGTTTGACAATGTTCCGGCATACTGCGGTAAAATTTATCCAAAACCGGGAGGACTGAAGGATTGTCTGCTTAATGCCATGCCGGGACTTGATGTCCGCAACAGCGAGGGTGTTTCTCATGTTTACAATGAACTGGACTATTATGCAGCAGCTGATAAATCAGACAGACCGGATGTATACGATATTCTCAGCTGTTCTCACGGCTGCATATCCGGTCCCGGAACCAGCTTTGAGGAGAGCAGAATATTTTCATATATGAAGAAAGCGGAGAGCCTTGAAGCAAGCTCCTTTAATGAGCGCCGCAGACAGAAGTCCTTTAATTCGGACAAGCAGTTCAGGTGGTTTGAAAAGCATCTTAAACTGGAGGACTTTATCAGAAAATACACTCCTAAAAATGTAAATAACCAGTCTGCCGGTGATGCAGCTGTAAATTCTGCATATAATGCACTGATGAAGAATACTCACAGCGAGAAACATTTTGACTGTGGGGCATGCGGTTATAAATCCTGTGAAGAAATGGCATGTGCAATTGCAAAGGGAATCAATTTCCCGGAAAACTGTCATCAGTTCTCTGTTAAGAAAATCGGGCTTGAGAGTCAGCATGCCAATGAGGCTAATCAGGCGATCCAGACACGGAATGAACAGATCGTAAGCACTATAGGTGAAATAACAAATGATATTGAGAGGATCTGCGGCGATACAAATGAAATCAACGAGCTGTGTATGAATAATAGCAGCGAGATGAATAATATTAACGAGATAATAGGCATTTTAAATAACAAGTGTGCAGATATCCATTCCGCTGTAAACGGAATTATTGACGTAAACAAGCAGTATAAGGAAATTTCTCAGTCTATTAAGGGCATTACCGATCAGACCCATATTCTGTCCATGAATGCTTCTGTTGAGGCTGCCCGTGCAGGAGAAGCGGGGAAATCCTTCTCTATCGTAGCCCAGGAAATACGCACCCTTGCATCAAACACAAGAGATGCAACAGGTACTATAGACGAAAGTGAAAAGCTTGTTAATGTTGAAACTGCAAAGGTACTTGAGGTCGCAAAGGAGATCGAAAGGGTCGTGGGAGATCTCAGCAGTGCTATTTCACACGTCACCGTAAATATCGATGAAACGTTGTCATCCGGCAGAATTATCAAGGAGACTGCCGAGGATATCAGAAGCTCTGCTGACAAACTGCGCTGAGTTATAATCGTTACGAATGAGGATAAATTTAAAGCCTGAGAAGCTTTTGACTTCTCAGGCTGAGTTTATTTTATTCAACTGAATTTATAAACATATCATAGATTTTTCGGATCGCTTCATCAAAATCGGCTTCACCGATACCGATAATAACATTAAGTTCGCTGGAACCCTGGTCGATCATCTTTATGTTGATTCTTGCGTGTGCCATAGAAGCGAAAATACGTGCTGCTGTACCTCTTGTACGTCTCATGCCGCGGCCTACGACAGCAAGCATTGCAATGCCGTTCTCAAGTTCAATATGGTCAGGTGCAACAGCTTTTCTTATCTGCGCAATAACCTCATCTTCCTTGCCTTCGATCTGACTGTATGGGAAGATAAGCGAGAGTGTATCAATTCCTGACGGCATATGCTCAATGGAAATACCATTGTTTTCAAGTACTGTAAGGACCTTACGGCAGAAACCAAGCTCGCTGTTCATCATGGCTTTTTCTATATTGATAGCGGCAAAGCCTTTCTTTCCGGCAATACCTCTAATAGTATATTTGTTGCATTCGTCTTCCGGAACCTCTGAAACTATCATCGTTC
>JBJEQU010000071.1:0-22283 GCA_051881935.1 Porcipelethomonas sp. | reverse complement strand
ATATTTATGGTCAACGTCTGCGCTGCCCTTAATAGCTTCCTTGTAGGAAACCTGGGGAGCGCCGACATTGGCCTCAACCTTGAATTCACGGAGAAGTCTGTCTACGATAATATCCAGGTGAAGCTCGCCCATTCCGGCGATAATTGTCTGACCTGTTTCCTCGTCAGTATATGTCTTGAATGTAGGATCCTCTTCTGCAAGCTTTGCAAGAGCGATACCCATCTTTTCCTGACCAGCCTTTGTCTTAGGCTCGATAGCAAGCTGGATAACCGGTTCAGGGAATTCCATTGATTCAAGAATTACAGGGTGCTTCTCATCGCAGAGAGTATCACCTGTAGTTGTATTTTTAAGACCAACAGCAGCAGCGATATCGCCTGCATAAACTGTTTCGATGTCTTTTCTGTGGTTTGAATGCATCTGAAGGATACGTCCGAGTCTTTCCTTGTTATCCTTAGTTGCATTGAGTACAGTTGAACCTGCATTTACTGTACCTGAGTAAACTCTGAAGAAGCAGAGCTTACCTACAAACGGGTCAGTAGCGATCTTGAATGCAAGAGCTGAGAACGGCTCTTCATCAGAAGGATGTCTTTCTGTAGGCTCGTCTGTGTCAGGATCAACACCCTTGATAGCAGGGATGTCCAGCGGTGAAGGCATATAGTCAACAATAGCGTCAAGAAGCTTCTGAACGCCCTTGTTCTTGTATGAAGTACCGCATGTTACAGGAACCATCTCGTTTGCGATAGTTGCCTTTCTGATGCATGCCTTGATCTCTTCAATAGTGAGTTCTTCACCTGCAAGATATTTTTCCATTAAATCCTCGTCCTGTTCAGCAACAGCTTCGAGGAGTGCATCATGGTATTCCTGAGCTTTTTCCTTCATGTCATCAGGAATTTCTTCAACTCTGATGTCCTTTCCGAGGTCGTCATAATATACATATGACTTCATTTCGAGAAGGTCAATGATTCCCTTGAATGTGTCTTCAGCACCGATAGGAAGCTGGATCGGAACAGCATTGCAGTGAAGTCTTGATTTCATCATGTCAACAACATTATAGAAATCAGCGCCCATAATGTCCATCTTGTTGACATAAGCCATTCTTGGAACCTTATATTCGTCAGCCTGTCTCCAGACTGTTTCTGACTGTGGTTCAACACCGCCCTTAGCACATAAAACTGTTACAGAGCCGTCGAGAACTCTCAGCGAACGCTCAACCTCAACTGTGAAGTCAACGTGTCCCGGAGTATCGATAATGTTGAGTCTGTGGCCTGCCCAGTATGCAGTAGTTGCAGCAGAAGTAATAGTGATACCTCTCTCCTGCTCCTGCTCCATCCAGTCCATTGTAGCAGCACCTTCGTGAGTTTCGCCTATTTTATGGTTAATACCGGTATAAAAAAGGATACGCTCCGTTGTAGTGGTCTTACCTGCGTCAATGTGAGCCATTATACCGATATTTCTTGTCTGTTCAAGTGAACAATCTCTTGGCATAACTTTTCTCCTTAACTAAATAATTGCAGATTACCAGCGGTAGTGTGCGAATGCCTTGTTTGCTTCCGCCATCTTGTGTGTATCATCACGCTTCTTGCAGGCACCGCCTGTACCGTTGAGAGCGTCCATGATTTCACCGGCAAGTCTTTCCTTCATTGTCTTTTCGTTTCTTTCTCTTGAGTACTTTGTGATCCATCTCAGTCCCAGAGTCTGGCGTCTTTCCGGACGAACCTCCATAGGAACCTGATATGTCGCACCGCCCATTCTGCGGGCCTTAACCTCAAGAACCGGCATTACATTCTCCATTGCTTCCTCAAAAGCTTCAAGTGCGTCCTTGCCTGTCTTTTCAGCAACGATTTCAAATGCGCCGTAAACTATTTTCTGAGCAACACCCTTTTTACCGTCTAACATTATGTTGTTTATAAGACGTGTAACAAGCTTTGAATTGTATACAGGGTCCTGCAGTACATCACGCTTTGCGATTTTACCTCTTCTTGGCATTTTCGCTTCCCTCCTTCACATTTTTTCATGAATTCATAGGTACTCGCCATTTCTGACGTCAAGACCAATGCAGAGGATTTAATATATTAAATCTCCACATATAATCCTGTGGCAGTTATCCTATTTTAAAATTATTTTGCCTTTGGTCTCTTGGCACCGTACTTTGAACGAGCCTGCATTCTGTTTGCAACGCCCTGTGCGTCCAGTGTACCTCTGATGATGTGGTAACGCACACCAGGGAGATCCTTAACACGTCCGCCTCTGATCAGTACAACGCTGTGTTCCTGAAGGTTGTGTCCGATACCCGGGATGTAAGCTGTAACTTCGTGTCCGTTTGTAAGCTTTACTCTGGCGATCTTTCTCATAGCTGAGTTAGGCTTCTTAGGTGTTGAAGTTCTTACTGCTGTACATACACCACGCTTCTGGGGTGAGCTCTGGTCAATAGCTGTCTTCTTCTTGGCATTGTATCCTTTCTGAAGTGCAGGAGCTGTTGACTTGTCCTCAAGTACCTTTCTTCCCTTACGAACCAGCTGATTAAATGTTGGCATAATCTTCCTCCTTTTCCAAAAAATATCCATGCGGGAACACAATTCGCCCACATACTCATTATTATATTCCTATTTCTTTTATTTGTCAAGGGCTTTTCTAAAATTAAATTAATTTCAGAATAAATTTCATTAATTTACCTTCATTGCAATAAAAACCGACCTGTCCGCATAAACATGCAGACAGGTCTTAGCTTATCCATTAATTTTCTCTGACATAGCCCTTGCAATTGCTGCAGCGTCCCTTATATTTATAATGCCGTCCTTATTATAATCATAATAATCAAAAGAATCTTCGATAAATTCATAGTCTCTTGCCAAAGCATATGCAATATAAGCGGCAGTACGGATATTAATTACATTTTCCGCAGGAGCGTCACTGGGTTCTAAATCATCTGTATCTGTAACACTCTCTTCGTTTTCCGCAGGCTCTGTAGCTGATTCATCAGCATAAATCGGCGAAATTCCACAAACGGATACCGCCATAACAGATAATAAAATCACTAACTTTTTAAATTTTTTCACAACAATTACCTCCTGATTAATAATTTTCATGTTCGTATTTTTTTCATAGCTGCAACAAATATTTTGTTATTAAAGCTCCGCCATTTCCTCCACCCTGAGCATAATAATTATCAATTATTATATTCTCATTTCTTTTATTTGTCAAGAATTTTTCCGCTATTTTATCGGGAAACAGCATATTTTTATTTTATTAAACTCAGACTATGCTTTTATTTCTGAGCGTCCTTCTCCTGCTTCATCTTCATAATGGAGTATGCCTCCCGGACTGTTACCGGCACAAGAAGAACAAGTCCGATTATCAGCATTATAAAATAAAACTTGTCCCCGAAGCCGATAAGATGATCCAGAATGCTGAGTACTATAATTAAAATTGTCCCGATTATATCCGTAAAAGCAATGAATTTATTCATGTTTCTTCTCCTTTCAGACTTTTTTCACTGCCATGCATAAACTGCCCCCCTATCTGATAACACACTCCTCCAGCTTCAGGTAATCTCCCTCCTGAAGAGTTATTTCCATGCCCTCTTCAAAATCCCCCTGCTCCTTTACAACAGGAGCGACCATATCCACATCCGAATATATGGAATACTTTGCATAATCTGCCCTGCTGTCGAAGTCGCTGTAATGTTTATCAAAGGTCAGCACATATGTACCCGGCTCTATATCACGTCCCACGAGGAACATTCCCGAATGCTCATGGGGGTCATTGACAGGGTCATTCTTTTTCAGCTCATATACATTAGCCCCTGAAAAATCCAAGTAGCCCGGTTCCTTTAAGGTCACATATCTTGAAAAGCTTGCCCAGGTGTCCGACGAAAGATTACTTCCATCACTTGCCTCTGAATCAGAATATATCCCCGCCGGAAACAGTTCTCTTCCGCTGCCGTCGGTTATCATAAGATACGTACCCTCAGGGATGTCTTCACCAATTTTGTATGTTCCTGACGGCCACCTGCCGTTTTCCTTATACACTTCGATTTTCTCAAAGTCAGGAACTGCCTGTGTGCCCGTCTCCGACGAATACACTGCGTTGCTGCCAAAAGAAGGTCTGGTATAATAAGCACTGTTCACTCCGGACCTGATTCCGGCTTCCATAAATTTTGAAAAAACAGGAAATGCAATAAAAATCAGAAAGCACACTGCTGCTATGATTACAGCGGCCCATATAGCAGCAATAACTGCGTAGTCCTTACGCTTTTTTACCTGTGCTTCTCTTAGCTTTACATTTTTAAACAGATTGAATATTTTTTCTTTGTCATAGACTGAATCAGAAAATACAGTATCACAGTACTGGCATTTCCCGTCTTTGACCTCCCCTCCACAGTTGGGGCATTTGCCATTGATCATAAATCTCTTTCACACTCCATAAAACAGAGTCACTCCCTGTTTATACCGGTTCACATAACGTGCCGGCTGTGTATTACCCTTTTATCTTGTCCCAGTAAGCCTTAGCCGACTGTTCCTGCTTGTTATCACCGTATTTGTAATAGACCCTGCCTTTGAGTGCATCGGGCATATACTGCTGCTGCACCCAGTGATCGGGGTAGTCGTGGGGGTACTTGTAAAACTGACCCTTGACAGCTGCGTCCTCACCGTCAAAGTGCCTGTTTTGCAGACACCTTGGGAAATCAGCCGCAATACCACTGTTTACATCCTCCATAGCCATATTTATCGCTTCGTAGGCGCTGTTTGACTTGGGGGCAGTTGCAAGCAGTACCACAGCCTGTGCAAGGGGGATCCTCGCTTCTGGAAGTCCCAGCTGCATTGCACTGTCAACGCAGGATTTTACTATGGTTATGGCATTGGGGTACGCAAGTCCGATATCCTCACAGGCAATTACAAGCAGTCGCCGTGACAGAGAAATAATATCCCCGGCTGCCATAAGCCTTGCAGCATAGTGCAGTGCGGCGTTTTCGTCGGAACCCCTTATGGATTTCTGAAGTGCGGAGAGAATATCATAGTGCTGGTCACCGTCCCTGTCATAACGCATACTGGAACGCTGGGCAAGCTGCTTTACCGTTTCAAGGGTGATCCGGACGCCGTCTTCTGCCGGCTCACCGGCAATGGCACTGAGCTCAACGGTATTTACCGCCTTGCGCACATCCCCTCCGCAGCTTGCAGCTATATACTCTGTCACGCCTTTTTCAATATCATATTCCGTGCTGTTTTTCTCCGAAAGCAGTTTAAATGCCCGCTCCGCCGCTTTCTGAACTTCGGAGGTTTCCGGCGGCCTGAACTCAAACACTGTTGAACGGCTGATAACGGCATTGAACACTGCGAAGTATGGATTTTCGGTAGTGGAGGCTATCAGCGTAATATCTCCGTTTTCTATGTATTCCAGCAGGCTCTGCTGCTGCTTTTTGTTAAAGTACTGTATTTCGTCAAGATAGAGCAGAATGCCGTTGGCACCGGAAAACGTCCCGATCTCGGAAATAACATCCTTAATGTCAGCGGTTGACGCAGAAGTACCGTTAAGCTTGTGCAGGGACATGTTGGTGTTTTCAGCAATTATTCTCGCAACGGTAGTTTTTCCAGTTCCCGAGGGACCGTAAAATATCATATTGGGAATGCTGCCGCTGTCTATGATTCTCCGCAGCGGCTTTCCATCCCCCAGCAGATGCTTCTGTCCTACCACCTCGTCCAGGGTTTTCGGACGGATAATATCAGCAAGCGGTGACGCCATATAATTTCACCTCCTGAAAGAGCGGCGATTGCAAACCGCCGCTCTTTTCATAAGATCAGATTATTCATAAAGTGGGTACTTTGTACAGATCTCAGTTACTCCCTCACGGATAAAATCAGCCTTATTTTCAAAATCCTTAGCTGCAAGGTAAATGTATTCTGCGATTCTTTCCATTTCTGCCTCTTTAAGACCTCTTGTTGTAACGGCAGGAGTACCGATTCTCAGACCGCTTGTAACAAACGGCTTCTGAGGGTCGTTAGGAATAGCGTTTTTGTTTACAGTGATATATACCTCATCAAGGCGGTGTTCAAGCTCCTTGCCTGTAATGTCAAACGGACGAAGGTCAACCAGCATAAGGTGATTGTCAGTACCGCCGGAAACAAGGTTAAAGCCTCTCTCAACAAGTCCCTTTGCAAGAGCCTGTGCGTTCTTTACGACCTGCTGCTGATATGTCTTGAATTCAGGCTTCAGTGCTTCACCAAAGCATACTGCCTTGCCTGCAATAACATGCATCAAAGGACCGCCCTGAATTCCGGGGAAGATAGCCTTGTTGATCTTTTTGGCAAGCTCCTCATCATTGGTAAGGATAAGTCCGCCCCTCGGTCCTCTGAGTGTCTTGTGAGTTGTAGTTGTAACAACATCGGCATAGCCTACCGGTGAGGGGTGACAGCCTGCGGCAACAAGACCGGCAATGTGTGCCATGTCAACCATGAGATAAGCACCTACGGACTTTGCAATTTCGGAAAGTTTCCTGAAATCAATTATTCTCGGATAAGCAGAAGCACCTGCGACAATAAGCTTCGGCTTGTTTTCCTTTGCAAGCTGTTCAACCTTGTCATAGTCGATAGTTTCATCATCACCGAGACCATAGGACACGAAGTTGAAGTATTTGCCGGAGAGATTTACCGGTGAGCCATGGGTAAGATGTCCGCCGTGGGCAAGGCTCATACCGAGAACTGTGTCCCCCGGTTCAAGGAGAGCAAAATAAACGGCAGTGTTTGCCTGTGCGCCGGAATGTGCCTGTACATTGGCGCAGCCTGCACCAAAAAGCTTTTTAGCTCGTTCGATTGCGATATCCTCCACAATGTCAACGCATTCACATCCGCCGTAATAACGCTTACCCGGATATCCTTCTGCATACTTGTTTGTAAGGACAGAACCCATAGCCGCCATTACCTCTGGGGTAACGATATTTTCGCTGGCGATAAGTTCAAGATTTCTTCTCTGTCTTGCAAGTTCTTTCTGCATTGCCTGTCCCACTTCAGGATCAGAATTTGACAGAAAACCGATTGTATCGATAAGATTGCTGTACATAACTGTAATTTCCTTTCAGATTTAGAATAGCATTATAGACCGGAAAACGGTATATAAAGATATTATCCGCACTCTTCACCGTTTTCTCGAACTGCTATAATTATACAACAATTATCCACTTTTTTCAATAGCATTTTTTAATTTTCAGCAAAACCGGAGAAAAATGGAGTATTATTCTGTATTTTCATATAATGGTCGGGTCGGTTTCATTTCTTTAAATCACCGTTTGCAGGATTATCAAGTACTTTTCCGTTTGCTTCAAAGCGTGAACCGTGGCAGGGACAATCCCACGTATGCTCGGAGGCGTTCCATTTAAGGGCACATCCCAGATGCGGACAGCGTTTTCCGGTTGGAGTCAGCAAATTTTTTACTGCCTCGAAACCATTAACAAAAAGCTGCGGTTTGAGTATGCTTCGTGAGGGAGTGAAGATGTCTGCAAATTCATTTTTCACTTCGCATACCATATCGCTCAGCAGCATAGCAGAGAGCATTGCCCCCGTCATTCCCCATTTGTTAAATCCGCTTGCTGTATACATGTCCGGTGTATTTGCAGAATATTTTCCGATGTACGGAACACTGTCAAGGCTCATGCAGTCCTGTGCCGCCCAGAAGTATTTTTCCCGTGCGTCGGGGTATTTTTCCTTTATAAAATTTTTCAGCTTGTCCATATCATTTTTCTGCTTTCCGGTACGGTGAGCTCCCCCTCCCACAAACAGGAGATCTCCGTAGTTTCTGAAAGAAAAGCCTGTCTGGCATTCATCCATATACATACCGTTTACGTCCTGGGCATTTTCCAGTGCAGCCACATAAGAGCGGTTCTGATACAGCTTGAGAAAATAACTTCCATGCATGTTTATAAAAGGAAAATGAGTTGCAACGACAACCTTCCGGGCATAGATTTTACCATAGTCTGTTACTGCCGTTGTGCCTTCCATTTCACGGACATGGGTATGCTCATATATTTTCAGATTCTTTGCAATGGATGCAAGGAATTTCAGAGGATTAAACTGTGCCTGATCCGGGAAGCAAACCGCCCCGGCAGTTTTCATCGGCAGCGGCAGATTTTCGCAGAACCTGGCGTCATATCCGATTTCCAGCAGTGCCTCCATCTCCTTGAAGAGTTTCTCCTTGTCACCCACTGAGTACACGTAATTGTCACGGCGTTCAAAATCACACTGAATACTACTGCACAACTCAGTGTATTTATTGAAAGCTGCCTGATTTGCCCGAAGGTATGCTGCTGCTTTTTCAGTGCCGCCGCTGCGCATTAGCTTATCATATATCAGACCATGCTGGAACGTGATTTTCGCCGTAGTGCTGCCGGTCGTTCCGGAGCATATTCTGTCCTTTTCGACCAATACATAAGGCACTCCCTTTTGGTGAAGAAAAAATCCGGTCAGAATGCCGGTAATGCCGCCGCCTATAATAAGGGCCTCCGTTTTTATATCATTTTGCTGATGTGGAAATACTGGAAGCTTTGCATCCTTATACCATACTGATTTTATAATAACCGCCGCCTTTCTTTTATAATATCATGGCAGAAATGGCGGGAGTTTATGCAAATCAGAAAAATAAAAACGGAGAGGATTTCAACCCTCTCCGCAGAAGTTACATTATATTGTTTTTCTCAGGTAGCAAAGCGCAGCATTATAAATAAGCGACGGCTTTATATTATTTTTCACAAGCAGTTCGGCAAATCCCACCGCCTGTTCCACCTCATCAGAGAAATCGTCGATCTTCTCGCAGAATTTCACCGGTCCGATCTTCATTTCAGCCTCAACGCCGTATGTAGTGTACTCCTCATTACCGCTGATCTTTTTTGAAGCGGTCACACGGTAAACGATTCTGTTGGCGCCCAGCACTTCCATATAGTTTGTTTTTTCGCATGTAATTTTTTCTTTCTTTTTTGTTGTTGTCGTCATAATTTTTTACCGTCCTTTCTTTTATCGGTAAATAAATTATAACACAAAAGTTAAATTTTGGAAACAGGTTTTTTTGAAAAGTTTTGTTTTTCTTTGTCAAAAAATGAAATATCTTCATTTTCAATTACAATTGCATATATTTTTGCGCAACAAAAACCCATTAACTAAAGCGGAACTTTTTAGGTAATACCGCATAATTATTGTCGTGCAGATGCGAAGTCATATTTTTCGGCAGATTGCATAAAAATTTCGCAGGCATACTGGCGTATGTCAAGAAATTTTTATGTGATATGACGGAAAATCTGCAAGCAGATGTGCGGCAAAGGCATCAGCCGTTAATTATGCGGTGTTGCCTTTATAATACATTATCCTGCTTTGCCGAATATTGATCATAATTTTTTATTTACTTTATTAAATCCTTAATTTTTGCAAATTCGCTTACTGCTTCATATATTTTTTTCAATTGGCTTTCATCATCAGGTATATGAGAAAATACTAAATCCAGTAAATATTCTATAATTTCTCCGTCAGACAGCTTTTTGTTATCATCACCGGAAATTGCAAAATAAATCTCCGATAAATCACATTCTAAATCAAATAATTCCTTTAATTCATCGTCCTCATCAGGCAGTTCATTGATAATAATACCCAATAAGTATTTGAAAAGTTCAATATCTGACATCTCTTCAGCATCATCCGAAATCGAAAGATAAATATCTACTAATTCAGTGTCCAAAACCTGCGTATAATCATTTCTATAAATCCATTCTATATAATCTTCATGCCAATCGGGAATAAGTTGATCATAAGTTACAATTTGAAATATAACACTTCCTGTACCTAAAGGTATAATGCCTGCGGTATAATGGTCAACTGCTGCAATTGGTGACAAATATGTTTTATAGTCTATATTCCACCCATCTGCAAACTTATATGATGAAATAGAGTTATTTTCATCAAACATTGTGTCGCAAGACACAATTACCTCATTTTTATTCGATTCGCCCTGATATACTACAGAACCGATATTAACTCCTGTTAAATTTGTACAGTTTATAAACATAGCAGTTGCATTTGCATTAACAATGTTCCAGCCTGATAAGTCAGCATATGAAAGGGAAGTACATCCATCAAACATATGTGAAAAATCATTTACGTTATCAACGCTGCAAGCTCCTACATTTAATGATATTAATGATTTACAGTCGTAAAACATACCACTCATTGACTTTGCAGAAGATGTATCTATACAATTTAAATTAATTGATTTAAGAGATGTGCAGTTAAAAAACATATTTTCAAATGACACAATCTCTGATGTATTTATTCCCGAAAGATCAACCGCCATCAATGATATATCATTGATAAACCAACTAGACATATCTTTTACTTTGTCCATATCAAGATGTTTAAAAGTAACCGTTTTCAAATTAGGCATATGTGCAAATGGGCCGCCAGAAAACGTTGTTGCTCCTTCAATATCCGGATCTACTGATTCCAACCCTTCATTTGATTTGTATATCATTTCGCCATCAACAATAACTGAAGTTATTTTATCAGAATAGTCACTTAAGCCCCAGGGACTTTCAAGTAAATATTTATACAATCCCGTTACATTCTTTACGTCATAATAAATTTTTGAAACATAAAGGGTTGAACCTTTAATATACCAGCCATCACCCTCATCAAGCACATTATATTGCTTTTTATTTATATCTCTCTTCATTATAATGATATCAAATATATTTATAACTCCATCTTTATTAGTATCATATTTTTCTGAAAAGGAGAACCCATCATCGCCAATAAGATAATTTTTAAGCAATATTAAATCAGCTATACTTGATTCGCTGTCTTCATTTTCTGTTTCCATAAAAGAATCTTCGCTACCATTTACCGCTGATACTGGCATTAGTGAAATAACTAATGAAAAGACAGCAATGACCGCAATAAGTTTATAAATTTTTTGTTTCATACTACACCTTAACTTCCTTACTATTTTTAAATTCTGTGTTGTGGCACAACGCAGTAAAATTCAAGAGTATCATTTCCGTCATTTATAAGACTGTGTGAATGTCCCATAGGGCAGTAATGGCAGGAACCAGCCGGGAGCCTTTCCTCGCCGTCATCAATAAGAACCTTGCCGTTTCCGGAAATAATAAAAATTATTTCACTGTTGATATCATGAGTGTGCATGCCGATAGAAGCCCCGGGCTGAAGCCTTCCCCTCATAATACGGTTATTTTCATCAGCATATATTTTAGCGGAAAATTCCTTTTCTCCGCCTTTAAAGTTAGGAATCACCGTTTCTTCAATTTTTTCAAATTCAATAATCATTTTTAACCTCCGAAAAATACATGTTCAACAAAAATTTTTATTCCTATTCCAACAAGAATAAGTCCTCCGACCAGCTGTGCCTTATTATTTAAGAATGTACCGGATTTTCTGCCGATATACACCCCTGCCACGCTGAATACAAAAGTAATGCAGCATATAGCCGCTGCCGCAAAGAAAATATTTACATTTCTCATTGCAGCAAAGCTAACCCCCACTGCAAGAGCGTCAATACTGGTAGCTATCCCCTGCATAAAGAGCATTTTTGCAGTAAGCTTATTTCCATGGCATTCCTCTTCATCCTTTTTAAAGGATTCCCATATCATCTGTCCCCCGATAAATCCCAGAAGCACAAGGGCAATGATATGGTCGAAGGCGCTTATATATTTTGCAAAGCCTATACCCAGAAAATATCCGATAAGTGGCATCAGTCCCTGAAAGCCACCGAAGCACAGTCCGGTAGCAGCCGCAGTACTTTTACGGATATTATTGCAGCACAGTCCGTTTGTAACAGAAACTGCAAATGCGTCCATAGAAAGACCTATTCCGATCAAAATCAATTCTACTATTGTCATACTATCTCCGTCTTTCGTAATTTGTAAGCGAACTCTCCCAGCAGGGGGGTGAATTGAAAATCTTCGATTTTCACAGCGGAACGCCCGGGCTGATTCTCTGCTTAGCCTTACACTGCGCCGGGCGTTCCGCAGAAAAAAGCCTTCGGCTTTTTTATTCACCCCCCGGCGGAGCGGAGTCAGCTAAGGTCACAGTCTCCTTGCAAGAAGATCCGAATATTTCCTGCGGAATCCATCAAAACTGCCGTTGTCAAGAGCTTCTCTGATCTTTTCCATAAGAGTGTTGTAAAAATATAAATTATGCATTACAGCCAGCCTTCCGGCAAGCATTTCCCCGGCTTTAAACAGATGCCTTACATAACTGCGTGTAAAATTGCGGCATACCGGACAGTCACAATGCTCATCAACAGGACGGCTGTCCGTTTCATAGCATTTGTTTGTAAGGTGCATCACACCTTCCCACGTAAAGACAGTGGCATGCCGAGCATTCCTGCTGGGCATTACACAGTCAAACATGTCAATTCCTCTTGCAACAGCCTCAATAATGTTAGTCGGCGTTCCAACTCCCATCAGATATCTCGGCTTTTTTTCAGGCATGAAAGGCTCCACCACTTCAATGATGCGATACATTTCCCCTGTTTCCTCACCTACCGCAAGTCCACCTATGGCATATCCGTCAAGGTCAAGCTTTGAAATGGCCTCCATATGCTTTATTCTCAGATCGTCATAAGTGCTGCCCTGATTTATACCGAAAAGCATCTGCTTTTTATTTATAGTATCACAGCGGGAATTGAGCCGCTCCATTTCGTCCTTGCAGCGATAAAGCCATCGGGTAGTCCTCTCTATGGAATCTGCCGCATACTCATACTCCGAAGGATTTTCAATACACTCGTCAAATGCCATTGCAATAGTCGATGCCAGATTCGACTGTATCTGCATGCTCTCCTCAGGACCCATAAATATTTTTCTTCCGTCTATGTGAGAGGAAAAATATACCCCCTCCTCTTTTATTTTACGCAGCCTTGCAAGAGAAAATACCTGAAATCCACCACTGTCGGTAAGAATAGGACGGTGCCAGTTCATGAATTTATGAAGTCCTCCCATTTCTCTTATTACCTTGTCCGTTGGGCGAAGATGCAGATGATATGTGTTGCAAAGCTCCACCTGACATTTCAGATCCACTAAGTCGAGAGAGGATATCCCCCCTTTTATAGCCGCAGCCGTTCCTACATTCATAAAGCAGGGAGTCTGGAAAATACCGTGTACCGTCTCAAACTGCCCTCGTCTTGCCTTTCCCTCTTTTTTAAGTAATGTATACATACTTTTTTACCTCATTTTTGTACATTAATTTCTGTAATCGTGAACACCATTTTCCGAAGCAGATTTTCTGCCGATAAGCTCCTCGATATCCACGTAATATTTTTTCGGATTATTTCTGTCAACATATACCGTCACATCTGCCCCGATATATTCTGTTATATTCTCAGTTATATTCCCTGAACTGTAAAGATACCTCTCACCGTCAAAGGGATTTATCACTTCACAGTCCGCTTTGTACGGATGCATGTTGTTTATCCTGACAAAATTGTTTATCCTGACGTCGGTTATCTTTCCGGTAAGAGCCTCTCCCCTTTGCATCAGCCTCTTTTTCTTCCCCGACAATACAAAATATACTGCCAGAAATACTCCGCCGATAATCAGAAACAGACCTCCTATACCAATGAAAATAATTTCAAAAGCATAGGAACCAGTCCTTACATCCGAGGGGTCTTCCGGGTCGAAGTACACCTCCGTTATCATACCCTCATACATATCCGTACTATAGCTGTCAAGCTGTTCATTATAGGTTTTTCCGTCAACAGTATATTCACCCCATACTCTGCGGTCAGTCCGTCCTACTCCCTTGCTGTGACGATACTCTTCCTCTATACTGGTTATTTTCGCCTCAGTGATCTCTGCATCTTTCATAAATGAGATATCCCCTGCAAGAAACACCAGCCCTGTTGCAGCAAAAACCAGACCGATCAGGAAAAAGATACCCCCGAGCATTGCAAAGACTGATTTTGCATTGATTCTTCTTTTCATGTTCCTTCACTCCTGTTTATCATATGTTTTTACAGAGACCGTTTTTCCTATTCCGCTGGAGAGCAGAAATGCTGCCGGCAGAAAAAGCACAAATACAGCAATTATCCATACCGTATTGACAAGCATTATCCCTGTCTGTATAAACGCCGCAACCGCAAAAAATATCCAGAAGAAATATACAGTAATCGTCAGGCGTCTGTATACATCCGCTCTGCCATGCATGTAAAGTCCCCATGCAAATATCTCCAGAATAAGCAGTACCCCATAAATTAAAAACCAGAAAGGATAGGTGTACAAAACTTTCGCTGATATCTTATAAAACCAGCCTGCACTGCATCCCATTTTCTCAATAAGTCCGGCAATGAAAGAACCGTAGATGAGATGAGGCGAGAAAAATATGTGTCTGAACCTGTCCGAAGAATAGCCCATAAATCCCGTAAATATGAATATAAGCGGGAACGCAGTCAGAACAAGCAGGTTGAATTTTACGGGATCTTTGCAGAATTTCCTGATCCTTTCCATTTTATGCCTCACCTGCATAATACAGAAGCAGATATACCGCACTGCCTGTATCCCGGGATCGTGATATACTGCCCATCAGAGTATCACCATCGCATCGCCGAAGCTGAAAAATCTGTACTTTTCCTCCACAGCAATTTTATAGGCATTCATTGTCTTTTCATATCCCAGAAACGCTGAAACAAGCATGATAAGCGTACTTTCAGGCAGGTGGAAGTTTGTGACCAGTCCGTCCAGCAGCTTGAATTTATAACCCGGATAGATAAATATATCCGTATATCCCTCGCAGGGCTTTACAAGTCCGTTTTCAAGCTCCATACTCTCCAGCGTCCGGCAGGAAGTAGTGCCCACAGCAATTACCCGTCCGCCGTTTTTCTTTGTGCGGTTTATTTTCTCCGCTGTTTCCTGACAAAGCTCGTAATGCTCACTGTGCATCCTGTGGTCAAGAATGTCATCCTCCTTGACAGGACGGAAAGTTCCGAGTCCCACATGGAGGGTAACATAGGCAATATCCACTCCCATTGCCTTTATTTCCTCAAGCATTTCCTTGGTAAAATGAAGTCCGGCTGTAGGGGCGGCGGCGGAACCAAGCTCCCTTGAATAAACCGTCTGGTACCGCTCCCTGTCCTCAAGCTTTTTTGTAATGTACGGCGGCAGCGGCATCTGTCCGATCTCGTCAAGAACAGCAAAAAAACTCCCCTCACAGTCAAACTTTACGATCCTGTTTCCGTCGTCCTTTACCTCAGTAACAACAGCGGTAAGTTTTCCGTCACCAAATACAAATTCCGCCCCGACCTTTGCCTTCTTTCCCGGACGGCATATTATTTCCCAGAGCTTGTCCCCTTTCTGCTCAAGCAGAAGAAATTCAATATTGCTGCCGGTTTTCTTTTTCACTCCGTAAAGTCTTGCCGGCAGAACCCTCGAATCATTGAGCACCAGCAAGTCACCCTTTTTAAGGTAATCGCATAAATTGTAGAAATGGGAGTGAACTATTTCCCCCGTTTCTCTGTTTATCTTCATGAGCCTTGAAGAATTTCTCGGTTCAGCAGGAGTCTGGGCAATCAATTCTTCGGGTAAATTATAGTAAAAATCTGATTTTTTCATTTTTTATTCCTCAAAATTTCAAAAACTGTATTGACATAACAGAGCAAAAGTGTTATTATGAGAACAATGGTAGAGGTGCAGCTGAGATGAGTACCGTCTGACAGGAAAACCATTCCGACATTTAAGCAGGCGTGAAAGGCAATGCTGCCGAAGGACAGATCCCGGTAAAATCTGTTCTGATTGCAGTTCTAACAGGACTGTGATTGTCATCAGCGTATGATGGAGAGCTATCGGCATTCAATTTTATATTTTTATGGTTGCAATGTCAATATTTCTATTATATCGTATGATGAGCCGGTTTTCAACCGGTTTTTTTAATTTATCATATTAAACTTATAAAAATGTTAGGAGTATGTAAAATGAAGCATTACAAAGCAGGTATTATCGGTGCAACTGGTATGGTAGGTCAGAGATTTGCTACTCTGCTGGAAAATCATCCGTGGTTTGAGGTAACGGCCCTTGCGGCATCCCCAAGATCAGCAGGCAAGACCTATGAAGAAGCAGTAGGCAGCAGATGGGCTATGGCAACGCCCATGCCTGAAAAAATGAAAAAAATGGTAGTACTCAACGCTGTGGAAGATGTTGATAAGATCGCAGGTCTTGTTGACTTCGTATTCTGCGCAGTTGATATGAAAAAGGATGAAATAAAGGCTCTTGAGGAAAAATATGCAAAAGCTGAAGTTCCGGTAGTTTCCAACAACTCTGCACACAGAGGCACTCCGGATGTTCCGATGGTGGTTCCGGAGATCAACGATGACCACATTCAGATCATCGAAGCCCAGAGAAAACGTCTCGGCACAAAGAAAGGCTTTATTGCAGTCAAGTCAAACTGTTCTATCCAGAGCTATGTACCGGCTCTTAATCCTCTTATGGAATACGGCATCACAAAAGTTCTGGCGTGCACATACCAGGCTATTTCCGGTGCTGGCAAGACATTCGAGACATGGCCGGAAATGCTCGACAACCTTATCCCCTTTATCGGCGGCGAAGAAGAAAAGTCCGAACAGGAACCTCTCAAGGTATGGGGTCACATTGAAGGCGATAAGATCGTAAATGCAACAGCTCCCTCGATCACAACGCAGTGCCTCAGAGTCCCTGTTTCCGACGGACACACAGCAGCTGTTTTCGTATCCTTTGACAGGAAGCCTTCAAAGGAAGAGATCCTTGCAAAGTGGAAGGAATTCAGCGGTGCTCCCCAGGCTCTTGACCTTCCGTCAGCCCCGAAGCAGTTTATCCACTATTTTGAAGAGGATAACCGTCCCCAGGCGAAGCTTGACAGAAACCTCGAAGGCGGCATGGCTGTTTCTGTAGGCAGACTCAGAGAGGATACACAGTACGACTACAAATTCGTATGTCTTTCACACAATACATTGAGAGGCGCAGCAGGAGGCGGCGTACTTCTGGCTGAACTTCTTGCAGCAAAGGGTTATTTTGACTGATAATGATCCATGACAGATAAGAAACGGAGAAGCTTATGAAAAATACTGTTTTTACCGGTGCAGGCGTTGCAATTATCACGCCTATGAACACAGACGGTTCCATTAACTACAATGGCTTTGCCGATAATATTGAGTATCAGATCACAAACGGTACTGACGCGATAATTGTATGCGGCACTACCGGCGAAGCTTCAACAATGACAGACGACGAGCATATCGAATGCATCAGATTCTGCGTTGAACAAACAAAGGGCAGAGTTCCTGTTATTGCAGGAACAGGCAGCAACGATACAAAATATGCCGTTGAGCTTTCAAAGATCGCACAGCAAAAGGGTGCAGACAGTCTTCTTGTCGTTACCCCCTACTACAACAAGGCTACTCAGAAAGGTCTTATTGCCCACTTTACAGCAATTGCAGACGCAGTTGACATTCCGATTATCCTTTACAATATCCCCGGAAGGACCGGCGGCGTAAGCATTGCCATAGACACATACAAGACTCTTGCGCAGCATAAAAATATCGCTGCCGTAAAGGAAGCCAGCGGAAATATAAGCTACACTTCAAAGCTTCTTGCAGAGTGCGGCGACATGCTGGACGTATACAGCGGAAATGATGATATTATCGTACCTATGATGTCTATTGGTGCAAAGGGTGTTATCTCAGTTCTTTCCAATGTTATGCCAAAAGAAACTCATGATATAGCAAAGCTTTGCCTTGACGGAAAATTTGCAGATGCCGCAAAGCTTCAGCTTGAATACCTGGAACTTATCAACAACCTCTTTATTGAGGTCAACCCGATCCCTGTAAAGGAAGCTATGAATCAGATGAAAATGGCTTCCGGTCCGTGCAGACTGCCTCTTTGCGAAATGACTGACGAACATATTGAGACCCTGAAAAAATCAATGAAAGCTCTTTCGCTTATCTGATTTTTCGGAAAGGATTTTTAAAATGACAAAGATTGTAATTTGCGGTGCAAACGGCAAAATGGGCAGAAAGGTACACGAATGTGTAAGTACCCGTGAGGACTGCATAACTGCCGCAGGTATCGATATGAATACTCAGCAGTATGCGGACTTTCCGATATACAAAAGCCTTGGTGAGCTGTCGGAAAAACCGGACGTTATTATCGATTATTCTCATCCGTCGGCTCTTGATTCTATTCTGGAGTACTGTATGACCACCGGAACTCCTGTCGTTCTTGCAACCACCGGATACAGCGAAGAACAAATTTCTGATATCAAAAAGGCATCATCACAGATTCCTGTGTTCTTCTCGTGGAATATGTCTCTGGGCATAAATCTCCTGGTTCAGCTTGCAAAGAAAGCCACCTCTATTTTAGGAGAACAGTTTGACATCGAGATCATTGAAAAGCACCACAATCAGAAAATTGACGCCCCCAGCGGTACTGCACTGATGATCGCAAACGCAATTAACGACACCAGAAATAATGAAATGAAATATACCTATGACAGACATTCAGTCCGCCGCAAGCGTGAAGCCAATGAGATCGGCATTCATGCTGTAAGAGGAGGAACTATCGTAGGAGTTCACGAGGTTCTGTTTGCCGGAAACGACGAAACTATCACAATTTCCCATTCAGCTGCTTCAAAAAATGTTTTTGCAGAGGGTTCCGTAAACGCCGCAGTATTTGTAAAGGACTGCAAACCGGGACTTTACGATATGGGCAATGTTGTTGAACAGAAATAAATTTTAAAGAGCTGCCGCACCGAAAGATGCAGCAGCTCTCAGACTGTAGAAAAAGTCATTCTAATTATGCAGATAGCAGCCTAAAAGTTTTGGTCAAGCTTTTACAAAAGCTTGTGGGGTCAAGGGGCAAAGCCCCTGCCGCCCTCCGCAGAGGGCGAAACCCTTTGCCTGAGAGGCGCTCCGCACAGGGTGAATTTCAAAACAGTCCAGTGGACTGTTTTGAAAGAGGGGCATGCCCTGTAAGAGAGGGCTGCCCCTTAATATAATGTTTTCATATGGTCTGAGCTGCCGCACCGAAAGATGCAGCAGCTCTTTTTTAACTCACATGAAAGGTAAAACAATTGAAAATAAAAAAATTTAAAACGGTTATATTCACGCTGGCCTGTGCATTAGTAATTGTATCGGTCACCGCATGCAATGAATCCGGATGCTCTGATATATATTATACTGATGATTACCCTGAAATCTACAGCGAAACGATTAAGATCATGTTCGGGGAAGATTACACCGTCTCTGCCCCTGAAAACTGTTCCCGGGAAATAGAAGAATGCTGTGAGCCGACAGCAGGGATAAAATTCTATACAAGCTGGAACATAACCTATTATGACGGAAACGGAGACAGGCAGGTGTTTTACTTTGACAACGCAATGCCCCTTTCACACTGGATAGAGCAGCATGCTAATGAACAAATCAAAAAGTATTATTCAAAATTATATGATGAAGCGTTTGAAGAAATACCGCTGTTCCAGTACTCTTCACTTTATGCAGACCTTGCCAGGATTGCGTCATATATAACCGGTATACCGGAAATACCGGACATGTATGACAGAACCCGGTATTATACTGAAAACCTCTCAACACCGGAAGGGTGTATAAAATTTTGTGAGCTGACGGAAAGAAACGCTTTCACAATGATGCCGCTGCATCTTAAGATACATGTTTTTATTAATACCGAATATTTATCGGCATCCCAGATCAGTGAATACCGTCAGATGGCAGAAACAGCTGCTGAAAATTTCATAATTGAGCTTAACACAGTGACTGACAACAGCATGAACATCTCCTTGCTTATAGACGACGACAATAATAAAGATACCCGAAAATATTATATTCACGGAAAAGAGATTGACACGGATTCATCTCATTATGAAAAGGAAGTTTTTGAATCATACGAAGATGAATTTTATTCATAAAAATATACCTCCATACTTTTTACAAAAAAATTTCCGTTTTTACTTAGAGTTTTTCCTGATTTCTGCGTTATATATACAGAGGAAAACAAACCCACACAAAAAAGTAAAAATTTCCAAGGAGGATATTAACGTGAAAATCAGGAAAAAACTTGCCGCCGTACTTTCAGCGGCAGCGCTGACCCTTTCCATGACGGCATTACAATGCTCCATGACTTACGCAGAAACTGTTTCGTCAGAAGCGGTGACTGCTGAATCAGACTACACCACTCATGCGTACAAAGGAATGACCATCCGATGCTACAGCGACCATGCGGAAGTTGTCGGTGCGTCCGCAATGGAGGAATTTAATGTTCCCGCCGAATACAACGGCGTACCTGTCACCGTTATCGGAGAAGAAGCCTTTGCAAGGCGGGCGCTTATCAAGAAGATAACGCTCCCGGATACTGTAAAAACTATAGGGGAGGGCGCTTTTGCATCAACTCCTGTTGAACAAATTGTTCTTCCGGACAGTCTTGAACGTCTCCCCATTGACGCCTTCAGAAACTGCCAGTCACTGTCAATAGTAAATATTCCATCTTCACTGAAAGAAATCGGGGATTACTGCTTTTATCAGTGCAGTTCATTGCCGGATGTTACCCTTCCGGAAGGTCTTGAAAAAATCGGTAAATACGCTTTCAGCCAGACTATGATTGAAAAAACGTATCTTCCATCAACAGTAACAGAACTGGGTGAAAACTGCTTTTACCGCTGCGATTACCTTGAAAGCGTGACCCTCTCCGAGAGCCTTAGAACCATCGGAAAGGACTGCTTCAAGCTTTGCTATAATCTTTCGGATATAACCTGCAATTCCAATGTGATTGAAAGCGTGGGAAGCAGTATTCTTTACAGTACAGACTACTACAACAATCACGAAAATGGTCTTGTAATTTTAGGAAATGCATTGGTAGCATTTAAAAATGGTCTTGGTTATCTGAGCAGTATAGATTACTCTGTTTCCATCCCCGAAGGAGTTACAGCAATTGCCGACAGCATTTTCAGTAATATAGGCATTAAAAATATCTCCCTGCCGGAGGGAATGCTCTGTATTGGCAGCTCTGCATTTTACTGTACTCAGCTGACCGAGCTGAAGCTCCCCGAAAGTATCCGTAAAATCGGAACAGCCGCATTCAAATCAACAAAAATAACATCGGTGTACATCCCCGATTCCTGCGAAAGTATCGGGAGAGCAGCCTTTGAAAGCTCCTGTCTTGAAGAAATTCTTTTAAGCGAAAACAATGAGAATTTTACGTTGTCCGACGGTATTTTGTATAACGCTGATACAACGGTCCTTATACAGTCAACAATGACCGTTACAAGCTGTACACTTCCATCCACTCTCAAGGTAATTCCTGCCGAAGCGTTCAGGCAAAGAACTGCACTTGCAAGTATTACAATTCCCGAAGGGGTCGAGTTTATCGGATATTATGCCTTTTTCGGATGCACAGGTCTTAAAGAGGTGGTGATTCCGTCATCTGTCATGGAAATTGACAGCTATGCTTTTTCACAATGCAGCGGTATTGCTGGTCTTAAAATAAAGTATGGTACTGAAACCATAGGATACGGTGCTTTTGCATACTGTACCGGACTTACCTCCCTGCGGCTTCCCGACAGCGTTACCACGCTTAGCCCCAATGCCTTTTACGGCTCCTCATTGGAGGAACTTGTTCTCTCAAATAATATTACAGAGCTACCTGTAGATTATATAGACATTTGCGTAGAGCCCTGCCCTCCGGACACCGTTGTGGTTGATGATCCTTACTTTCCGGAATGCTATGAAAGCTGGTTTAACAATTCACCAATAAAGAAGGTCACCTTCTCAAACAGTGTAAAAACTATAGGTTACGGAGTTTTCTATACTTCCTCCGTAACGGACATATATTTTTACGGTTCACAGGAGGACTGGGACGCTATTGAGATCGGCGGTGACAATCCGGGACTTGAGGATTTAACTATTCATTTCAGCGCAGGCAGTGAGGGCAGAGGGGACACTGACTGGGACGGCAATGTTTCCATATCCGACCTTGTTGCACTCCAGAGATATCTTGCCAATCCGCAGCTTAATGTAAATATGGTTTCTGCTGATGTTAATCAGGACGGTACTGTAAATATATTTGACTTTATTATTTTAAAGCGTGAGATCATTTCAATGTATACTACTCCGCCGGAGTGCTGATGCCATATCGCACTGCATACTGTAAAAAAACCCCCGAAAAATTCGGGGGTAATTTTTTATCCGCATATAAATTTAAATATATCCGCCGGTTTATCGGCAATATAGTCCGCACCTGCTCCTGCAAGCTCCTCAGGAGTCCTGAA
>JBJEQU010000070.1:0-5118 GCA_051881935.1 Porcipelethomonas sp. | reverse complement strand
TGCCTAAAATCAGCGGTATTGAGATCCTTCAGCATATACGGATGAAAGGGACAGGAACTCCTGTTATTCTTCTGACAGCCAAGGGAGAGACTGAGGACAAGGTAAAGGGTCTTGACAGCGGCGCAGATGAGTACCTTGACAAACCGTTTCAGACGGAAGAGCTTCTGGCAAGGCTCCGTGCTCTGGGAAGACGCAAAGGTACTCTTATCAACAGGAACACACTCTGTATCGGAGACATCGAATTCAATTACAATACACTGGATCTGTCCGGGAATGGCAAGACATTTCATCTGACCCTGAAGGAAGGGCATCTTCTTGAAATGCTGATGGATCATGCCGGACAGGCGCTTACAACAAATGCGATCATTGAAAAGCTGTGGGGATGGGATTCGGGAGCAGAGGACAGCCACGTACAGGTTCAGATCTCTTTTCTGCGAAAAAAACTGAAAATACTTTCTTCAAAGGTCAGGATCAAAACTATTTACGGTATCGGATATATGCTTGAATCATCTGAGGAGGAAAATGTAAATGTTCCGTAAACTGCGAAATAAAATGCTGCTGTTTAATATGGTCACGCTGTTTACGGTGATCGTGGCGACTTTTTTCGTAGTTTATATAACAACCTATGAAAATATACAGAGTGAGACCAATCACCAGCTTAAGAGAATGTCAGACATGACATTGTCACAGCGTGACCCTGAATTCAGGGAAAATAATAACAATAACAACAATACTAACCGGTTCGGTGCAGATTACCGGGTATCCTTTGTACTTGTTGTGCAGGACGGAGAAATCCGGAGTATTACCAGCCGTCTTGATTATGATGCGTCTGTTTATGAAGAAGCGCTTGAAATGGCAGATGAAAAACCAAAGGGGAAAATCACCCTGGAGGGGAGAGAATGGGCATATATGACCTCTGATATACAGTTATCCCAGTCAGAAGAATGCGAGAAGATAGTTTTTATGGATATTACGGATGAGGTACAGACCCTGAAAAACCTGCTTACAACGCTTGTATGGGTGGGAATTGCAGTACTCCTGATATTGCTGTGGATCAGCTATATTTTTTCCCAGCGTGCCGTCCGGCCGATAGAGGAAAGCTATGAAAAGCAGAAGCAATTTATTGCAGATGCCTCCCATGAGCTGAAGACTCCTCTTGCGGTCATCAGCGCCAATATAGACGCTATTGAATCAAGTGCATCGGAGACGGTGGAAAGCCAGAAGGAATGGTTTTCCTATATCCGTGAAGAGCTGGGACGCTCCGCAAAGCTTGTAGAGGACATGCTGTACCTTGCAAAGGCAGATAACATCAGGTCTGATACGCTGCTCCCCTGTGATATCAGCGGCATCTGTGAGACAGTCTGTGCTTCTGTAGAGGCGGTACTGTACGAAAACGGCATCTGTCTGGAAATGCAGATAGCTGAAAATGTAATTATTTATGCAGACGAAGAAAAAATAAAGCAGGTATTATATATTTTATTTGACAATGCGGGCAAGTACACGCCGGAAGGCGGAAAGGTACGCTTTGTACTCAGTACAGAGCAGGAATATGCCGTTGTCCGTATATCCAATACAGGACAGGATATAGCACCGGAAGACCTGTCCAGGATATTTGACAGGTTTTACCGCCCCGATACTTCCCGTTCACAGGAAACAGGGGGTTCCGGACTGGGGCTTTCCATTGCAAAAACCATTGTTGAACGTTCAAAGGGAAAGATTTCTGCCGAAAGCGGAGACGGTGTCACAACCTTTACAATACAGTTAAAACGAAATCCTTGAGGCGGCGAAAGGTTGCCCTGCTTAAGAAAAATTAAAGAATTGCATTGTACAATAGCATTGTAATACTAATACCCAAATTAGTATATTAACAGGACAGGAGGAAATACAATGTTAATTATTATCAATGCATTTAAAAGTATTACACGTTCTTTAGGACGGAATATTCTCATCGCTATTATTGTGATAACTATTGCTGTATCAAGCAGTATAGCGCTGGCGATCCGTTCCGCAGCAGACAAGGCAAAGGAGTCCGGACTTTCGTCCCAGACAATTACCGGTACCATTTCCCTGAACAGAGAGAATCTGATGGAGAGTGCCAAGGGCAGTTCGGATAAGGCGGACATGCGTGGATTTATGCAGGGATATTCAGGACTCAGCCTTGAGGAAATGATGACCTATGGTGACTCGGACTATGTAAAGGAATTTTATTACACTGCCTCTCTCTCCCTGAACGCCGGGGAGGACCTGGAGCCGTACAGCACAGAAGAAGAGGAGAGTACTGAGGAAGGGTCAGAAGAGGATACATTTGAAGCTATGGAAGGCGGAATGGATAAGGGCATGGGAAAAAGCCCGGATATGCAGCAGGCTGGCATGGAGCAGGGTCAGAAGGCAGGCAAAAGAGGAATGACAATGGGTGATTTCTCTGTTACAGGCTATTCAAGTGAAACTGCTATGACCAAGTTCATTTCCGGTGAATCACAGATCACGGACGGCTCTATGTTCCAGACAGATGCTGATGATTTCAACTGCCTTATCAGCAAGGAGCTTGCATTGTTCAACGATCTTGCAGTGGGGGATACCATCACTCTGACAAATCCGGATAACGAAGAAGATGTCTATTCGCTTACCGTCTGCGGCATCTATACAAATTCAAGCTCTGACGTTCAGAGCGGTCAGATGATGTTCGGTACTGCAAACGACCCGGCAAATGCTATCTGCGTCAGCTGCCTGACTATCAGTAATATTGCAGAACAGTCTGAAAACTCTGTTGTAACAGATGCTGAAACCGGTACAGAAACGTCAGCGGCACTTTCTCCGCAGATCTCCGGCAGCTATCTGTTTGCAAGCAAAGCGGATTATGACAGCTTTGGCGAAGAGCTGGTAAGCAAGGGACTTCCGGAATACTATACCCTCTCATCAGCCGATGTAAGCAGCTATGAGAGCAGTATCGTTCCGCTGGAGAATTTAAGTAAATTTGCACTGACATTCCTGACAGTAATACTTCTGGTAGGTGCCATTGTTCTCGTTGTACTGAATGTGTTCCACATTCAGCAGAGGAAATATGAGGTTGGTGTTTTGACAGCCATCGGTATCAGGAAAATAAAGGTAGCTGCCCAGTTTGTAATTGAGCTGCTGTCAGTTACTCTGATAGCCATTATCATCGGCACAGGTATCGGAGCTGCTGCATCAGTACCAGTTTCAAATCAGCTGCTCAGTTCCCAGATCGAAGCACAGGAAACAGTGCAGGATACCCAGGAACAGAATTTCGGCAGAGGCGGTGGAAGAGGTGACATGCTGAGCATGCAGAACCAGACCCAGACAGATTACATAGATACTGTTAATGCAAGCGTGGACTTCCATATTCTTCTGGAACTTATCGGCATAGGTGTTGTTCTGACCGTTGTTTCAAGCCTTGCTGGAATCGTTTTCATCATGCGCTATGATCCGCTGAAAATTCTTGCAAGCAGAACTTAATGAGGAGGGAAAATATGAGCATCTTAACATTGGAAAATATCGGATTTTCATATGAGAAGGGCAAAAAGATCCTTCAGGAAATAAACTATAGTTTTGAAAAGGGAAAGGTCTATGCGATAGTAGGACGTTCCGGCGCCGGAAAAACGACCCTCCTTTCGCTGCTCAGCGGACTTACTTCCCCTACAGAAGGAAAAATAACCTTTGACGGCAAGGATATACGTAATGTTGACCGATATAAATACAGGAGCCGTTATGTCGGCGTTGTTTTCCAGCAGTTTAATCTTCTTCCTCATCTGACTGCTATTGAGAATGTGGAGCTTTCCATGCGTGCATCCGGCAAAAAGATACCGGATAAACGTGAGAAAGCAGCAGAACTGCTGTCAAAGGTGGCACTGGATGAAAGCCTGGTAAAACGGCGTATTCTGAAGCTTTCAGGAGGAGAACAGCAGAGAGTTGCCATTGCCCGTGCGCTGTCCTATGAACCTGATATACTGCTGGCGGATGAACCGACCGGTAATCTGGATCTTAACACACAGGATGAGATAATGGAGATTTTCCTGCACCTTGCCCATGAAGAAAATAAATGCATTATTATTGTCACACATTCCCCTGAGGTCGCAAATGCCGCCGATGAGATATATGAACTGACCCCACTGAGGAAAAAGTAAATAAATGTACAGCGGTGCTCATGATAATTATTTCATGCAGCACCGGTTTCTTTTATGCTGGATGGGGATTATTTACAGACGGATAATCATTCCAAAAAATCTTGTGTTATTTTCCTTGAAAAATCCATAACATAATGTTATAATAAAAGGACAGAAAAAAACTTTTTTTGCAGCCTGTTCTGCCAAGAGATTTACGATATATTAGGAGTGGTAATTTTTGAGAAAATTTATTTCAGCTCTGTCGGCGGCTGTTATTGCTGTTTTTGCACTTTCCATGAGCGTAAGTGCTATTTCTTTTACGCCGTCCTTTGAGGTTCACAGCCAGTCGGTCTGTCTGATGAATCTTGATACAAAATCTGTTATATATGAGAAAAATGCGGACGAGGAACAGATGCCCGCATCTCTTGTTGATATTATGACGGCTGTCATTGTTCTTGAAAACTGTGATGATACCGACAGTGTTTCCATAGCGGCAAATGATGCCCTCTATGATGAATTTGACAGCTACGATTATCCCGATGACCTGAGATATGCTGAGATATGGGATGGGGATACGCTTACTGTTACTGATTATCTCTATGCCCTTATGCTTACCTCATCCTGTGAGGCGGCTAATATCCTTGCAGATTATTTCGGAAACAGCAGCATTGATGCTTTTGTAGACAAGATGAATGCCAAGGCTGCTGAGATCGGTTGTGAAAATACTTACTTTGCAAATCCGCATGGTCTTTATGACCCCAGTCAGGTCACTACTGCAAGGGATATGGCATTGATTACCCAGTATGCTCTTACAGTACCGGGTTTTGAGGAAATTGCAACAGCAACTGAATATGAACTCAAACCTCAGAACAGCGATTCAAAGCATGAGTCCGAATGGACAATAACCCATTCCAATATTATCATGAGTGATGCCAGTGACTACTATCTCTATGGAGTAAAGGGAATCAAGACGGGAAATCTCCAGCTTGGGGGACGA
>JBJEQU010000069.1:0-5132 GCA_051881935.1 Porcipelethomonas sp. | reverse complement strand
AGTTTCCGGTTCGATTATTGTACGCAGCGGGAAGAAATGTATTCTTGTACCGCCGGATCTCTTTTCAAGGAGAGTGCCTCTTCTTGCAACGCAGCTTTTTACTGAAACATCCTTTTCATTATTGTTAAACTTGGATAGAACAGTTCTCAGACCCATTAGAAGGAGACATACTACCGGTACCTGATTTTCACGGCAGAATTCCATAATACGGTCGGAAGGATCCTTTTCAAGCTTGTATACAGCAATATCTGCCTCAAGGTTCGGAGAAATTACTGCAGCACTTCTAAGATCAGGATTATTTTTCTCACGCCTGTAGCTGATAAGTCTTCCCGGACCAGTAAAGTCAGTATAAATAGGCTGGCTTTCGGAAATCTGTTCCATCCATGCCTTTTCATCACGCTGCTTTGCCTTTGAGTTATTGTCATAGGCAAGATCCTTCTCAAGCTGCTTGATATAGCTCATCATAGGCTTCGGAGGGGCTGTTCCGTACTTTTTGTTGCAGTAAATTTCCAGAACATCTCTGTCGAAGTTTATAATAGAGCTGGAATCCATCGTAAGATGATTTACCTTCATATAAATTCCGTTATAGCCGTCAGGAAGCTTTATCATTACTATCTCGTTCATAGGTGAGTTGAAGCGTTCAAACGGTATTTCAGTCCATCTGCGCATTTCATTGTGTGCAGCCTCCTCACGCCAGTGAGAGAAATCCATAAACCTTATGTCTCTGTCATCGGTTGGAACAAGGTACTGGTATACTTCGCCGTCTTCATCCTGGGTAAATCTCAGCCGCATAGAGTCCATACGGGTTATAGCTTCCTTTATAGCCTCTTTAAGTACGCCGAAATCCGTATCCTGCTGGATATACAATCCTGTTCCGATGTTAAGCAGCTGTCTGTAAGGACAGAACATTATTGAATAATTATGTATTCTCTGTGCTGCTGTAAGGGGATATGCCTTTACAACAGCGCCGTTTACTGTAAGCTCTTTCATTATTTTTTTACCCCATCAATCAAAATATTTTTTTACGAATTCAGCCTCTGTCTTTTCATAAAGAGGCTTGTTTTCATAAACGCTGGAACCATGTCCGGCACCTTCTACCCATAGCAGCTGTTTTTCGCATACGGCTGTCTCATAATTTTTCTCAGTCATCCAGGTCGGAACAAATTTATCGTCCTTTCCGTGAATGAACAGTACAGGTATCTTATTTGTTTTCAGCGCCTCAATAGTTGAGTATTCATTGAAGCTGTAGCCTGCCTTGCTGAGACACATCTTGTCATTTATGTTCATGATCGGGAACGGGGGAAGATGATAGTCCTTTTTGAGTACATGGACAAAGATCTCATAAGGCGATGTGAATGCACAGTCTGCAATGATCGCCGTTACGCTTTTCTGGACTTCTTCAAAACCTGAGGTCATAAGCACAGTAGTTCCGCCCATTGAAGTGCCGTGGAGCAGTATCTTCTTGCCGCCGTCAAACCTTTTATTTATATATCTTATCCATTCAAGGCAGTCGTATCTGTCCAGAATACCAAAGCCCACATAATCGCCTTCACTGTCTCCGTGAGCCCTGAGATCCGGGATCAGTACATCAAATCCGAGGCTGTTGAAAAACTGAGCATGGGAGGGGAAATCGTTCATACCCTTGCTTGTATATCCGTGGAATCCGATTACAATTTTGCCGGAGGGCTGTTCTGCCGGGATATAAACTGCCTTAAGCTTTATGCCGTCCCTTGCAGTTATATGTACCAGCTCTGTTTTCTGACCCTCGATCCATTCCCTTGCGGGAACCATTAACTTTTTGTATTCCTCCCACTTGGCCATATCAGCAAATTCATCAAGATTTACTCTGATCTGTTCCTGTCTCGGAATAACCCTGTCGAAAAGAACCTTTGCACCAATTGCTGAGCCTATTGCCCCTGCTGCCAGTGCAGCTGATGCTGCACCGAAAAAAATCTTCTCTAACATACTGCTTCCATATTGCCCTGATAACCGGCTTCTGACAGCCAATTCTGCAAAGTCATAAGACCACGAAGGAACTGCCTTTAAATTTACGGTTATTATGCAATAAAACTCCTTTCAGTAATTTTTTCGACCGCCAGTCGAATTCGGATTGCAAAAGCCGACTGTCAGTCTGGTACATTAATATAATAACATATTTTCGACCGACAGTCAACTATTTTTTTTCCGGTGTACTTGTTTTTGAAATAAAATCGTGATATAATTTAAAACATGGGATGAAAGGAGTTCGTAAATTGTGAAAACTGATAAGAGAGAGCTGATTTTATACACTGCTGAACGTCTCATGACGAGTGTTTCCGACAAGGATATTTCCGTGGCCCTTATAGCAAAGGAAGCCGGCATAGGAAAGGGAAGTGTGTACTACTACTTTCAGAGCAAAGAAGAGATTATGTATGGCGTAGTCGAGAGGGCATATAAAAGGGCATTGCATGAATATTTCGACAGTATTGATCCTTCGCTTCCGGCACTTACAAAGATAAAGGCGCTTTTTTTCGGTATCATAAAAACGGAGTTTCAGGACAGCCGTAAAAATCTGGTAAGAATGCTCCATCTCAATGAAAGTGCGGTTCTGCATAACTATATGAAGCAGATTGCCATAACGGAAATTTCTCCTGTTCTTGAAAAGCTTCTCCGGCAGGCGATTGAGGAAAAAACCATCTATACTGATATTCCGAAGGAATCGGCTGAGATGATAGTTGCTGTTCTGACATTTATTCTTGACGGTACAGTATTTACCGACGAAAAGAGTACCTATAACAAGCTTAAAATCTTTGCAAGTGTACTTGATACTTGCCTCATGACTGAAAAGGGAAGCTTTGACTTCTTAACTGATGTAAAGGCACTGCGTTCGTAAAAAAATGGAGGGTTTTAATATGAAATTCAGAAGATTATTTTTGATGTGTTCTGTTATTGCAGCTATGTTTTCAATGTCAGGCTGCGGTGATGATACGACTGCCGACAGCGGTGAAAGCGCAGCTGTCGGTACATCTTCACAGGAGGATGAAACAAGTACATCCGAAAACTCTGATGTGACGGAAAGCGAAAGTAGCAACGAACAGGATACGGACGGAACGGTGCTTGCTGAATGTCCGGCATACAACGTTTACAGCGTTAATTTAGGTGATAACGTTTATTATCCGCAGATATCCGGAATGAGCGATGAACAGATCCAGAATAAGATCAACGAAAAGCTTAAATCTCTTGAGGCTGAACGTTATGATGAAATGTATGCATTAATGGAAACTGCAAAAGCCGAATACGAAAAGGCAAAGGAAAGCGGAACGCTGGATTCTTCAACTGAGGAGATATTAAGGGCGAATTTTGAGACTATGTATTCCGCTGCGCCCACTGTCAATTATGCTGATGAAAAGATTCTTTCCATTACACAGAAGGCACTTTTCGGAACTGAGGAACAGCAGAAAAATGAAAGCGGCGGGAGTTCCACAACCTGCATAAATATAAATATGGAAACAGGGGAGGAGCTGGAAATTTCTGATATTGCAGATACAGCCGGTATTGCAGAAAAAATCTACAGCCAGGAGGGTGTAACTGTGATCGGAGACTATGAAAATGCCGGCATAGACGATTTTATTGAGGAGAAACATATTGAATCTGCGCAGGACATAAAGGATTATATTGGCACTTACAGCTCTGTCAGCTATGATGAAAACGGAAAGCTGATACTGGGGCTTTCAACCTCTTCCGGTAATGTTATGGTACGTATAGATTAAATGATGATTTTCAGCAGACATAAAAAGAGAGCGAAGATGTTACTTCAGCTCTCTTTTTTTAGTATACTGTTTATAAAGTCTGCAAGCTTCATTTGCTGTTTATCATTCAGTCCTTCTATTGAAGATCTCAGATAAGGATTTATTTCAGACCGGTTATCACTAAAAAATTCCGCAAGGGAAATATTAAGTGCATCGCAGAAAAGTGAAAGGGTTTCAACTGTGGGATTTTTATTTCCAAGCTCGATATCACGCAGAAAGCTCTGTGACAGTCCTGCCATATTGGCAAGCCTGTTAACTGTTATCCCTCTCATTTCACGCAATGACCTGATTCTTTTTCCAACGTCCATGCTTTTTTCCTTTCAGGTTATTATACATATAATTATATACCCTAAAGAAAAAGAAAATTACATCTATAGTGTTGACAATATTTGTTTATAGTGATATAATATTGTTACTATGGAGTTAATAATGAGAGGTGTTCAACATGCCGGATTACAAAGAATTATTTTATAAGTCACAGATAACCATTGCTGATACAATTGAAAAACTTGATATGATTTCAAAAGAACTGAAAGAAAAAATGATGGAGTATGAGGATGAAATTATATCCTCAGAAACAAATAATGGAATACATGTCAGCGAAGATTTAAGGCAATAGGTAATATCAGACGGCATAACTAAAACTATGAACCCCACGAAAAGGGGTTCTATTTTTTTTACCTAATGCATAGGATTAAACAATGAAAAAGGAGTGTAAAAAATGGACAATCTTAAAAACTACAGAAAAGTCATAAGCTATCTTCCGGGGGAATTTTTGCCGGTCTTTGAAAAGATCCCTTTCCATACTGCCAGTGAGATAAATGAAGTGCGTCTGCGGACAAACCGTCCGGTGTGTGTCACGGTAAAAGGAAAGAGTTTTTTTGTTACTTCCGGCGGTGGGCTTGCCGAACACAGCTCCCTTGGAATCAGGTGTACAAGGGATCATATCAGCGAAAGCTTCCGGGCGGTCTGCGACTATTCTGTACACAGCTATGAAAAGGAGATCTCGAGGGGATATATTACATTGGAAGGCGGCAACAGAGTCGGAATCTGCGGCACAGCGGTGGGAGACGGTGAAAGAATCGATACCATAAAATATATAAGCGGACTGAATTTCAGAATTGCCGGACAGGTTTACGGCTGCGCAGATGAGATATGCCACAGATTATTCAGCAGCGGTACTGTGGGAGTGATTGTTGCAGGGGTACCGCTCAGCGGAAAGACAACGGTTTTAAGGGATATGTGCCGAATACTCGGCGGTAAATACCGTGTCAGCATAGTGGACGAACGCAGCGAGATAGCCGCAGTTTTTCATGGTAAACCTCAGAATGATATCGGCGTGTT
>JBJEQU010000068.1:0-5137 GCA_051881935.1 Porcipelethomonas sp. | reverse complement strand
AAGAGCTTTCATTTCCTTCTGCATCTGCTCTGTAATGGTTGCATACAGCTTACCTCTGTCCCCCATAACGGGGTCTATAATAACAACCGGATTATTCCCGGACGCCTTGCAGGTCCTGATAAATTCAGAAACCGCTTCTATCTGCCCTGCCGACCCCAGAAAACCGCTGTATATTCCGTCAAATTCAATGCTTTTCCAGTCCTCAAGATAGGGCGATATGCTTTCGGTAAGATCCTTAAAGTAAAAGCTGTCAAATCCGGTATGCTTTGAAAGTACTGCCGCAGGCACCGGACAGGGCTGTACTCCGGCAGCAGACAGGACTGCTATAGCCGTTGTCAGGGAACAGCGTCCGAAGCCGGTCAGGTCGTTTATACATGCTGCTCTTGGTATTCTCATTATGTTCTCCGTTCCGCCGCTGTTTTCAGGTGAAAAATAAGTAACGTTCTCCAGAGCGGCAGCTGAAGATACTTTGTCCGAGGCAACACCGCACAATTAACGGCTGTCGCCTTTGCCGCACATCTGTACCACAATAATTATGCGGTATTGCCCTGACAGTCTTATATTTACATTGTTCCAATAATTATGACCGTTATTCTGTTTTTATAAGCTCAGCATACAGAACGCTTTTTGAAAAATCTGTTTCCTTTGCAATTTTTTTGCATGCTTCAGAAGGCTTCATCCCCTCATCGGCAAGCTGTCTTACAAGTGCTACTGCTTCCTCAAGGGAAAGATCGCCCATAGGCTTCTGCTCCGGAGCACCCTCCACCACAAGAACATACTCCCCTTTCGGATTTTTACTCTCATAATATTCTATAGCCTGAGAAATTGTCATTCTCAGAACCTCTTCATAAACCTTTGTTAATTCACGGCAGAGAGAAATTTTCCTGTCCCCGAAAAATTTAAGAAAATCCTCCAGCGTACTGCGAAGCTTATGGGGTGCCTCATAGAACACAAGGGTTCTCGTATCCTGTTTTACGCTCCCGAGATGCTCATATCTCTGCTTCCTGTTTACGGACAGAAAGCCCTCAAAGGAAAATCTTGATGTGCCAAGACCGGAAACTGCAAGGGCAGAAATTACCGCACTGGGTCCCGGCACTACCTTTACATCTATTCCTCTTTCGGCGCATATTTTAACAAGTATCTCCCCCGGGTCGGAAATGCACGGCATGCCTGCATCGGTAACTATTGCTCCGTTTTCGCCGTTTTCTATTCGTTCCGCAATACTCTTTGCACAGGCAGCGCTGCTGTGTCCGTGATAGCTGACAAGGGGCTTTTTTATTTCATACCGGTTGAGCAGTTTAAGAGTTACCCTTGTATCCTCCGCCGCAATAAAATCCACTGTTTTCAGAGTTTCAAGCTGGCGGAATGTAATATCATCCATATTTCCTATGGGCGTTCCGACAACAAAAAGCGTACCCATCAGTTCTCCTCCCTGTCCAGTCCCTGACTGTATATATTTTCCATTTCCCTTGTGTACCCGTTTTCATTCCAGACATACATCTGAGGCAGTATCTGCATAAATGATTTTGAGCCTTTCTTTCCCTCAATGAGAAACAGCCACGGAGCAGTCTTTTCGTTCTTGCTTACGAACCTGAGTCTTTTTGGCTCGATACCGTTATTTTTCATTGCAGATATAACATCGCTCAGTCTCTCCGGACGATTGCACATACACAGCCTTCCGCCGAATTTAAGAAGCTTTGAAGCTGCACGGCACACATCATCAATATTGCATAGTACCTCATGGCGGGCGATTCTGTGTGCATCCAGGCTGCTTTCTATTCCGGCATTGGCTGCCTTGTATGGCGGATTGCATGTCACAAGACTCAGCGTTCCCAAAGGAGCATCCCCCCATAATTCTTTCAGGTCTGCACAGACTGGTATTATGCTTTCAATACCGTTTTTCTCAATACTTAGTTTAAGCTGTTCTATCGCCTGGGGCTGAATGTCCACAGCATAGGTCACAGCCGGCGGAGCATTTCTCTGCATTATAAGAGGTATTATTCCGCAGCCTGTCCCAAGATCGCATGCCTTGTCCTTCCGCCTGTACTGGCTGAAATCGGTCAGCAGAAAGGCATCAGTCCCGAATCCATGCTCACGGCTTACACATATACTTATTTTATCCGACAGCTTTTCATATTCATACAGTTTTTCTCTTTCGTTTTCCACAATGCCCTCCGTTATGACTGAAATGATACCACTTAATAATAACACAAATTGCCGGGAATTTCAATTGCTGTACATATATATTTCCGGGATTTTTCAAAATTATGGTATTGCATTTTTGCAAATATATGATAATATGTTGTAGTGAGGGCTTTTATAAAAATACCTGTACAAACAGAAACGGAGTGTAAATCAATGAATAAAACAGCATTAGTAACCGGCGGCTCAAGAGGTATCGGAGCGGCAGCTGCCATAAAACTTGCAAAAGACGGTTTTTTTGTAATAATAAACTATTTGTCTAACAAAACTGCCGCTGAAAAAATTGCAGATATTACCGGCGGCATCGCAATTGCTGCGGATGTGTCGGACAGACAGCAGGCAGAGAATATGGTAAAAATTATAAACGACAAGACCGGCAGAGTCGATGTTCTTGTAAACAACGCAGGAATGTCTGTAAGCGGACTTTTTACAGACATCACTCCCGGGCAGGAACAGCGTCTGTGGGATGTAAATGTAAAGGGTGTATTCAACTGCACAAGAGCTGTCCTCCCTCATATGATAAATAAAAAGCAGGGCAGTATAATCAACATTTCATCCATGTGGGGACAGGTCGGAGCGTCCTGCGAGGTGCACTACTCCGCTGCAAAGGCAGCAGTTATCGGCTTTACCAGGGCGCTTGCCAAGGAAGTGGGTCCGTCAGGCATCAGGGTAAACTGTATAGCTCCCGGAGTCATTATGACTGATATGAATGCATGCCATACCAGTGAGACTCTTGACAGCCTTAAAGAAGATACGCCCCTTGAAAGGCTGGGTACTCCGGAGGATATCGCTTCTGCCGTATCCTTTTTTGCATCGGAAGAAAGCTCCTTTATAACCGGTCAGGTACTCGGAGTAAACGGAGGATTTATAATTTAAGATATATTTTGCACCATTTATGCGATTGTTAAATCCAACAAAATTCAAGGTTTCTTTTGTGCAAATTTTATAATCAGTGTAGAAGAAACAAAATAACCCTGATAAAAATCAAAAACACTATTGAACTTTGAAATTTCTTGTGATATATTTATGTATGGATCAATTTTCGGGCATTATACTAATCCCTTTAACTCCGGCAGACTAAGGTCTGCCGGGGTTTAGCCGACAAAGTCGGCGTGAGGGATCGCATGAGACGGGATTTGACCGCAAAGCGGTCAAATCAGAGAATGCCGCAGGCAGCCGCCCTCAAAACTGTAATATATATTACAGTTTTGAGGATTAATATGACAACAGCGCCGGCAGCGGTATTCTGCCTCTGCCCGGACGCATCTCTGCGGATAAATGAAAAGTAATGCTTTCATTGAAGAGAAAGAGTGAGGGTTTAAATGAAAGAGAAGGTTTTTAAAGTCGGAAGATTTTTCAGGAAATTTAACGACAAGCGGAATGATAATTCCCAGCGATTCAAAATGACGAATATTCTTCTCACTGTTTTATTTCCGGTTTTTATAGTTTTTATGGCGGAAATAAATCAGGATAAATATCCGTCAAAATTTATTATTTTCTGTGCTGAAAGACCGACAGTCATGCTTTTTAACATTTTTATGGCGGCGCTTATATTCTGCGGTCTGCTGCTGATATTCAGGCGAGCATGGCCGGCAGTACTCATTCAGTCATTCGGGTACATGGCACTGAGTATCACCGAGCTGTTTAAGTTCGGAACCAACGGAAATCACCTCATAATGACCGATATGAAGCTTGTAAGAAGCGTAAAAAGTCTGACTTCCTTTGCGTATATAAAAATCACTCCTATGCTGATAACCTACGTAATCATGGTCGTGATATATTTCGCTGCCGTATTCTGGTTCAATCCGAAAATCAAAATGGGTATCGCCAAGAGGATTGCCCCGGGCATCGGATGTCTTGCGGCATGCGTATGCATCATAACAGTTCCGGCAATTTCAAAACCGGTATATTCGCTCTTTGATGTTGACCAGACTGTTGCGGACAACACATTCAAGCTCAATGAAAAGTTTGAAAACAACAGCTTTCTTGCATTTTTCTGTCAGACGGCTTCGGAAAATCTTGCAAATCAGCTTGAAGCTCCCGAAAATTATAATGACGAAACTGTTGCCGCAATGATGAATATTGATGTTGAAGATCAGACGTTTACCGGCACAAAACCCAACGTTATCATGATCATGTCCGAATCCTTTGCGGATTTCAGACGCTTTGAAGATCAGCTCGATCTCGATGTGGGAGATACATACAAGGGCTTTGACAATGTTGCTGCCGAAGGATACAAGGGAACGACTATTGTTCCGACCTATGCAAGCTGGACTGTAAGGACTGAATTTGAGCTTAACTTCGGTCTTCCCGTAAGATCTCTTAACGATCCTAACATGCCGCAGAGGGTACTTCTTGACAGAGCACAGCCGTCCATCGCTTCCTATTATAAGGAATGGGGTTACTCAACAGCCTATGTTCATCCGTTTTTAAGTTCATTCTACAGCCGTAAGAAAGTTTATTCAAATTTCAGCTTTGATACAATGATCTTTGACGAGGACTTTACAGTACCGCTTGAATACTACGGAACATATATTGAAGACAAAACTGTGTTCAACCAGATCGAAAAGCTCTTGAAGGAAACAGACGATCCGTTGTTCCTGCACACTACCACAATGCAGAATCATCAGCCTTATGACCAGGGTGAGGACCCTGATGATGAAATCGGAAATTATCTCCAGTGGATCGGTCATTCCTGCGATGATTTTGAGGTATTTATAAATAACCTGAAAGAGCTTGATGAACCTACACTGGTATTTTTAGTGGGTGACCATTATCCTTCCCTCAAGGGAGAAAACAGCGTTTATGACCAGCTTGGCATGAACGGTGACAACTGCAGCGTTCTCTATGAGCAGCCGTTCATCATCTGGAGCAATTATGACCTTGACTACAGTTCAATGCCTGAGGAAGAATTTTCAACATTCTATATGCCTTA
>JBJEQU010000067.1:0-5192 GCA_051881935.1 Porcipelethomonas sp. | reverse complement strand
GAGGTTATGCTTGTCGGTATTAATTATGATAAGGAAACGAAAAAGCATTCCTGCAGGATTGAGAAGCTAAAAAAATGATGTTTGAGTCATGTTTGCAATTTAATTTCATTTTCGTTATTGTTATGAAAACCTATGTATAACAATAAAAATCCTTGACTTTTTGTGCTGAACTTATTATAATAGGTATAGCGGTAACAAAATGCTTGAAATGAGTATAATAAGTTGATTGCCAACTGAAATGCCCAACTCAGTTTAATAAACGCCCGTATATCGGAAATTTGAGGTGAAATCACACATGTTCAAATCCTGTCACCCGTACCATTCAAAGAGCACTCAACAGAATTAATGGGAATTAAAAAATACTAAAAGAGAGCAGTTTGTACGTTGTTTAATTAATATAAATCCAGCATAAAAAACGAAACAAATCGGGAGGTATTGATATGTTTCATAATGACAATGTTTTGCTAAAGGGCGCAGTGAATGTCTGGCTTTCTGACAATGCTCCCTTAATGTTCCAAAAGGTTAAATCTGAAAAAATTGGAATGGTCAATTCTGCAAAAATCCAAAAAGTTAATTCTATAAAAAGAGCTTCTGAAGCTGCATCGATATCCGTATCGCCGGAGCAATCAACAGATATCGCTTCTTCTTCCGCCTTAATCACGGGGAGCTGTGATTATTTAGAAATAGATAAAAAAATGAAAGCTGCGGTTGATGATGATCCTGATAAGGCAATCGAACAATTTAAAAAGTATCCTATTCTTGGATGCACAACGGTTCTTGATATGGCAAGAGTAGCTTCCGGATACGATCCTAACGGTGATATGGATGCTGCAAATAAAGCTAAATACCAGAATTATGTAAATCGTATTCTGGGATGTCCGTTTTTTCACTTAGTAATGAACGAGCATCAGACCTTTCACAGACAGGAAAGCTCATGGGCTGATGCAATAGATCAAATATCTAATTTATTTTCAGGAGTAGCCGCAAAGGATAAAGATAAAATTTCTCAGTCAATAAAAAATCTCGCAAATGCGGTTTCAAGCAAAAGCAATACTAGACAAGGAACAAGTCTTTTTTCTGTGAGTGCATTGAACAGCGATGAGCATACTGTGGAAGCGTATATTTATTCAAGTAACATTTCAATGGTTGAAAGCAAGTCTAAGGGATCTGATTCAAAGCAGACTGATATTGATATTTATAAAACTAATCTTTCATTTGACACTGAAATGTGGCCATATTATGCAAAAATGGTATTTGAAAAACATTTCAAACTGATAGAAGATTGGTTGAATGATAATACAACCGTACCCGGAAACGAAAAAACAAATCTATGCATTGGCGGTTATAAACCAATACGTTAAGTATTATTTTAGTACAATCTGAGAATTGAAATCGTTCCTTAAAATTTGGAAAACAGTGCAGAACCGGACTAACCAATGTCATCTTTTTTATTCCGATCATACATAAGTAAACGGCTTAATTGCGTGTAAACAATGCAGTTAAGCCGTTTATATTTTTTCGAAAAGTGCCAACTTAAAATACCAACCCAAAAATAACATTCTGAGTAGTTGATAATATGATATTTCAAGCAAAAAAATTGTGGTTTTCCTGGAGTACGATCTTTAAAATGTGTCTTATTAGTTCAACCATAACACCTCCAACAACCGCCCAATTGCCGTACTTCTACAAGAATGTAAAAGTCAAGACCGCATTTGCGTTCATTTTAATCTTTACTTTTGCATTCTTGTAGGTATAATGACAAGGGCGTTTGCTGCATATCTCAGAATTTACAAGTTATATTCTTCCGTATATATCCTCGTATCTGATTATATCATCTTCTCCAAAATAATCACCAAGCTGTACCTCTATTAGCATAAGTGATTCCTTTTCATCTGTATTCATCAATCTATGCTTACAGCCTTTAGGGATAAAAAATTCATTTCCGCATCTGGCTTCCAAATCTGATTCGCCGATCTGGACTATTCCTGTTCCGTGTGTGATAATCCAATGCTCTTCCCTGCGGCTGTGTGATTGCAGACTCAATTTTGCACCTGGTTTAACACAAATAATCTTTGATTGGAAATAGTTATTATAAATTGTTGTTTTGTAAAATCCCCATGGTCTATGGCAGACTCTATAATCATTTGATTTTCCGCCTAATGATGAAAAATCATACGTTAAATCGACACTTATATCTCCAAGCAGCGCTGAATATAGCTGCGACCTTGTTACAATATTAATAAGTTTTCCATTTTCATCAGAAACAGGTATAAATTCTATTTCATTATTTCTGAACAGATCAATTGCTGATGTAATGCTATCAGAATTTTTAAGTGAAATAAATCGCTTCATATACACCGTATCGATCAACTCGTTTATATCAGTGCCCGCTATAAGTACTTTCCTGACATCAGCTTCAGTTAATATGCCCAGCAGCTTATCTGAGCTATCAGTAACAACAACAAAGCCTTCATCATTCTGATCTATCTTCTTTATGGCTGTCATAATGGTCATATCAGGACTAACAATATATTCTATCAAACTTTCTCTCATCAAATACCCCCTATCAATTATACGTAATATAAAACTTCATATAAGCATTAGAACTCAGGATAATTGCCATAATCACATACGGTAAGTTTTACAATGTTGTAACAACGAGATCAGATATACATGTTATAAATTTCAGTTATTGTATCGAACAGATTATGTTCGGGCGCCCAATTCAGTTCACTTTTTATAAGACTGTTATCGCACCATATTACAGAAGCTTCATTCTTTCTTATAAGGGATTCATCAACTACAACAGTCACCTTTGCATTTGATAGTGAAATAAGGTGGAGCAAAATATCGTTTAAACAAATAATATTGCCACTCCCGACATTATACATCTTTTCACGATCGCCTTTTTCGAGAATCATGCGATAAGCACGAACCACATCACGCACATCACTGAAATCTCTTTTGACATGCGTGTTGCCGATTTTCATTACCGGATTTTTTTCTCCCCTTGATATTTCAGCCACCTGTCTGCACCACGAGGGGATCACGAATCTTTCTGACTGCCCTGGACCTATATGATTGAAGGCACGGACATAGAATATCGTCATACCGTATTTTTTCCGATATAATTCAGCATATTTCTCTTGCATAATTTTAGAGATGCCGTAAGGGTTTGATCCATTAAGCTCCGCATTTTCAGAAATAGGATTATCTGAGGATGCATATTCTTCACTCGAACCTATAAGGAGTATTTTAGCGGAACTATTACTTGATCTGACAGTTTCGAGAATATTCAGTGCACCCTGTACATTGACAGCTACGGTTTTCTGAGGCATTATCCACGACTGCCCGACACTGCTTATTGCGGCAAGATTTATTATATAATCCGGGACAGTTGATAAAATACATTCCTTTACTGACTCTTCGTCAAGTATATCGCATACTTTAAATTTAACGTAATCAGGTACGAAGGATGACTTTGCGAGATCGCATCCACTCACGTCATACCCATGATTATTGAATTCTTCTGATAAATAATGTCCTACAAATCCTGATACACCAAAAATCAGAACCTTTCTGTCCTTGTTCAAATCCAGCACCTTCGTTTCTGTAAAATATCTATTTCAATCCCGCTTCCTTCCTTGCAAGTTGAAGATCATGCTCCGCCATCAGAGCGCAAAGCTGCTCGTAACTTGTTTTCTGGGGATCCCAGCCAAGCTTTGTTTTTGCCTTTGTGGGATCACCCCACAAATTTACAACATCAGTAGGTCTGAACCACTGAGGATTTACACAGACAAGCATTTTACCGGTCTTTTTGTCGTAACCCTTTTCATCAAGACCCTCTCCGCGCCATTCAAGCTCAATACCGTCATTAGCAAAGGCAAGTGTGGTAAATTCACGGACAGTATGCTGAACACCTGTTGCAATAACATAATCATCCGGTTCATCCTGTTGCAGAATAAGCCACATACATTCAACATAATCCTTTGCATATCCCCAGTCACGAAGTGAGTCCAGATTGCCGAGTTCGAGATGATCCTGCAAACCGCAGGCAATACGACCGGCTGCAAGAGTAATTTTCCTTGTAACAAAATTCTCACCACGACGTTCTGATTCATGATTAAAAAGTATTCCGTTGCAGGCAAACATTCCATAAGCTTCACGATACTCCTTAATCATCCAGAAACCATACTGCTTCGCAACAGCATATGGACTATAAGGATGGAAAGGAGTATTTTCATTTTGTGGACACTCTTCAACTTTTCCGTAAAGCTCTGAAGTGGATGCCTGATATATACGGCAATTCTTGTCGAGTCCGAGCATATGTACTGCCTCAAGTATCCTGAGTACTCCCAGGGCATCAACATCGCCTGTATATTCGGCAGCATCAAAGCTGACACCCACATGGCTCTGCGCAGCGAGATTATATATTTCATCCGGCCTTACTTCATTTACTATTCTGATAATGCTTGAAGAGTCTGACATATCACCATCATGCAGCCTGATTGTTCCCGCTGAAATAAGATGATCTATTCTTTCGGTATTGGAAACGGAGGAACGTCTTATCATACCGTGAACCTCATATCCCTTTTCCAGCAAAAATTCTGCCAGATATGAACCATCTTGTCCCGTAATGCCCGTAATAAGTGCTTTTTTCATTGAATTACAACTCCTTATTCTTCAAAAATGATCTTGTCTCTTTTGCTTATACTCTGACCTATCTGAACTTCGATGATATTCAGATTCGTTTCTGCCATGATGCAGTGTTTTACACCTATTGGTATGGATATAACATCTCCGCTTGTAATGTTCCTTTCTTCTCCGTCAATAATCACCCTGCCTGTTCCTGAAACAATTGTCCAAACCTCACTCCTCAATTCATGACTGTGATATGTCATCCTGCTCCCGGCACTGAGATCAGCTTTAATTGTCATAGAACCCGGCTGGACATCAATTACAGTATATGTGCCCCATGACTTTTCAGCAAACATTGCATCTCCGGTTATCTGTTCAACATAAGGTTTCATATAACCGCTTCGTTCCTTATCAGAAACGAGAATGCCATCGCTGCTTGCCGCTATGATCATGTTTTTGCATCCCATGCAGAGAATAGGTATATCAAGCTCATTTACAACGTTGGTATTATTACTTGTATCGTCAATAACTGCATTTCCTTTAACATTGCCGCA
>JBJEQU010000066.1:0-5196 GCA_051881935.1 Porcipelethomonas sp. | reverse complement strand
CTCAATATCGTCCATTGTGATACCGGCTTCGCTGACTGCTTCAAGAGAAACCTTCACCATATCATCAGCAATTTCCTTTTCCGGTCTTGGAAGATTTGTTTTTGTACTTGCCTTTGCAACAATATTGTAATTTTCATCAACAACTCCGGCAACAATATTCGTTCCGCCGAGATCAATACCTATATAATATTTCATTTTTTATTCTCCTTCGATGTTTTTTGTAGGAGCACGGAAAACTGTCCGCCATTCTACAGCCGCAGCGTCCTCATAACTCTTGATATTATCATAAACTAAAATTAATGTTTAGTCAATAGTTTTTTGGGAAATTTATATATTTTACTGTTTTAATTTTTGCTTGATCGGATGTATGTGGAAATCTGCTATACAATATTAACAAAATGCTTTTGAATATTTTTACCTAAAAAGGGTTGAAAAATTCCCCGATCTATGGTAAAATAGTATAAACAGTTGTATTGGAGAATCATATGAGCAACAATTTTAAGAGTGAATTTACCGAAATTTATAAGGAAAAGATAACACGCCCCGGTTCGGATAAACTGCTGAATTATCTGCTTTCTGAACAGAGCGACTTTTTTACTGCCCCTTGCAGTACACGTTATCACGGATCCTATGAAGGCGGACTCGTTGAACATAGTCTTAATGTATATCACTGCCTCAGGGACTACCTTGAAAGAAAACGCACAAAGGACATTTACGGAATGAATTACACAGAAGAAAGCATAGCGCTTGTTTCGCTTCTTCATGATGTGTGTAAAATGAATTTTTATACCGTGGATTTCCGGAATGCGAAAAATGAACAAGGTGTATGGGAAAAGGTTCCTTACTACACAATAGACGATCAGCTGCCTTATGGGCATGGTGAAAAATCAGTCTACATAGTGTCGGGCTTTATGCGTCTTACAAGAGAAGAAGCATTTGCTATAAGATATCATATGGGATTTTCGGGAATTGAGGACAGAAACAGCATCGGAAAAGCATTTGAAATGTTTCCCCTTGCATTTGCGCTCAGTGTTGCGGATATGGAAGCGACCTATTTTCTCGAAGGCTGTAAAAAATAACAAAGGAAAGGTTGAAGAAAATGTTTAATAACTGGTATGATAACGCTATCGTGTATCACATCTATCCTCTGGGCTTCTGCGGAGCGCCTAAATTCAATGAGGGAGGCGAGGTTCAGTATAGACTTGACAAACTTATCGACTGGATCCCCCATCTTAAGGAAATGAATATTGACGCTTTGTATCTCGGACCAATTTTTGAGTCAGTAGAGCATGGATATGATACAATAGACTATAAGACTGTTGACAGACGTCTCGGAGATAATGAATCTTTCAAGAAGATCTGTAAGCAGCTTCATGAAAACGGCATCAAAATTATTTTAGACGGTGTTTTTAACCATGTAGGAAGAGGATTTGAAAAGTTCAAGGATATTCAGCAGAACGGTCAGAATTCTCCTTACTGCGGCTGGTTCCACAACCTCAATTTCGGCGGACAGAGTCCCTGCGGAGATAATTTCTGGTATGAGGGCTGGAACGGTCACTATAATCTGGTAAAGCTGAATTTAAGAAATCCGGAGGTGTGTGACTATTTAATCAGCGTGGTTGATTTCTGGATGGATGAATTCGATATTGACGGCATAAGATTTGACGCTGCAGACTGTATTGAATTCGACTTCTTCAAGAGAATCCGTTCACACTGCAAGGGAAGAAAATCTGATTTCTGGCTCATGGGCGAGATCATCTTCGGCGATTACAACCGCTGGGCAAATCCGGAAATGCTTGACAGTGTTACGAACTACGAATGCTATAAGGGAATTTATTCCTCACACAATACTAAAAATTATTTTGAGATCGACTATTCTATTAACCGTCAGTCAGGCAGCAATGCTATATATCCGGGCATAAATCTTTATACATTTGTTGACAACCATGACGTAAATCGTATCGCAAGTACCCTTACAAATCCGGAACACATATACAATGTATACACTCTGCTCTATACAATGCCGGGTATTCCTTCAATTTACTACGGCGGTGAATACGGCGTAAAGGGTGTTAAGGAAAACAATTCAGATGACAATTTAAGACCGTGTCTGAATCTTGGAAACATGTCCTCTGAAAACACAAAGCTTTATTCACACATTGTAAAGCTTGGAAGAATTTACAAGGCTTATCCTGCTCTGAGAACAGGTAAATACCATACGATCATAATCAGAAACCAGCAGCTTCTGTTTATGAAGGAGCTTAATGAGCAGCGTGTATATGTTGCCCTCAACCTGGAGGACAGAGACTATGACCTGTGCTTCGGAACAGACAAGACTGCCCTTGTTGACGTAATAAGCGGCAGCAATGTAAATGTTGAAAACGGCAATGCATACATAAAAATGCCGCCATTCTCTTCAATGATCATTGTTGAAGACACGTTCCTTAACGAAGAGCCTGAACCTGTTCAGGAAGAAATTCCACAGGAAACAGAGATCAAGGTTGGCGGAAGATACCGTCACTACAAGGGCGGCGAATACGAGATCGTATCTGTTGCAAAGCACAGCGAGACTCTCGAAGAGCTTATTATATACAAATCTGTTGAAAATGATGAACTCTGGGCAAGACCTAAGTCATTGTTTGTCGGAACAGTTGACGGAAAGCCAAGATATACACTTATATAATATGAAAAAGCGGCACCCTGACGGGTGCTGTTTTTGTTATGCTGTGTAAAAATTGACAATCATAATCTTCTTTTGGTGAGCCATACGGACAGTTTGAGCGGTTCTGCTATATTTATTGACGGGATTCCAAAAGCAGAAACAACAATCGGTTGCACATTCCACAAGTCTGGCATTTCGTACTTTCATACAACCATTGTAATAATGATGAGCAGTATATTCCACTGTGTCGGCAAGGGATAAAATAATCTGAAAGTCATCCTTCTGAATTTGCGTCCATTTTATAGTTTGTTCTTCATTGGAACACGGCAGAATCAGATGCAACTTAATAAAAGGGTAAATTTCACGCAACTTGAGAACTGTTTGGGCTGACAAAGTATCCCAGCCAATAGCACCACCTGCATAGAAATCGGTAAGACCGAGATTATTTATGCCACGCTCAAGAATATTGTAAAGCCGTTCATCAAGTGCCGTTATATTTCCGGATAGTATTCTATGTCCGGTAAAACACGCTGATTTCATACAAATCCACCTACCCTATATGCTGCTAAATAATTGTTATTGCTTTATATACAATATAAATTGTACTACAGCAAATTCATATTGTCAACAATTCGTGATACAATTGTAAAAAAGGCAGGTGGAGTTATGAAAGAACAGTATCTTGATAAATATCGCAAAATCGGACTGAAAATCAGCTATTACCGAAAGCTGAGAGGATTTACACAGGAACAGCTTGCTGAATCCATTGATAAGAATCTGGCATTTATCGGCGCAGTTGAAGCACCAAACGTAAACAGGACAGTTTCACTTGATACATTGTTCGACATAGCTGCCGTTCTTGATGTCCCGCCGTATAGGTTTTTGGTCGATGATGAATAAAAAAAACGGTGTGATTTTCCTTCACACCGTTTTTTCTGTTCTCAGAACAAAATTAGTTGTTTGAATTGTTCTGCTGATTTCTCTGCTGATTCTGGTTCTGGTTCTGATTTCTCTGCTGGTTCTGGTTCTGGTTCTGGTTCTGGTTTCTGCCGTTTAAGTTTGAAGACTGAGAATTTTTCTGATTGTTCATAATTCTTCTCCATTTTCTAAAAATTTGGCGGTTTAAATCCGCATTTATATTATTGGTCAGGCATCAGAAAAATATACGCAGATATTTCAATTTTATTTGTGAACCTGATTGCAAAAAGGACGGTCAGAAGACCGTCCTCCAAAATATTATTCTTCAGTTTTGTCATCATTTTCCGATCCTGATGTTTTATCCTCAGTCGTTTCCGGCTGTTCATTATTTTCAGGCTCAATAATGCTTTCATCCATCTCGCCCTTCATAAGTCTTTCAAAGTCAACATCATCAATTTTTTCAAACTTCATAAGGTACTTTGCAAGGAAATGAAGCTGATCAATATGCTCCCGGAGAATCTGTTCGGATTTCTCATATCCCTCTTCAATGATCCTTCTCATTTCAGCGTCGATCTCGGCTGCTACCTTTTCAGAATAATTCCTGCTGCTGTTGAAATCCCTGCCGAGGAACACTTCACCCTGTTCGTTGCCGTAGACCATAGGTCCGAGCTTTTCGCTGAAACCGTACTTTGTGACCATATTTCTTGCAATGCCGGTTGCTCTTTCAATATCGTTGGAAGCTCCCGTTGAAATATCATCAAGAATAAGCTTTTCAGCAACACGTCCGCCCAGAAGAGTAATTATATTTTCACGCATTTCAGTCTGACTTACATACGACTTGTCATGCTCAGGCAGTGACATTGTAAATCCTCCTGCCATGCCTCTCGGGATAATGGATACCTGGTGTACCTTATCCTGGGACTGGCAGTAATAGGTGCATACCGCATGACCTGCTTCATGGTAGGATGTAAGCTTTTTCTCACGCTCTGTTACAACACGGGATTTCTTTTCAGGACCTGCAACAACCTTTATAGTTGCTTCCTCAATATCCTCCATTGTAATAGCTTTCCTGTCTGCCCTCGCAGCAAGCAGTGAAGCTTCGTTTACAAGATTTTCAAGGTCAGCACCTGTAAATCCCACCGTTGTCTTTGCAATAGTTTTAAGCACAACATCAGGACCCAGCGGCTTGTTTTTCGTATGGACCTTGAGTATCTCCTCTCTGCCCTTGATGTCCGGATAGCTTACAACTATCTGTCGGTCAAAACGTCCCGGACGAAGCAGTGCAGGGTCGAGTATATCACGGCGGTTTGTTGCAGCAATTACAATAACGCTTTCATTTCCTGTAAAACCGTCCATCTCAACAAGAAGCTGGTTAAGGGTCTGCTCACGCTCATCATGACCGCCGCCAAGACCTGCTCCTCTGTGTCTTCCCACAGCGTCGATCTCATCGATAAAGATAATAGCCGGCGCATTTTTCTTTGCCTGTTCAAAAAGGTCACGTACTCTTGATGCACCTACACCTACAAACATTTCAACAAAGTCAGAACCGGAAATCGGGAAAAACGGACAGCCTGCCTCACCGGCAACAGCCTTTGCAAGAAGTGTTTTACCAGTAC
>JBJEQU010000065.1:0-5224 GCA_051881935.1 Porcipelethomonas sp. | reverse complement strand
GAACGTAACGGCTTAGCGTAATGTTAACACTGGAATGTCCTAAAATCTCGCTTAGTGTTTTTATCTCAAATCCTGCTTCTACACATCTGGTTGCAAAAGTATGCCGCAACGCATGAAAATTAATATCTTTTAATTCGCACTCTTCAAGGAAATTTTTGAATCTGTATTGTAAAGTACGAGGTTCCATATAATTTTCTTTACCTGTCAGCAGATAATTTTCATCATTACTGCGATACTGCGTCAGCAACTCAATCAGTGAATCAGTCAACGGAATTTCTCGTATAGAATATTTGCTTTTAGGCGATGTAATGACAATTTTAGTTTTTGCACCTTCAATGTTTTCAGATTGTATTCTTTGCAATGTTGCTGTAATTTTCAATATTCTTTCCTCAAGCAAGATGTTTTTCCATTGTAATGCACATAGTTCTCCGATGCGAATTCCACTGTAAAGGCTCAGATAAACGCCAAGTTTGCAACAGTCCATATTTTTTCTAAGAAACATACTGAACTGCCTTTGTTCTTCCAAAGTGAGGATCTGAATGGGTTCCTGCTCCTGTTTTACTGTTAATGATGAAAAATTACAAATTGTATGACAATTCTCCTGTTCCGCATAAGCTATAACCATTTTCAATACACATAAAATTCCTCCTACGGTTCTTAAAGAAAACGATTCCAGTTTACTGCATATAAATTGTTCTGCCAATGCTGTACTTATTTTATCAACCGGATATTTTCCGAGAAGTGGAATAATGTGCTTTTCGCAGATACTACGATATTTGCAGTAGGTAGATTCCTTGCTTTTCAGCTTTACGGAGATAAGCCATTCATCACAGTAGCATTGCAGAGTTTTATAAGACATAGATTGGAGCGGAGTAAGAGTTTGCTGTTTCTTTTGAAGCAATTTTGCTTTTGCTTCAGAATAAGATGCTGCATAAACCGATTGATAATGTGCTTTCCCATTTTTATCATAGTGATGAATATAACGTCCTTCCCATCTGCCGTCCTTTCGTTTATAAATATTTTCGCCTTTGCGTGCCATAGGCATGTCCTCCATACGACCATAATTTTGACGGCGAATTGCATAAAAATTGCATAAATACAGTATGACTTCAGTATTAATTATGCTTATTTCTTTTGCAGATTCAAACCGAAATATTGACATTTTCGACAATATACAGTATAATTATAATGTGAATGAATAAATGATTTCAATTTCTCAGATGGTTTTATTCTGAGAAAAATGTAGCTTCTCATATGCAAATGAGAGGCTATTTTTTATAGCTACATGGTCTATATATAGTCTATTTTAACACGTTTCCATTTAAAAGTCTATATATAGACTACATATTTTTCAAAAAACTTATATACTGAATATTGTAAAGTCTATATATAGTCGGAGAAAAATATGAAAACAACTGAAGCTGTAACGCAAAGGATATTAGCATTATGTAAAGAAAAAAATATAACCATAAATGGTCTTGCTCATCTTTCTGCAATTCCTCCATCAACTATAAAAAATATAATATATGGTGTAAGTAAAAATCCTGGCATTACAACAATTAAAATGATATGCGACGGACTTGATATTTCACTTATTGAGTTTTTTGATGATGATGTCTTTAAATCACTTGAGCAGGAAATAGAATAATATTTTACCGTTTCAATGCTTATATTGTAAAATTTCGTTTTTCTTGAATTTTTTGAAAAAATACCGCAAATGCCGACAATGCCGTCAAACGTAAGTAATATATGGCTTTTTCAGATGACGGCATTTTCAGTTGCCGTCATTGCCGTCGTAATAAGTGTAACATATCAAAAAAATTGCCTCATATCCCACATGGAGATATGAGGTATTTTGTATCAGGAATTAACGCTGAACAATGCATCATCAATCTTATCAGCAGCTTCTTTCTCAACGCTTTTAAGTACATGGCTGTAAATGTCCATAGTAATCTGATAGTTCGCATGTCCAAGGCGTTCCTGTGCAACTTTTGGAGAAATGCCGGAAGTCAGCATTATTGTTGCGTTGATATGCCTTAAATCGTGAAAACGGATATGTTTCAGATTATTAGCTTTCAGAAAGCGTCTGAACTTCAACGACAGGGAATCGCTCTTGTACGGTGAGCCATCAGGCTGGCATATGATATATGCATCGTCACCTGCATGACGTTCTTCCTTAGTCTGCTTTAACAGCATAAGCAATGTGGCAGGTATCTGAATATTTCTTACACCGCTTTTTGTCTTAGGAGCTTTTGTGATACGCTCGTTTGCAACAGTAACAAGATTTTCTTCTACTGAAAGAATGCCCTCAGCAAAATTAACATGATGCCACTTCAACGCAAGCAATTCTCCACGTCTAAGCCCAAGACAAATCTCTATCATAAGTATTAAGTACATATCCGTACCCTTGGCACAGTCAAGAAGTTTTGCTACTTCGTCCATACTGTAAACATCGGGATGAAACCTTTCAAGCTTAGGCAGGGTAATATTATCACATGGATTCTTTGGGATAAGTTCAAGCATTACTGCCTTCTTCATAGCCGCAGACAGATTAAGCCATATGTTCTTAATAGTCTTAGGTGCAAGTGGTTTTCCTGTTAATGGTGATGCTGTCTGTAAGGAGAATATCCACTTCTGAACGTCAATATTTTTCAGTTGCTGAATGTTCTTGTCACCAAACTCAGGAATAATATAATTCTCAGTCTGATCAACATAATGCTGAACTGTAGTAGGGGAGAGCTGGTTTTTAATATACAAGTCCAGCCACTGATGCATGAAGTCCTTAACAGTAATTTTTGCATCCTTTGTAAATGTCTGTTTTTCAAGATCATTTATCATCTGCCTCATAGCCTTTTCGGCATCTTTCTTGCTCCCTTTTATAGTCTTGTAGTACCTCTTACGCTTACCAGTAGAAAATGCTGCCTCTTCTTCGACAATAATCTGATACGTTGTCAATCCTGACTTTGCTTCTCTTTTTCTTACATGACCTGTAAATGACATAAATAATGCCCCTTTCTGATTAATTAATATCAATATGTTCGTCATGCTTTTTACAAAAAAATTCGGAGACAGTTTTGTTGCCTCCGAATAAGTTATCATCAGTATTCCTCAGCCAAAAGCATTGTTGCAATATGCTTGTCCTCATCAGCATAGTAATCGTCAATAACGTAAATCTTCGCCGACACAGGATTGACAATCTCCGGAATAATGTATGTCATATCAAACTTGGGTTGCTCTGATGAATGGTGGATTATCTGCAAGCCGTTTTCAATGCTGAGATTAAAAATCTGAAAATAATCTTTTGGAGCAGGCATGTTTGAAATAGCAGTCCATATGAAAAGCTGTATTTCAGCAGGAATGCTTTCGTTAACACCTCTTGTAAGATATCTGTCACTGCTGAACATTATGAACACCTCCTTTCAACGACCAGAGCATTTTCAGCTGTGTAGGGGATATAAATATCCTCGCTGTAACCATCTGATGCTGCCCATACAGTATGAATCCATTTGCAGTTGTCATATGTTAATTCTTCCCAGAATTCTAAAAGCTTGTCAGCAATATAGTCTGATTCATTTTCTGAAAGAAGAATTACTGAAAACATTCCGCTCATACCGTCAAGGTCATACTCCTTTACAATATTGCTGAATTTTTCAGTCAGAAAAGCTTTAAGTTCAGGGGATATATTCTCGCTCTCAAACTCCTCTAAATCCTTGATTATTAACATAATTTTTCACTTCTTTCTTTTTATAACCTTTATAATAGCAGCTACACAAAGAGCCACTTCAACGGCTACTTCTACAACAGTTTTCATTCGCTATCAGCCTCCTTTACTTTCTTTGTAATTAATACGACTGCCAATGTACTTTCAACAATAAGAGTAACCGCAATACCTGCAAGGAATCCTTTCATTTTCAACACCACCTTTCAACGTTCAGCGCAACAATTTTTTTACGATATTACACACAGTACTCCCATAACTCCTCATACTCATTGACTTCCTTGATATCTGCAATAGTATCTGACAGCAAATCTGAATCCATGAGCATTTCTTCAATATCATCAGCAGTATAACCAAAGTCAAGGAGTAGCATAATATCATCTTCCGATACGCCAAAGCATGTACACATTTCAAGCAACAGTTCTTCGTGACAGCCGTAACCTGCTGAATAACCCAAGCTGTACTGATACGAAAATGTTTCAAACTCTGAAACCTCAGTTTTGCCTTTTTTATCAATGGACAGAATGTCACCTTCATACAGCAGAATCCTGCTGTACTTGTATTGGTTTAATTCCGATTTTCTCATTGCCTTTGACATTATACTTTCGGTCGAAGCGTATGCAAAAAGTCCAAGCTGTTCAAAGTATATCAAGAACATAGGGCTTGAACCCTTTACAAAGTAAAGCGTGTTGTACTGGTCAAGGATAGTAAAAGTGAAATTTCCTTGTACATCTTCTGCCATGGATTTCAGAGAATCAAAATCAAGCTTTCCCTGTCTTTCAAGGAGCTGAACTGCAACGTAGCTGTCAGTTTCAATGCGAGTTTTAGGAAGCTGTTTTTCTTTTCTGAGGGTATCGTCATTATACAGAACACCGTTATGAGCAAAGGCAAACTCCTTGTCTGATTTACCGTAAAACGGGTGGTTGTTGAAGTTATACTTCTGATTTCCCTGTGTAGTAAGACGGGTATGCCCCATTAAAGCATTTGTTCCCTCCGGAAAGATGAACTTCACCTTATGAGCAGGCTTTGCTTTCTTGTAAATCTTGATTTTACCATTCTGCACATAAGATATTCCACTTGCATCTGTTCCACGTTCCTCAGCGGCATTAGCCAGTTCCTGAGTAAATTTCTTCAAAAGCTTGTGCGGTAATTTATTACCGCAGTCAAGCCATCCAAATAATGCACACATATCAATACTCCTCACTTTCTTCAACCTTTTCGTTGATGTATAAATTGCGTTCTTTCAGATACTGAATAAGCTCAGGTTCGGTAATATCTGCTACGAAATCAGACCATGAAATTTTTGCAATTGAATCGTCTGTATTGTACATTGCAACATCACAAATACGGTTTGCAAGTTCTATTGCCGCAATAAAGGTGTTGTACTTCAAAGTACCACGGAACATACGGAATTCAATGGTGTGATAGTTACAAAGATTTACTGCAGCGTAACGACCACAGCAGCTTTTCTTTGCCTTGTCCATTATTGCTTTCGGTGTATGCTCA